>CAYWBI010000032.1:0-27250 GCA_964456445.1 uncultured Calditrichaceae bacterium
TTAAAACCTTCTGTTTCCCCCATGTCATATTCTAAAGTACTGTCCGGAGGAAATTTGTTGCCAAATTGATCCTTTATTAAAAAATAAAATCCTTGATAAAAATGGTTTGTATCTATTGGAAAAAAACTTGAATCGGCTAGCAGCATTGCCCGGAAGAATTTATTCCCATTAGAGTCAATGTTTTTTCTGTTTTATTTGTAAGCGATAGTTTCAGCTTAATCGTTTCTGATCTATTTGCTGTAATAAAATCATTCTTCACAAAAAAGTCGAGTTGCCTATTGCCTACATCTACTTGTGCAGTGTGATTTATGATTAAGAAGAAAAATATTAATAATTTTAACATAGAACCATTACCTCATCAAACGTCTATAGTGATTCATCTGTTTCCGATAGCTATAGGGGAGATAGCATTTCAGGCTCATATCTTCATCAATTTTGTCATCCTTATTTAAAATATGATCATCAATCTGTTCGTTAGTTGCTACCACTATTTTAGGATTTTTAGCTTCATTTTTTTTAGTTTTTAACAGAATCAATACATTGTTCCGCTTCAGAGCCTTTTAGAATAATTAGCCTCATTTAATGCCATGATTTTTTTGCGTTCTTAGGCCTTTCGTCTTGCCTGCCGCTTCTGTTTTATCAATTTGCGGATCGATCCCCTGGGCAGCATTTGCCAGGCCCTCTCGTGAAAGTAATAGATAATCATTTTTGTAAAAACTTCGATGCCGGCGATGGTCACGGCCACCTCGGTTTTGCCTGTAACGATATAGGCAATGCTGAGTGTTGTTCCCGTTGCGACAAAGCGCCAGGTGCCCGCCTTCAGGATGCTGCGTAAACGTGATTCGCGATAAACCGTTTCTTCTTTCATATCCGTTTTTCTCACTCCATGGGTGCTTGCTTCGATTGACGTTTTATACAGCCAGAATAATGTAAATCTGTTTTACCTTTTCCTTACCGGGGAAACCGGTTAAACGTTTTGTGGATTTTCACGCAGGGCTTTTTGTTCATCTACTTCCCGTAACACATCGAGGATATGGATGTTTTTTTTCAGGCTGTCCAGCATCTCATTGATGATTTCCAGTTTTTCCACCTGAACCATTTTGGAACGGTATTTGGCGATATGCGGCAGTCCTTTTAAATATCCACTGATGTGTTTACGCATCTCCAGCACGCCGCGCCGCTCACCTTTGTATTCCACGTTGTAAAAATAATGTTCTTTAAGAATATCCACCCGTTCTTCCAGTGAAGGTGGCGGGGGCGCCTGTCCTGTTTTGCGGTACGCCTTGGCGTCGCGAAATATCCAGGGGTTATGGATGGCGCCGCGCCCGATCATCACGGCATCCACCCCGTAGCGGTCAAAGGCTTCGATGGCTGCCTGCGGAGTTAGGATATCGCCGTTGCCGATGATGGGGATATTGACCGCCTGTTTGGTCTTTGCGATCCAATCCCAGTCAGCCTCGCCTTTATATTTTTGGGCGCGTGTCCGGCCATGGATGGCCAACGCCTCGATACCCACGCCTTCCATCTGCCGGGCAATATCGACGATTGAAACAGTGTCGGCGTCCCATCCGAGACGGGTTTTGGCCGTCACCGGCAATTCCACCGCGCGTACCACCGCTGCGCACATTTTGATCATTTTAGGTATATCCTGTAATAAACCGGACCCCGCTCCGCGCAGGGCGACCTTTTTGACCGGACAGCCAAAGTTTATATCGATAAAATCAGGTCCCTTTTCCTCGGCGATTTGTGCCGCTTCTACCATGGCCTCAATCCGGTTGCCGTAAATCTGGATGCCGATGGGATGTTCCTGCGGTTTGATGGTCATCTTTTTGAAGGCTTTTTCCGCGTCGCGGATCAGGGCCTCGGAACTGATAAATTCCGAATACATCACATCCGCGCCCAGCTTTTTGCAGATCATGCGAAAGGGGTAATCGCTGACGTCCTCCATAGGGGCCAGGAAAAGACCGTTTTCTATTTCGTAGGGTCCATAAACTATTTTCATATCGTCCAATTTTTTCTTGTGAGAGATTTGTATCTGTAAAAGTCAATTTTCCCATTTTGTTCCGGCTAGAAAGATAAAGAATTTTGGAGTTGATAAAAAGCATGGATTTTTAAACCGGGAATCAACGATCGTACCCATAGCTATTTGAAGCAGTTTTGATGTAGTGTGGCGGGCGGCGCCGGCGCCATGAAACCTGAGATCAGGGATTTCTCAATTTGCATCTTTCAGGATTATGACCGGGGTTTTGAGCCAACCCCCGGTTGGATAAATATATATTACGTCAAAACTTTTAATGATGCGGCAAGCTGATTTACTTCAATATCCGTTTGGCGAATTTAAAATTTTTACGCCGCGCCGGATTATATTCCGGTGACGACTTGTCAAAACTGTTAAAATGAACCTGCCCCGCCTGATGGATATAACGTGCGCCGCCCAGACTGATGCCCACATGGGTTACTTTTTTTCCCGCGCCAAAAAAGAGCAGATCACCGGGTTTTAGATTGGAAAAAGGACTGTCGGGCATAATGGTTACGCCTATTTTCGCCTGCTGATTCGCATCGCGCGGCAGTTGCAGACCGTGGGCCTTGAACACGGTTTGGGTAAAGCCCGAACAATCGTTGCCCTTGTTGGAGTTGCCACCCCATAGATAGGGCACTCCAAGCA
The DNA here is from genome assembly GCA_964456445.1 of uncultured Calditrichaceae bacterium. Lineage (GTDB taxonomy): Bacteria > Calditrichota > Calditrichia > Calditrichales > J004 > CAYWBI01. The sequence goes on from CAYWBI010000032.1 coordinate 2,666, forward strand.
TGCTTTCTGCGGAACGCAGGATGGCGGCGCTGCCTGAATCGGGGCTGACCGATACATCGCTTATTAGGCTCGAAAGAATAAAACCGCTGCGTTTATCCGGCAAGCTAACTTCCGTCCAGCGGCCGTTGTTCTTTTTACCGGCCAATTCCATGTTTAATACCACATCACTTAGCGGTAAGGATCGGCTGTCCGCCTGACTGTAGATGGTTCCGTTTAATCCGATAACCCTTACACGGGACGATTTTTCCCAGCTCATGGCCCCGGCTTTATTGGTCCGGGTGAGGGAAGAGCCGGACACCCAACCTACATAGCCATAATTTGTCTGGCAGAGATACCAGCCGTCGTTTTCATCCAGAACCGATAACACACGGCCCATGATGGTTTGGTCGATCAATTCCGCGGCATGACGCGGCTGGCGGCGCAGATGGGCGACGCTGACTTTTACAAGGGCATAGGTGCTGTCTTTTAGCTCCTGCGCGGGCAAAAGACGAAGCTGGTTTGTAAAATATTCTTTACCAAAAAGCGAATCACAAAAAGCGCTAAGAGCTGACTTTGCAGCCGGGATGTTTGTTTTGCCTGTCATTGTCCAGTGACCGCCCGGCCGTTCCAGCTTTACATCATATACATTTAAGGATTTATCCGCTACATATTTCTGACCAATAACCTTGGCACGTTGTTCAAATTGCGCCTGGATCGCCGTCGGGTTTTGCCGACAACTGCCCCAGAGAAGAACGCCGAGAATACTTATGATAATTAAGCGGATCATTTTTGCCCCTTATCCGATTTATTGGTGATTGGCATTGGCCGTTTTATGCCGATAGTCTTTGTAAACGAAAACAAAAAATAGCTAAAGCAAACACTACCCACAAATTTTTATCCCGGCAATTGCATTTATTTCCCTTATTTGTTTGATATCAATGTGTTGAATGTTCCTTTCCATTGGCCGAACATTATGCCTATATTTTTTTAAACGGAATCATTGAAATGATTTTTCCCGGTCGGATTTTTGATTGTTTATAGATAATTTCAGAACTGAAAACGTTAGATCCGCAGGAAAATCATGCAAGATTTTATTTCCTGGTTTGTCTAATTGATTCGGAAACCTTCTTCTTTTAAATTCGTTCACCCGAAAACAACACCAAATAACCAAGGAAATACAGGATCGATGTCCAAACGAAAAGTGCTCTTTAGTATTGCTATTGTATTTTCCTTACTGTTTCACGTGGTGTTATTGCTGTTGGCAGGCAAGGGTGGCTGGCTTGTTTCGGCGCAAACACCGCCAGAACCGGTCTATCCCGATATTGAACTGACCTTCCCGGAAAACAAACCGCGCCCCAGGGAGCAGCCCCGGACGGTGGTTAAGAACCAAAATGAAAACAATGAAACACCCCGCAATGCGGATTTGCTTTCCGAGCAAAATTCAAGGGCACGCAACCCGGAGAAAACAAACGCGTTTCGTGAAAACAGTCCGATGATAAAAGGTAATTCATCGCTTGTGCAGGATTTATATCAACCTTCGGTAAAACAGAAAAAATGGGAAGCGATAATGCCTAAAGGCCGCCAGGCATTTAGTGCAGAGGCCCTCGTAGGTAAATACGTTGACCGTTCCGAAAGCGAAACAAACCAGCAAAAGGGCAATTCCGGCAAAACTGCCCGCCAACAGAGACAAGCCTCTTTTCTCAACGCTTCCCGATTTCAGCAAAAACAGTTTTCGGTAAATGAAGTGGGGGCAATGAGCCTAAGCACCTACAAATGGGCCTGGGCATCTTATATAAATAAGCTGAAAAGCAAACATCAAAGTGTATGGTTTGCGCCCCCCGCCTATAACCGATTGGGACTTATCCATGGACAAACCAAAATATACTTTGAAATTTCACGTGATGGAAAACTATTAAAGCTTCAGGTCCTTAACCATAAGGGCCATGAATCCTTAAAAGACGCCAGTGTGGCCTCGATCAAGGCCCTCTTTCCATTTGCCCCGTTACCGCCGGATTTCCCCGACGAAAAACTGGGGATAACCGCAACTTTATATTATCCGGACTTAAGAAAAGGGAGATAGATATATGTTTGAATTATTTGAGCGGGGCGGCATCATGATGTACCCGTTACTTTTTGCCTCGATTATCGCTGTTGTTTACGTGATAGAACGCTGGGTATCCTTATTGAGACGAAAAATAATCATACCCGAAGTGGTTTCCGTGGTTGAAAATTTTTCCAGCTTAAAGGATATCGATCTGGCCCGGAATGTTTGTTCCAAACATAATGGCCCCCTGCCAAATTTATTGAGCATGGTGCTGGATAATCCCGATGTCCCGTTGGAGGAAATGCGGGAGGTTTTACAAGATCAGGGTCGGCAGGAAATACGTACGTTGCAAAAGGGTTTGCCCATTCTGGAAACAACCGCCGCCATTGCACCGTTATTGGGTTTATTGGGGACGGTTATTGGCATGGTGCAGGTCTTTTCCGTAATTCAGGATCAGGGTGTGGGGCAAACGGCGGCGCTTTCCGGTGGTATATCACAAGCATTGCTTACCACGGTGGCCGGTTTGTTTATCGGCATTCCGGTTTTGATTGCCTTTAACTATTTCAGTTCCAAGGCGGACAACCTGATCCTGGACATCGAGGAACAGGCGAATAAACTGGTTTTAAAAATGAATAAGGCCAGGGAAGCCAAATAGAAGGAGCGCCATGCAGTTATCTTCAAAAAAAACGAAAAAACTTGCCCTGAACATGACCTCGTTGATCGATGTATTGTTTATCCTGATTATATTCTTTGCCGTGTCTTCTACTTTTTTAGAACAACCCGGCATCGAGCTCACTCTGCCCAATGCCGAAAGTTCGGATAATTACACCACGCAAAAGATAATTTTGTATATTGATAAGGATGATAATCTGTTCCTGAACGATCGGATGATATCGACAAATGTGATGATCGATGAAATCAAAAAGTTAGGGACCCTTTCAAAGGATCGCAACATTGTACTCAAAGCGGATACTAAGGCGGAACATGGAGAGGTAATAAAGGTGATGGATATTTTACGAAAAAACGGAATCTTTAAAATGGTCATCTCTACCAACTTGCCGCAAAAATAGGAATACTATGGCTAGACGCAGGACAATCGGTTTCGCGCTACTTGGCGCCGGTAAACTCGGCCTGGGATTTTACGGTTCGTGGCTTAAAAAACGTGAAAAAATACTGGAGCAAACGGGTATCGATCTGGTTCTGAAACGGATATTCGTAAAGTCTTCGTCCATCCGTCGGCCAAAATTTATTGATCCGCAACTCTTTACTGTCAAACTGGAAGATATCCTGGAAGACGATTCGATCAAGGTTGTTATCGACGCCATCGGCGGAATTGAACCGGTTTTTTCTATTATAAAAAAAATCATCGCAAATAAAATTCATGTCATTTCCGCCAACCGCGTGCTGCTGGCCAGTAAAATGCATGAGCTGTCCGATTGGGCCAACGAGCATCAAATCCATTTTTTAACCGAGCCCGCGCTGGGTGGCGGGCTGCCAATTGCTGCAATTATTCAACGCGACCTTGTTGCCAATAAAATTTCCCAGTTGTATGGCGTGGTCAGCGGCGTTTCCAACTATATCCTCAGCCGAATGTCAGAAAACAAAACGAGTATGCGCCAAACCCTGAAAGATTCCCGTATCGTGGAAATGGGCGAATCACTTGCGATACTTGATTATACCGGCGCCGATTCGGCCATGAAAGTTGCCATCCTGGCCGCCACGGCCTTTGGCGTGGATATAAATTACCTGGATATTCATTCCGAAGGCATTTCCAGTGTTACGCTTAATGATGTGATGTGGGCGGAAAATTTTGGTTATGAAATAAAATTACTTGTGATTATGCGGGATCATGAAGACAGTTTTGAAGCGCGTGTCCAGCCGACACTTGTGCCAAAACGCCATCCCATGATCACCGTAAAAGGCGAGTACAACGCCTGTTATATAAAAACTGATTTGCTGGGTGAGTATATGGTATATGGACGCGGTGTGGGCACCGATCCGACATGCAGTTTGATTTTACGTGATTTGGTTGATGTGGCCAACCGTATCTATAACAATCCCCGTCGGCAGCGTTTTTATTTTAACTGGAACAATAAGCCACTATTGGATATTTGCAAAATTGTAACGGCGTACTATTTACGTTTTCCCTGTGTCGATAAGCCTGGGGTCATGGGGGAGATTACCCGTGCAATCGGTTCAAAAAAAATTAATATTACATCTGCCCATGCCGAAGTGAGCACGCAAAAAGGTGTCCCGATCGGGTATGTGCATATTTTTGTGAACAATGCCATGGAGGAAGAAGTTTATTCCGCCCTTGATGAGATAAAAGAATTACATATTGTGCGCGGTAAAATCCGTCTTTTCAGGATTTTGGATGACGCCTGAGGCCTTCTGCTGAGCACATCCATGTCTTATCATCCCCTGCGGTATGGCGCTAAAAGGAGATGAGCCGGTATTGGCTGTAAGAAAGGGCCAGTTTACACAAATCGAAAAGGAATGAGAATGAAAGAGCTTAAAATAAAATCCGGGCATCGCCTGACGTGTTCAAAAATTATAGCCGTTGGAAGAAATTATTCCGAACATATCCGTGAGATGGGCGCCGTGCCTACGGGTGAGCCAATCCTTTTTCTAAAACCCGCCACGTCTTTATGTGATATCCACCAGCCGCTGTTCATACCTTTGCAGTACGGGGCGGTCCATCATGAATTGGAACTGGCTTTGCTTATCGGCAGGGGGGGCAGGGATATAACTGAGCAAAAAGCGCTGGGGCATATTGCCGGGTATGGCCTGGCGCTTGATTTGACCCTGCGGGATTTACAGGCCGTTGCCAAAAAGAAAGGCATGCCCTGGGCCGTGGCAAAGGGCTTCGATGGCGCGTGCCCGATAACCCCGGTGTTTGTTCCACGGGAATACGTGCCGGACCCACATAAGCTGGAAATTATGTTAAAAATAAATGGGGAAACACGGCAGCAGGGCAATACATCGCACATGATTTTTAGCCTGCCATTTTTAATTGCCTATATCAGCCGTTTTTTTACCCTTGAAGAAGGCGATGTTATTTTAACCGGAACGCCTTCCGGGGTGGGGCCGTTACATGATGGAGATCAACTGGAAGCCCGTTTGGAAGGTGTGGCAGATGTCCGCACTGAAATAAAGGCAGTTTAAAACGAGATTTTTTTATATTGTTCTATCCAATGGCCTGCATGGTCCATTCCCAACAGAAAAGAATTCAGGCATATTCCTTCCGGCGCTGATTTTTTATTCCTTTTTCCTTTAGGCAAAATATTTTGGGTTAGCAGGATCCTTCATCAAAAGGTTTAATTGTGGTTTTGAAATAAATTGAAAGCAATTATAAAAGTACAAGAGTTCCGGATTATTGGGAATCAGTACCTATAATCAAAACATCCATTGGGATTAAAATTAAATTTTCACTATTTCCACTGCCTGGTTCATGACAGGAAATGGTTTAAACGAAGCAAGCGTTTATCAATTAATTTTCGGCGTTGCCAGACGTCGGAAAATTTTGAAAATTTTATTTTATTGTTCACGAGTCCAATCATCATATCGCTCTTACCGTCAATCAACCCAAACACGGCCTCACTGCCGAGAAAGCTGCCGAGGTAGCGGTCGTAAGCGCTTGGGGAACCACCGCGCTGGATATGGCCCAGAACTACAACTTTTGATTCCATCCCGCTGATACGTTTTATTTTATTTGCCAGGGTAAAAGACATGCCGGGTTCATCGCCCTCGGCCACCACAATAATACTGCTGCTCTTTCCTTTTTTCCTGCCCTGGAACAGACGTTCGGCAACATCTTCAAGCGTTTCTTCTTTCTCGGGGATTATAATTTCTTCGGCGCCGCCCCCTATGCCAACGTTTAACGCGATAAAACCTGAATTCCGTCCCATCACTTCAATTATAAACAACCGTTCATGGGAATCGGCCGTATCGCGGATTTTATCAATGGCGTCAATACCAATGTTCAGCGCAGTGTCAAAACCGATCGTGTAATCCGTTCCATAGATATCATTGTCAATCGTTCCCGGGATACCAATTACCGGAGTGTCATATTCTTCTGAAAAATGGTACAGCCCTTTAAAAGTACCATCGCCGCCAATGCCTATCAAACCGGCCACGCCAAGCTTTTTTAGAAATTTGGCACCCTTTTCACGCCCCTGAGGGGAGCGCCATTCGTCACAGCGTGACGATTTTAAAATTGTGCCACCGCGTTGGATGATGTTGGAAACCGCATGGCGGTCAAGTTGCTTATACTCACCGTAAACCAGACCGGAAAATCCACGTTCAATTCCTATTACATCAATGTTATTGGCCAATGCGGTTCTTGTAACGGCACGGATAGCGGCATTCATGCCCGGGGCGTCCCCGCCACTTGTTAAAATTGCAATGGATTTCATCAATTTCTCCAAAATGAAAATGTCCTGTAAAAAGGGCAAAGATAGTTTTCATTTAAGCAGGATTCAAATAAATTATATGTGATTTAGGCTCCGGGCCCTCCTGTCAATGCAAATCCGTTTGTGCTGATTAGGCTAATTGGATAAATTGCCCCACTATGAACGCATATAAAAGGAGATTTTAGATGGAGTTAGTAAAAGCCATAATTCTTGGCTTGGTACAAGGTCTTGCAGAATTCCTGCCCATTTCCAGTTCGGGGCATTTGGTCTTAGTTGCAGAATTTTTAAATTTTCAGGATAAAGGGATCACTTTTGAAGTGTTTTTACACTTTGGTACATTATTGGCAACCTTTGTAGCTTTTCGATATGAAATTTCCAAGATGCTTATGGCGCCTTACTTCGTTTGGGTAAAAAAGAGCACGGACGCCGAGTTGAATGAATATTTACGCTGGGATTATTATGTGATCGTTGCATCCATACCGGCGGCATTTGTAGGCCTGCTTTTTAAAGACCAAATTGAAGTGTTTTTTGATAGCACTCTTTTTGTTTATGCCATGCTTTTTATAACCGGTCTTGTTGTCTCTTCCACCCGCTTTTTAAAAGAGAAGGGCAGGGAATTTAATTTTTCGAATACTTTTGTGATCGGTATTGCCCAGGCCTTCGCCATTTTGCCGGGGATATCCCGCAGTGGCAGTACAATCTTTAGCGGTATGGCCTTTGGTGTAAGCCGGGATAAGGTGGCCAGGTTTTCTTTTATCATGTCCCTGCCCGCTGTTATGGGCGCTGTTGTGCTAAAAGCTGCCGATGTTATGAAAGCCCCGCTTGGCCCGGATCAGACGCTAAACTATATTGTTGGTACGGTTGTGGCCTTTGTATCCGGCTGGCTGGCCATATTGTGGTTGTTGGATGTGGTTAAAAAAGGCAAACTGCAGTGGTTCGGTTATTATTGTCTTCTTGTTTCCGTACTGGGCCTGACCTGGCATTTTATCGGGGCATAAGCTATGAAAAAGAAAGCTCAGGAATTGTTCTCATCGCGTTTTGGTCTTATTGCCACTACGCTCGGCATGGCCATAGGCGCCGGTAATATCTGGCGCTTCCCGCGACTTGCCGGGAAATATGGCGGTTCCTTTTTGCTTACCTGGGCAATCTTCCTCGTTCTGTGGTCCATTCCCCTGTTGTTGGTGGAGTTTTCCATGGGTAAAAAATTGCGTCTTGGCGTGATAGCCGCCTTTGGGAAAGCACTTGGCGGTCGCTATACCTTTATGGGCTGGTTTGTCGCTTTTTGTACCAGCGCAATTATGTTTTATTATGCCGTGGTGAGCGGCTGGAGCCTGAAATATTTGATTATGGCTTTTAGCGGCGAAATGTTCCGGGTGAACCATGATCAATATTGGGCGGCTTATACGGCATCCGTTTGGCAGCCAGTCATTTTTCACCTTATTGCCCTTAGCATTGCGGCCAGTTTGATTTATGCCGGGGTGGTAAAAGGCATCGAACGTTTTTCAAAATGGATAATACCCAGCCTGTTTGTTTTGTTAATCGTTTCCGCCGTGAAAGCAATCTCATTAAACGGGGCGGATATTGGTCTGTCCTATTTATTTTCATTTAAACTTGCTCAATTGACCGATTACAAAGTTTGGCTGGAAGGTTTGTCACAATCGGCCTGGTCCACCGGTGCGGGGTGGGGGTTAATTTTAACCTACGCCATCTATACCAATAGAGATGAAAATATCACCGGCAATGTTTTTATAACCGGCATCGGCAATAACCTGGCATCGATCTTTGCCGGATTGGCGATTATCCCCACTGTGTTTGCATTAAGCGCCACGGTAAAAGACGCACAAATATCCCTTGCCGACGGTAACCAGGGCTTGGCATTTATAACCGTCCCCAAACTGTTTAGCCACATGTCCGGGGGCAAAATATTTGCACTTGTTTTTTTTACGGCCCTTTTTTTCGCGGCGCTTTCGAGCCTTATTTCCATGCTGGAACTGGCCACCCGTCTGCTCATGGATTTTGGACTTTCGCGTAAAAAATCCACATTGATCATTGCCTGCGTCACGGCGTTATTTGGCCTGCCATCCGCAATATCGATGGATTTTTTTAGCAATCAGGATTGGGTATGGGGCTTGGGGTTGATGGTAAGCGGGGCGATGTTTGCTTTTGTTGTTGTGAAAATTGGCGTACGCGAATTTGTTGATGAATGGTACCGTCCCAAAAAATATTATTTTTTTACCCTCATTGCTTTCCGGGTATTGTTTTATTTTGTTCTGCCCCTGGAATTTATTGCCATGCTCGGATGGTGGTTATATCAATCAACGCTATGGCTGCCGGATGCAAGCTGGGATATTTTTGAAAAGAACAGCCTGGCCACAACATTTTTCCAATGGGGGATTGTTCTGTTTATCGGTGTCATGCTAAATAATAAATTTAATGATTGGCTTGGGATAAAGCGTCGCTTATGAATTCTATAGAAGTTATCCGTAAGATTGAAAAACAGGAATTAGCATCCTGTTACCTGTTGGTTGGTCCGGAAATGTTTTTTCATGATCAAATTATTCATGCTTTGGAAAAGACGCTTTTTAAAGATGCTTCCGCACGGGGGTTAAACCGTATTGTACTCAATGGACCGGAAACGTCCTATGCTGAAATTGTAAATGCTTCCCTGGCATATCCAATGTTATCCGATTGGAAAATGGTTCTGGTCAAGGAGTTTAACCGGGTGAACGTGGCCGATCAGGAGCTATTCTTAAAATATCTTGGCGCTCCCCAAAAAGCATCCATACTTGTACTGCAACTTTCCGAAGCCGGTCGCAATGCGTTTTATAAAAAAGTAGCATCTATGGCCCAGCTTGTAGAGTGTAAAGCTATAAAAGAGTATCACATGATGCCCTGGGCACAAAAGCTTGTAAAAGAAAAAGACTTAATAATAACCGTAACCGCGCTAAATATGTTGCTGGAATATACGGGCCCCAACTTATTGACACTTTCCAATGAAATCGAAAAACTAAAGAATTATAAAAAAGATAATACGGAAATAGCCCCCGAAGATATTATCGCCTTAACGGGGATGTCAAAAGAAATTAACATTTTTGCCCTTCAGGAGGCCATCGGTCGAAGGGATATTCGTTCGTCATTAAAGATTGCTACAAAGATGTTGGAGAACGGCATAAATATCAATGCCATAATCGGAATATTATTTGCTTATTTCCGGAAAGTTCTGCTGCTTTCGCATTTAAAAAAGAAATTAGATCCGGCCGCTGTCAGGAGCCAATTGCACATGGCCGACTTTCAGTGGAAAAAAATGAATGCCGTTTCGCAAAACTTTTCCACCGATCAGTTAGGAACCGTAATAAACCGTTTGCAGGAATGTGATTTCAAGACAAAGAATTCCCAGGGCGACGACGGTGCGATACTTCAGGATTTTTTATTGTTTGTTTGCAAAAAATAAAATAATATGGAACCGTATTATAAATCGTGTGTTAAAAACTAAGATTAAAACATGACAGAGCAAGAAAAGAAAGCCAATTCATCATCCGCAGGGCCAACCGACGAACAGCTAATCGCTCGTTTTCAACAAGGTGACGCTTATGCCTTTGATTTGTTGGTTAAACGATATCGTGATCCTCTAATGAATTTCATATATCGTTTTGTTGGAAATCGGACCGAGGCCGAAGATATTTTACAGGAAACTTTTTTACGATTATATAAAAACAAACATTATTATCGTGAGATTGCGCGTTTTTCAACCTGGATTTACACCATTGCGGCCAATCTTGCAAAAACGGAACTACGAAAAAGAAAACGGCGGCAGTTTTTTTCGATTCATAATTTTATGGATACCGGCAAAGATTTTGATTTGCCCGATCATGGCGTAAAACCGGACCGTTCTACAAATAATGCCTTAACCGATGAAGAAGTACAAAGTGCAATTTCCAAGTTATCACCAAAATTTCGTCAAATCATTTTATTAAGGGATGTACAGGGCTTTTCCTATGAAGAGATTGCCCAGATTATTAAAATTCCGCTTGGAACCGTTAAATCGCGGGTAAACCGGGCACGCTTAAAACTTCAAAAAGATTTAAAGCCAATAATGGACGATTTAAACGAATAAAGGAAAAGGAGCCTATGGTCAATTGTGACAAAGCGATCGCTCTTTTAAGCGATTATATAGATGGTTCGTTAGAACCGGATACAAGAAAAGCAATTGATAAATTGCTGGAAGAAAACCAGGAATGTAAGCGGATTTATATAAATGCCATTGTCCTGCATCAAAAAGTACAACAGCTTGCACCGCTAACCGCCTCAAATGATTTTGATCAAAATTTAAGACAGCGGATCCAAGCCCTTGGTGCACAAGACTCCAAAACAGCGCTGGTTAACAAACGCGGAATATCCTATATCTTTTCCGGTGCGATGCTGGTTGTTGCCGTTTATTTTATGATGTTTACAAACTTTGGAACGGATGTCGATCAACAGACAGGTGACATCCAGCCATCATCCACAATATCAGCGCCGGTTACAACTAAAATGCTGCCCGCCTCGCAAAAGAATATGACCTTATCAAATACCGAGCCGGTTAAAAAGGACAGTGTTTCACATTCTCCGGTAAGCCCAACAAGTAAAAAATCAATAAAACTTGTCGGCGAAGGCAATTGAATCAATTTTGTATTATTGATGATCTTATGTACATTTAAACCATCGTTTATAATAAGGTGGTTTGGGTGAAGAATTATATTGTCTTATTCATTCTTATTCTCGTTGGCATTTATATTCCAGCGGATATTTTTGGACAAGGTGTGTTGATATTTATCAAAACACTTTTGTTATTTACCATTTTGTATTTCCTTTATGAGCAGTACACCTTGACTGCAGGTCCTGCTTCAGTTCCATACGATGGAGACGAGCGGCTGAAGTTACACCGCAGCGAAGATAAAGAGGTTATTAATCCCGCCGTTAAAAATAGGCCGAAGTTATCTGTGGATTCTGTCAGTCTATCTACGCTTTTAAACCTTCCCGATTCCAGGCTGAATGCGTTTCTTGTTGGCCAGTTTGAAATCCTGTATAATTATTTGATGCCCAAGCACGGATTTTTACTTGTGCGTGAAGCAGATGCCCAGCTCTTTCTCTTTTATAGTCATGTTAATGATGTGCTGGAGAACCCCAGGGGAGAAAACTTTAAAAGCCTGATAAAAATCATCGATCGAATAGATGATAACATACTGATTGAGAACAGTTTGGATGAATCCTCAAATATCATTCAAGTATATCAGGGCACATCTTATACACCGGGTTCTTTATTTGCAATGAAAACCGTTTTGCCCGAGGCACAGGTTCTGTATTGGGTTTTTGACACGCCCGGTAGCGGTTTCTTTAATAATGAGGAACTGTCCGTACCGGCCCAGATTAATTTGTTGGCATACAATACCGTTGTGCAAAGTTTTGAGAATTTTCAATTGGGTAAGAAACTCGCTTTGCTCGATGAAGAAAAAAAACTATATAAATCATTAAATTCCACGGCTGATTTCGAAGAGCTGATAAATATATTTGTAAACGAAATGGCCGGGATATTTGAAGCACATAAGCTTACCGTCGCATTTATTGATAAGGATGCAAAATATCCTCAAACGGCACATGTAGTTAAAACAATAGGTTTTGAAGAACCTTCAAAAAAGGGGTTTAAGTTTAATATAGAAGAAGGGTTGGCGGGCAGGGTAATCCATAAGAAAAAGACCTACCTTTTGGATGATATTGACAAAGGCGAATATTTCATTCCCCGTTTTAGTACAAATGAAAAAACAAATTATGGTTTGCATTCGTTTCTCGGTGGGCCAATTGAATCCGCGGATGAATTCTTCAGCGGAATGATTTGTCTTGAACATAAGGATGTTGGGAAATATTCTGGTGCGGACCGGGATTTATTAATGAACTGTATTGCCATTCTTAACGAGACACTCGGGCGTTTTGCCGGGCAAAAGGCCCAAAACTAAAAAAGTGGACTTGCGCCCACTTTTCAGGATAAAACATCATCCCTGATATTTAACCCTTTAAAAATAAACCATATAACAACGACAATGGTTTGTATGATTATCAAAGCTTCCATATTAATGCTTTATATATAAACTTCTTAAGGTGGTCCACCTGTCAATATAGTGGCGCAGGTTTTTAATCTTTACAGGCTCTTCAACAATCTCAACAAATGAATGGTCGGTTTTAAACACATTGTCGATATTATCTTCTTGTTTGCCTATATAAATAATCGGGATTTTTGATGTCTCGGGATCATTTTTTAACCGGTTCAGCGTATCTATCCCGTTGTCGTCGGTGAAGCCGTCGTTAATAATGATTACAGCAGGTTGTTGATGGCCGACATGTTTAAACAGATCCCCGTTTTTTTGAACGGTAACTACCTTATAGCTGTATGCCCCTAAGATGGCCTGCATGGAACGGGCTTTTTGGCTATCTTGTTCGCATATTACAATTTTCATGCTGCTCTCCCTGTCTTTAGTTAATGGAAAAATCCCTGACCATTCTTGCCTGAATGGCTGTAGAAATGATATCGGGCAACTCATCCATGAGTTCTTTAATGTCGTTTTTGTTGATAGTCAAAATATCGCTATCTGAAAACGAAACCCGAATCGAAAAATAAACCCTGCCACTTGTATCGCTCTGCTGTGAAATATTCAGTCTTCCTGATAATAAGTTTTCCAAAACAATATCCTTTTGTTTTTATGCATTTATATATTATCAAGTTTTGTGCCAATGGGCTAAGAGCCATAAAAACAACAAATTAACCTAATTTATAATGCAAGATGTATAAAAACAAGTATATAGGCAGGTATATGCGCTTAAGTATTGTAAAAAATACAAGTGCTGCGTAAAAAGAAGTTGCATTTTCTACAATTATTTGTTGCCAAGGCGGGAAGTGAGCGTGCGATAGTTAATGTTTAAAAATTTGCAGGTTTCTTTCTTGTTCTTACCATGATGTTCATAAACAAGATGGGCATACATTCGGGTAAACTCATCCATGGTCCAGCGTCCCTTTAAAGCGTCTTTTAATAACAGGTTTTCTTTTTCCTTAATATCTATCGGTACCTCTTCCAAAGACAGACGCGCCGGATTAATTACAAGCATACGGGTCAAAGTACTTTCCAATTCCCGTATGTTTCCCTTCCACTCCAATTTTGAAAAATAGGCAACCAGCGCCGGGTCAATTTTTGTTAAGGATTTAAGGCCGTACGTGTCGCAATATTTTTTTACAAAAAAACCGATTAATGCCGGGATATCATCGGGGCGTTCCCGTAGTGGGGGTATATGTATCGGTATTACATTAAGCCTGTAAAACAAATCTTCCCTGAAGTTTTTATTGTTTATCTCATCCTGCAAAATGCGATTTGTCGCGGCAATCAAGCGAAAATTAGCTTTAATTTCTATTGTACCGCCTAAGCGAAAAAAACGTTTCTCCTGTAATACCCTTAACAATTTTGCCTGGGTAGAAAAAGGAAGCTCTCCAATTTCATCAAGGAACAGGGTCCCGTTTTCAGCAAGTTCAAATTGACCCTTTTTAAGGTCATTAGCCCCTGTAAAGGCACCTTTCTCATGGCCAAAAAGTTCATTTTCCAAAAGGTTTTCAGGCAATGCGGCGGCGTTTATGGCAATAAACGGGCTGCTGGGGGACATACTGCGCTCATGGATATGCCGGGCAATAACTTCCTTGCCAACGCCGGATTCACCTGTTAGAAGAACGGGCTCCCGGGTCGCCTTTGTTTGTTCAATTAAACGCAGGATACTTTGCAGCTGCTTGCTAACAGCGATGATTCTGTCAAACTGCAGGTTTGCGGTAAGACGGTCCCTCAAACGGCGGTTTTCCCGTTCCAATAATTGCATTCGGATAGCACGTTTTACAAGAAGTGGCAGTTCGTCCTGTATGTTTTCATTTTTATAAAAGTAGGAATATGCCCCTCGTTTTTGTGCTTCAAGCGCATTTTGATGATCCTGTGAGGCCGTGATCACAATTATTTTCGCGTCGCTTCCCTGCCCAACAAGAAAATCAAGGATTTTCAAACCCTGTTCAACCTGTGGCAAGCCAAGGTCCTGGACAATAATATCCGGTTGGAATTCAGAAAAGAGCTGCTTTGCCTCTTCGGTTGTAGCTGCAAAGGCAAACAAATACTCCGGGCCGAGCCATTTTCTATAACGCTGTTGCCAGATGGCGTTATCCTCGATGATGAGAACTTTACTCTTCTTTTGCATTTTTTATACCGCGAAGATAAATGTTTACTTGTGTGTACTTTCTGACCTCGGAATCAATCTTTAAAAACCCGTGATGTGCATTGATTATTTTTTCAGCAATGGCAAGCCCAAAACCACTGCGTCCAAGATATTTATCGGTTGTAAAAAATGGTTTTTTAACATAGGGCAAAAAATCGCTGGAAATCCCCCTGCCCTCATCACGGATGGTAATTTGCAACCATGGGTCTGGGATGAAAGGGGATTGTAAATTTACCGCAGAGATATCGATATGGATTTTGTCCGACATATTGTCCGTTGCCTGAAGTGCATTTTTTATAAGTTCATTTATGGCCTTGGACAGCAGCTCCATATCGGCCTTAATCTTAAGCTCAGGCCGGGAAGCCGAGATTTCTATAGTTTCGGGTAAAACGCCAATATCGGACAATGAATCTTTAAAAAATTGCCCCAACTCAAATTCGGTCTTAAACAACTCCAGGTCACGGATAAAAAACAATAGATTTTTATTTACCTCCGTTTGATAGCTCTGACGATCGAAGGCATTTGCACCGTCCGGGTCATTTACAAATTCCATCAGCGAATGAATATCATGTAAAAGTTGGGCAATCAGGTTGCCCATGTACATATTTGCATTTTCAAACCCGGCCCGGTATCCATTGCATAGTTGCATCGACGCCCTCCGCCAGTTTTCAATCACATCCAATAGGTCCGAAGAAAGCGACGTCTCAAATATGAAGATATAGACAGGTTCGAATATTTCCTGATGACTTATAAAAACCTGGCCCACATGCGCCTTGTTTTCTAACTGTGCCCTGTAAGATGCCAGGCTGCGCTGTGCATGAGTTGACTTAATAATTTTTAATGGCGATTCAGCAGGTTCGTGGCATAAAAGGCTAAGTTCCGCACCGGCAAAGTTGTCTGTTAAAAATTGATATGTAAAATTGGCTAAATCCGCCAAGGTGGTAAATTCCGCGGATTGTTGGATATATTTTTCGGTCATGTTTCTTTTTCGTGGGTTTTTGCTTCGTTCCATAATTTATCAAGCGTTTCTAAAGAGCTTGTTGTAACTTTTTCCGGGTCATTGCCCAATTTGTCTTCCATATATTGAAAACGCCGGATAAATTTTTTGTTTGTCCTCTCCAGTGCGTTGCCCGCAGAGATATCTAATTTTCGCGCAAGGTTGACCAGAGTGAACAGGATGTCGCCAAACTCAGCTTCTATTTGGCTGTTTTTTTTCCCCTTTGCCGCTTCCCTAAATTCATTGATTTCTTCTGCCAGTTTATCGATAATTTCAAAACTGTTTTCCCAATCAAAACCCACCGAGGCAGCTTTTTCCTGAATGCGTTGGGCTTTAATAAGTGTTGGCAGCGCTTTTGGTATGCCCTGGAGAATGGATGTCCGTTTTTCGTTTTTGTGTTTTATCTTTTCCCAGTTATTTTGTACAGACCTTGCGGAATGCACTAATTTATCTCCATAAACATGCGGATGGCGCTCAATCATTTTATTGGAAATGGCCTGGGCCACATCGGCAAAAGTGAATGCATTTTGCTCCTCGGCAATGGCCGAGTGGAAAACAAGCTGAAGCAAAACATCACCTAATTCACCTTTCATTTTGTCATAGTCATGCACGTCGATTGTTTCAATAACTTCATAACACTCTTCGATCAAATAGCGCTTTAGGCTATCGTGATCCTGTTTGGCATCCCAGGGGCATTCCTTCCTAAGCCGCCGCATTATCGCTAATAGCTGGTCAATTTCCTGCATAAACCCCGATATTGATGTGGATTGTAATTTATACAATTTACGGTGCATGACAAAGCAGATCAAACTAAATCAATTAAAATTTGTGTTTGCATTTTGGTGCTATTATATTGTGGGGCATAAAATGACTACAGGTCATAATATAGAAAGGGGTTTATTTTTGGGTATTGCAGAACGTAAGGAACGTGAAAAGCAACAACGGCGCAATGATATTATAGATGCGGCTGAGCGTTTGTTTTTTTCCAGGGGGTATGGAAGTACCACAATGGATCAGGTTGCGGACGAAGCCGAATTGAGCAAAGGCACTTTATACCTGTATTTTAAAAGTAAGGAAGACCTTTATTTAGCTATTAACGTGCGGGGCATGAAAATACTGGAAAAGATGTTTCGCGGGTCGCAGCAACCCGAATTGAGCGGGCTGGAAAATGTTGAGAACATCGGCCGGGCCTATTTTGCTTTTTCACAAAAACATCCCAATTACTTTGAGGCTATGATTTTTTATGAGTCAAAAAATATTGCGGACTCATTGGAAGATTCATGCATCCAATCCTGTGAAGAACAGGGCGAACGTACCTTGCATGTTGTAGCGGAAACGGTTGCCGCGGGTATTGCGGATGGCAGTATTCGAAATGATGCGGATCCGATGCTGACCGCAACGGTTTTGTGGGGCCATTCAACCGGAATGATCCAGATACTGGCTTTAAAAGAACAACATTTGCTTAACGCCCATGGGGTAGATGCCGGTACACTTATGGAAGCATCGTTTAAAATTACGGCAAAGGGTTTGGCCGCTATTAGATAAGGGATATTTTTTTTGCCATTTAAATGACTTGTAGTCATTTATTAATTTTTAGTGGGGTTTATTAGTATGAGATCATTTGTGTTGATGTTGCTGACTTTGATTGTCATCCAGGGGGTTAAGGCCGCGGAGCTACCGGTCTTAAAAGTGTATATCGAACAAGGGCTAAAAAGTAACCTTGCCCTACAGCAAAAAAAGTTGGATTATGAGAAAAGTTTTCTTGCCCTAAAAAAGGCAAGGGGCCTTTTTCTGCCCAGCCTTGCAGTTGATGCGCGTTATTCCAGGGCTGGCGGGGGACGCACCATTGATTTTCCTCTTGGGGATCTGGTAAATCCTGTTTATGTAAGTCTTAATCAGATTTTCAGCGCTATCGGGCAACCAACGCAAAACTTCCCGTTGTTACAAAACCAGCAAATCCCTTTCCTGCGTAAGAAGGAGCACGATACCAAGTTACGTTTGGTTCAACCTTTGTTTCAGCCGGCAATTTATTTTAATATGCAGCTTAAAAAGCAACAACAGCTCGGGCAGCAGGCGGCGATAAACAGTTATAAAAATACGCTCGTCCGGGATATTAGTTTGGCTTACTATAATTACCTTCAGGCGGGGCGAAGCGTGGCAATTTATCAAAGTGCCCAAAAAGTTGTGCGGGAAAACGTGGCGGTCAGTCAATCGCTTTTAAGGAACGGTGTTGTTACGGGGGATGTGCTTTTCCGGGCGGAAGCCGCGCAAGCCCACATAGAACAACAGTTAAGCAACGCCTTAAGTAAACAGCAAATAGCGGGTTCATATTTCAACTTTCTTTTAAACCGCGCCATGGATGATACCATTCAGGTAAGTGATGTCGGTCTTATTACCGGTAAAAAAACTGCCGATTTGCAAGAGCTGCGTCATGAGGCGCTTATAAACCGCTATGAATTTTTACAAATTCAAAAAGGCCAGTTGGCCCAAAAAGCTGTTGCCCGGCTGAACAGCACCAAGTACCTGCCTGTCTTAAACCTCGTTGTGGACTATGGTTTCCAGGGGGAAAACTATCGCTTTTCAAAAGAAGATGATTATTGGATGGCCTCCGCAGTGCTGCAATGGAACCTCTTTAACGGTGGTCAGGATGAGGCAGACCGGCAAATAGCGATGGTATCATTTAAACAACTGCAATTGCGCGAACAGGAGTTGTCACATCAGATCGTATTGGATGTGGATACCCAGTACCGACAGTTGATAAATCTGCAAAAAACATTTATCGCTGCTCAAAAAGAATCACATGCGGCACAAAAGGCGTTTGAAATTATCCGCAGCCAATACCGTTCCGGTCAGGCCCCGCTTATAACTTTTATGGACGCCCGCGAAAAAATGACACAGGCCCGTATTTCGCGCGAAATAACCAAAATTGAAATTACTAAACAAAGAGTAAGGCTGGCCGCTGCAACGGGTATGCTTGTACAGCCTTATCTGGATAAGGAGAAATAAAATGCGCATATGGATCGTTTTGCTCCTGGCTGCGACGGCGTTTACAATAAACAGTTGTCAAGGCCATGCCGAAGAACCACAAAAGACATCGGCCACGGCAGTTACGCTTGCGAAGGTTCAAAAACAAGCTGTTGTTCATCCAATAATTGCCAGCGGGATATTGTCCGCACCGCAAGAAGTGGCGCTTTCTTTTAAAACCGGAGGTATTGTAGCCACAATATTGACCGATGAGGGTGCGGCGGTTAAAAAGGGGGACTTGCTTGCAAAGTTGGATATACGTGAAATCAGTGCCTATGCCCAACAAGCGGCCATCGCAAAAGACAAAGCCGATCGGGATGCCGCACGAGTTAAAAAATTGTATGCCGATAGTGCGGCCTCGTTGGAACAGGTTCAAAATGCACAGTCGGGGCTTGATGCAGCGCGGGCACAGTACGCAATTGCCAGATTCAATCTGGAAAAAGCACAGATTAATGCCCCATTTGACGGCCGCGTTTTAAAACGTCTGATGGACCCGGGGGAAATGAGTGGTCCGGGCGCGCCGGTTTTGATTATTGGCAGCCGTCCTGAACGGCCGCTGGTAAAGGCCGCGTTGTCCGATCGTGATATCCTGCGCTGTGGTTTGGGCGATCCGGCCCAGATCCGATTTGACGCCTATCCGGATATGGTGTTCAAAGGGCATGTAAAACGTCTGGCCGGGACTGCGCTGCCCGGTAGCGGTGTGTTTGAAATCGAAATAGCCCTGGATAAAACAGACAAAACCCTGCTTCCGGGTTTTGTTGCTTCGATAGAATTATTTCCCCGGCAAACCGTGCAATTGCCGGTAATCCCGGCAGCGTCATTGACCGGGGCATCCGGGAAGAAGGCCTATGTGTTTGTTTATAATGCACGGTCGGGAACGGTTAAAAAACAGGAAGTACATATCGCACAAATTTTAAATAACGAAGTGGCCGTTTTTGACAGCGTCATGGATGGGCAGAAAATTGTAAGTCGGGGTGCGGCGTATTTATCGGACGGCCAGCACGTACAAACGGTTGCCGCACAATAACCACTTGCTGCCCGGTCTATTGCCGAACCGGTTGTTTAAGATGGTTGAAACTCAACAAGGGAGATGGTCGCATGAAAATTCTAAAACGTGAACTGAATCCGCAGCTAACCAAACTCAACTATAAAAAAGTTGTTTGGTTTTATGATTTGTGGAGTGGCTTGACCGAATCAAAAGCTGCTAAGCTTGTACTTGATCTGGCGGATATAAAGGACAATCAACATGTCCTGGAAGTTGGTTGCGGAACGGGGCTTGTTTTTAAAAAAATGGTCATGAAAAATCCACATGGTAAAAATACCGGTATGGACCTTTCACCGGATATGTTGGCTAAAGCCAGGCAGCGCATGTTGAAAACAGGTTATACAAACTATGAGCTGATGGAGGGGGACGTCCTTAATTTGGACTTTCCCGACAATAGTTTTGATGTACTTATAAATAACTTTATGATCGATCTGATGCCCGAGGAAACTTTTGATAAGATCGCCGGCAAATTTTTCAGGTTGCTAAAGACAGATGGTATTATTGTAATTTCCACATTCGGCATGGGAAGTAAATTTTGGTCATGGCTTGCAAAATCAATGCCCGATTTATTAACCGGTTGCAGACCGGTTTCTTTTGGCAGGAATTTACTCAATGCCGGATTTCAGGTCGAAGAAGATATCCGAATCAGCCAAAATACATTTCCGGCAAATATCCTAAAAGCCCGGAAATGATCCCGTCCTAATCAAAATGAATTATTGGAGAGCATACATGGCTATTTCACTAGCGGCGGATGTATGTATCAATGCACATAGAATTTAATCTTTAAAATAAATCGAGGGAAAATTATGCAGCAAACCGCTCTTATTACAGGGGCCAGCTCGGGAATTGGAAGTGAGTTGGCCAAACAATTTGCCAGGGATAAAATAAACCTTGTTTTGGTGGCGCGTCGCCGGGACCGTTTAGATGTATTGGCCGATGGGCTTAATAAAAAATATGGAATCACTGTCGAGGTTATCGGTGCGGACTTAACCGATGCAGCTAAACGGCAACAAATATTTGACAGGCTGCAACAAAAAAACATATCCATTGATTATCTGGTAAATAATGCAGGATTTGGCGACAATGGCCCCTTTATGGACTGTGATTGGAACAAACAACAAGCGATGATTGAGTTGAATATAAGCGCGCTTAGCCATTTAACCCGTTTATTTTTGCCGCAGCTGATGCAGCAGAAAAGCGGGGGTATTTTGAACGTGGCCTCAACCGCGGGATTTTTGCCCGGGCCAAACATGGCGGTGTATTACGCCAGCAAAGCGTATGTGCTCAGTTTTACCGAAGCCATCGCGCAAGAGGTAAAAAACAGCGGGATAAAAGTCAGCGCTTTATGCCCCGGCCCGGTAAAAACAGAATTTATGGAGGTGGCCGGAATTGAGAATGCCAAAATGTTCAATCCCCTGACAACGCTCAGCGCACAAAAGGTCTCCCTTATTGGATATCGTGGCCTGATGCGCGGTAAAGTTGTGAACATATCCGGCTTAACCATGAAAATTATGATTCACTCCCTGCGTACTTCCCCCAGGGCAATGACCCGTAAATTATCCGCCTGGATGGCCCATAATCATTAAGAAGGAAAACCAATATGAAGTTGCCCCGTTTGGCTATACAAAATCACCAGTTTACGATTGTGATGGTTATCCTGCTTACCCTGGCGGGATTGACGTCTTTTTTAACCATGCCCCGTTCGGAAGACCCACAGGTTTCGCCCGCTGCCACAAGCATCATTGTGGTGTATCCGGGGGCTTCTCCGGCAGATATTGAGCAGCTAATTGTCGATCCTATTGAAGAAGCCGTAAATGAGCTGGACGATATCAAAAAATTTCGCTCGAAAAGCAATGATGGCCTTGCACTGATCACAGTGGAATTTTATAGTGGAAGCGATCCGAACGAAAAATATAATGACGTGGTTCAAAAAGTTGGTCAGGTACGCAACAGTTTGCCACAGGATATTATGAGTATTGACCTGATTAAGTGGGCGATCAGCAACACCAATATTTTACAGGTTGCACTCAGTGCCGATACGGTATCGTATGCAGAACTTGAAAAATCCAGCGAGCGTTTAAAAAAACGACTGGAACGTATCCCCGGTGTAAAAAAGGCAAAA
The DNA here is from genome assembly GCA_964456445.1 of uncultured Calditrichaceae bacterium. Taxonomy (GTDB): domain Bacteria; phylum Calditrichota; class Calditrichia; order Calditrichales; family J004; genus CAYWBI01. The sequence goes on from CAYWBI010000032.1 coordinate 24,560, forward strand.
ATTTGGGCGGCCCCTGATCAGGATGTCCGTGTTTCTTTGGACATGCCTAAAATGGCCGCATTAAAAATTCCCTTAAAGCTGGTGATTGGCGCCTTGCAATCGGCCAATGCCAATATACCCGGCGGCAGTATCGATATTGGCGACAGTAAATTTAATATACGGACCAGTGGACGTTTTACCTCCCTCGATGAAATCCGCAATACTATTATTCATGCACGTTTAGGTATGCCGTTACGTCTCAGGGATATTGCAAGCGTTGGTTTTGTTGATGAGGATGAAACATATCTGGCGCGTTACAATGGACGGCGCTCGGTATTTATAACCATGAACCAGAAGGAGGCCACAAATATTTTTAATGTAATGGATGCGGCCAAAAAAGAGATCGAGGCTTTTAAATCTACCATGCCTGCGGATCGTCAGTTGTTTTACGTGTTCGATCAATCCAAAAGTGTAGCCAAACGCCTGAATGTCTTTTTTTCTAATTTGGCACAGGGAATGCTCCTCGTGGGGTTTATCATTTTTCTGGCCTTTGGATTTAATCTTTCTGCATTGATAACCCTGGTGATCCCGCTCTCGATAACGATAGCCATAGCTTTTGTGGATATGAGCGGTTATGGTTTGCAACAAATGTCTATTGTTGCAATGGTGATCGCCCTTGGTCTTTTGGTGGACAACGCCATTGTCGTAACGGAAAATATCATGCGTTTTCAGCGCATGGGCCGCTCTCGTTTACAAGCCGCTATAGAAGGGGTGGGCGAAGTTGGCTGGGCTGTGGTTTCTTCCACTGTTACAACGGTATTGGCCTTTGTCCCCATTATCATGATGCAGGACATGACCGGCGAATTTATCCGCAGTATGCCGGTAACGGTCGTTTATATTTTACTTGCATCGCTGCTGTTGGCGCTTACCTTAACGCCCTATCTGGCGTCAAGGGTCTTAAAAGAAAAGCCGGAAAGTGAACCGCGCTGGATGATAAAACGCTTTAACAGCTTTATTGCCGGAACTTACCGTAAACTTTTGAATTATGCGCTGAAGCGTTCAAAGCTTGTAATCATAATTGCAGTTGGCGCCTTTATCCTTTCCCTCACTTTGTTCCCTCTTGTCGGGATCAGTTTCTTTCCAAAGGCCGAGAAGAACCAGTTTATAATCAATGTAAATACCCCCAAGGGCAGCACACTTACTTATACAGATCATGTTGCGCGCCAGATCGAAATATTGCTGAAGGGATCGCCCATAATAAAGGGTTATGCGGCCAATATCGGGCGGGGCAATCCACAAATCTATTATAATGTACAACCTAAAAATGAAAGTAGCACCCATGCCCAGTTCTTTGTTGAAATGAATACGGAAGATAAACAAAAGATTGGCCTTTACCTGGATTCACTGAGGATAAAAACGGCGAAAATTCCCGGCGCACGGGTGGATGTAAAGGAGTTTCAGCAGGGGCCTCCGGTGGAAGCACCAATCGCCATAAAAGTTTTAGGCGACAATCTGAAAATGCTGACAAAAATTGCCCGCGATGTGGAAGCCATGATGCATTCCACAAAAGGCGTCATGAATATCGATAATCCGCTTGCTACGGCGGCCACCGATATAAAAGTAGTTATAAACCGGGAAAAAGCGGCCATCAGCGGTATTCCCGTTCATGAGATCGACCAGACCATCCGGACGGCCCTGACCGGTACTAAGATCAGCAACTATCGGGACCCAAGCGGCGATGACCACCCCATAACGCTTCGTTTGCAGCGAATGGGAAAAACCCGTTTTAGTGATTTCGACAAAATTTATCTATCTACATCCCAGGGTGAGCCTGTTCCTCTCTCACAGTTAGCACAAATCGAGTTTATCGAAACCCCGGCGGTGATCAGCCATTTTAAAACCCAGCGTAATGTAACCATAAAAGCCGACGCCGCGGATGGTTATTCCGTGGATGGGCTTACGACCGCATTGATCGGTCAACTCGATAAATATGACTGGCCACGTGGCTATAGCTATTATGTCGGCGGGGAGCTGGAAAGCCGTCAGGAGTCTTTTGGCGGGATGGGCAAGGCGGCGCTTGTGGCGCTTATTGCCATCTTTGGCGTTCTGGTGCTTCAGTTCCGCTCTTTCCGGCAACCATTGATCGTTTTTAGTGCGATCCCACTTGCCATAACCGGTTCGGTTTTGGCCTTGTTGTTTAGCGGGTATTCGTTCAGCTTTACTGCCTTTATCGGTCTGACCAGTTTGATTGGGATAGTTATCAACAACTCAATTATCCTGGTGGACTATACCAATAAATTGCGTCAGGAAGGGATGGCGACCGATGCGGCGTTAATAAAAGCAGGAGAAACACGTTTTACTCCGATAATCCTCACAACGGCCACAACCATCGGTGGATTGCTTCCGCTGACCCTGGGCGGCGGTACTTTGTGGGCGCCCATGGGCTGGACCATCATCGGGGGGCTAACGCTCAGCACCGTGTTGACCTTGCTTGTAGTGCCAACTTTATATAAACTTTATAGCCGGGGGTAAATTGGTTTTGAATGCAAGAAAAAGAAATTTTGGGGCGCATCGACAGTGTCGATGTTTTTTGCTTGCAGCCAAAAATTATACCGAAAATGGGTGCAAGGTGGTTTTTATCCGGTAAAAGTTTTACCGCGAAGCCGCCAAGCTATTATGTTAAAAAGTTATGAAATAAAAGGGCCCCCTTCT
>CAYWBI010000033.1:0-26902 GCA_964456445.1 uncultured Calditrichaceae bacterium
TTTGATCCGTCAATTTTAGCACGGATTATGGAACTTAAAAAGATAGACCTGTTAAAGAAATTACAAAAAATTGAACGTGATTTTCAGATAATACTCAGTATAGACAATTTATTTCAGTTTGAACATCCCATGCTCTGCGATCTTTTATATAATGAGATTCCCCAGGCCCTTGCAGCGGAATACCATTTAATGATTGCCGGCGAATTTAAAAGCATACATGGCGATGATTTTGGCTCGCTTGTTGGAGATGTGGCCCAGCATTTTAGACGGGGCGGTGATCATGTTAACGCAATACCCCTGCTATATAAAGCGGCTCTGCGCACTTTCGATTTGTCGGCATATCGGGAAGCCAGCATGTTTTTTGACGATTTACTTGCTTCCGTCAAACTGAGTAAACAGAAATTACCAGGGAATATTTCGGAAGAGGAAATATATTTTAAATTGGGCATTTGTTACGAGGAGGCCGGGAATTGGCAGAAAAGCTTAGATGCCTATCGAAAATTGATAGAAGTAAGCGACCTGCAGCAAAACCCGGAAAAGAAAGTTGATGCCCTGATGCGGATTGGCCGGATCCAAGATGTTTTGGGCGATTGGGAAGACGCTTCAAAATACTATGAAGAATGTCTGGCCCTTGCTGAAAAACACCATATAAAAAATGTGTATAGCCGGGTTTACAACAAATTTGGCGTTTACTATTTTCAGAAGGGCGATTTCGATAAAGCTCTACGGTATTTCAAAAAAACCATCCGTTCTGCTGATTCGGAATCCGGCGAGTTCGACAAGGCCCACGCCTATACAAATGTAGGAATTATTGCCAATATACTGCGTGGTGAACATAGTGTGGCTTTAGGTAATTTTAATAAAGCCTTAAAAATTTATAAAAAGAAAAAAAGCCAAACGGATCAGGCACGCGTTTATCATAATATTGGCATGTTTTATTCCGATCATGCCGAGTGGCTTGAATCCATAAAAGCTTTTGAAAAATGCCTCCAACTTACCGATGACAATGAATCAAAACATTTGCGCGCCTTAACCTTCTTAAATATGGGAAAAGCCTACGCACGTCAGAAAAAATTAGTTAAAGCAAAACAATTAACTGAAAAAGCCTTAAAGATGTTCAAGCGAATGGCCGATATTTTTAGCATAGCCGAGGCGTATCATATTTATGGCATTATTTATGGTGCACAAAATAATTTTGAACGCGCCGAAATCTATTTATTGGATGCAATCAAGATTTTTAAAAACAAGGATTTCCTTGAAGGACTGGCGGAAACGCATGAGACTTACAGTATCTTGTGCAACGATTTTGGCTATAAGGAAAAAGCAAAAACCCTGGGATTAAAGGCAATTGAATATTTTGATTCCCTGAATCTTGACAGCAAAGTAAAAACTATAAAAAAAATCATAGATTCAATTGATGACGATGCCATCAAGACGGATAAAATAAATATTGAAACCAGCCTTTTGAGTGAATAATATGACAACGGTAAGCCATAAAACTTTACAGCTCGAAGAAGAAAACCTTCAATTGCTTTCCGAACTTGAACAAGCATATAAAAACATGGCGCTGATCCTGGAGCAATCGGAAAGGGAAATGGAAATTGCCTATACCGAGTTAGATGGACGCTATCACGCCCTTGAAAATCTCTATGTTCAGTTGTCGAATAAAGAGAACATGCTTATACATTTGGAAAAACTTTCTTCTATCGGACAATTTATCTCGGAAATAATTCATGAATTAAATAACCCTCTGATGGCTATTTCCGGCTTTACCGATCTCGCCTTGCTTGATCCGGATTTATCGGAAGATGGCCGTGCCCGGATTGGAAAAATACCGGTGCAGGTGAAACGCATGCTTAATTATTTGAACCGCTTTAAATCCATGGCCTATAAAGGGAAAGAAGATTTTAAATCCATTGATATAAATGAAAACATACGGGAATTTTTGGCAACCATCGAAATTATCAAGCCAAAGAATGTAGCTCTTCATTCGGAACTTCAGGATGAGAAACTATTTATTAACGCCGATCCTTATCAACTTATGCAAATATTTCTGAACCTGGCAAAGAACGCCTTCGATGCCATGCAGGAAAATGGCGATGTCTTTTCTGTTAAATCTAAAAAAGTGAACAAAACCTGGTTGCTAAACTCTGCAAACCTTGGGCAGGTCGGCGCGCAAACACCTGCGGACTGGGGGGAAATTATTGAGAATAAGGATGATTTTATTTTGTTGGAATTCGCCGACAACGGCTCTGGGATCCCCGATGAGATCATTGCCAATCTTTTTGATGCTTTTTTTACAACAAAAAGCCGCGGGAAAGGGACCGGTTTGGGGCTTTCAATTTCAAAAGATATTACATTAAGACATAATGCGAACCTGTATATTAAATCAGCCGTCGGTCAGGGAACCTGTTTTCAGTTTGTTGTCCCTGCTGGAAATATGCCATAGCGTACACACTTATAACGGACAATAATGTTTTGTTTTATAGTACAAGTATGAATAAGGTGGATACAATGAATATATGCACAAAGTGTGGGGCGCCGTATTATGATGGTGATAAGTTTTGTGGAAAATGCGGTGTTAAAATTGATGTTACAGAAATGCAACCGCTCATGACCCAGGTAGGCCTTAACGTTGCTGAAGTGCGTTCAAATCTCGGTGTCGTGTATTTTAAGATGGGAAAATACGCCAAGGCCTTAAATGAATTTCATAAAGTGTTGTCGCGTAACCCGAATGACGTCAATGCGCTGGAGATGATCCGGAAAATAGAAGAGAAGCAAAATTCTTTCCAGAAATAAACGGGGGTTATATCATGTCTGAAAATAGATGTCCCGCCTGCAATTATGAAAACAGGAAAGACAATCTGTATTGCACCCAGTGTGGACAAAAATTAATCGCAGACCGGTTGGAGGGGCCGCGGCTCCTGGTGCTTACAAACAAAAAAAGTAGTATTGTTTTTCAGGTTCCCCCGGGCAGAAGCACAATCGGTAGGGACATTGGCAACGCCCTTGTAGTTATTGATGATCAGGCGTCCAAATACCATGCGGCGATCGTCCATAAAAACAATACGGTTTGGATTGAAGACCTGGAAAGCAAAAACGGCGTATTTGTTGAAGGAAAAAAAATTACAGATCGTATGGTTTTACCGTATGGCTGCCTGATTAAAATCGGTTCCACAATTATGAAATTTGAAAGCGGCACATGGGAAAGGTTTCCGGATCAATAATGTATCATGATTTCGAATTTGCCTTTTGACCGGATATTTATCCCAAACTTGGATTTGCTTATTGTATGTACCAAAATGATAGTTTATCGGCCATAAGTATATTCCCAAAATGAAAAGGGCATCTTCGGCTTGCAGGGCAGTGAATGTGTTTTGGGCCAAATTTTTTTCTTGTAACAATAAATTTTTAAGGGGAAGCAATGAATAAAATTATGATAAACCCAATGGCATGGTTGGTAATATCGTTGTTACTTTGGAGCTGTTCGGGCAGACCGGAAAATAAGGGAAAAGATGCGGATGCAAAATCACAACAGGGTGGGACCATTGTTATTGGGATTACGGGTGACGTAGATTCTTTCAATCCACTCTTCAGCGAATCGGTAAGTGCCCAGGAAATCACGCATATGCTGCTGTTGGGGCTGGCCGATCTGAATGATAAATCTGAGTTCACTCCTGAGCTTGCCTCCCATTGGGAGCGGTCAGCCGATTTTTTAAAATTAACCTACTTTTTGCGAAAAGACGCCAAATGGTCGGATGGGGCCCCGATCACCGCGGATGACGTTAAATTTACGTTCGATCTTTTAATGGATACAACCGTTGCCAGCCCCCGGCGGGGTGTCACTGAGTTTATAAAGAAGGTCGTAGTGATCGACCCCCATACCGTGACTTTCGAATTTACCGAAGCTTATCCCGCCCAAATTTTTGATACTGCCGGTGAAATCTTACCCAAGCATATTCTAATAAATGCCGACCGGGCTTCTTTGCGCAGCAATAATATTGGCCGGTCCCCACTATCATCGGGCCCATTCAAACTAAGTAAATGGGTTAGCCAGCAATCAATCGAATTATTGCCAAATGAACACTATTTTGGCCAAAAGCCATTTTTGGATAAAGTGATTTTTAAAATCATACCCGATAACACAAATTTACTTATGCAACTGGAATCCGGTGAAATTGATATGGCAGCGGATATCCCTGTGTCTCAAGTTCAGCGTCTGCAAAAAAGCAATACCGACCTTGAAATGCACCATGTCTCCGGCCGGGTGTATTACTACATCGGATACAATGAAAAAAAAGAGATGTTTAAGAGTGTGGCTGTCCGCCGTGCAATGACCATGGCCATCGATCGCGCAAAAATTATCCAGGCCTTACTTTATGGATATGGTAGCAAATGTCTCGGGCCATTGCCCCCAATCGTTAAATGGGCTTATAACAATGATGTGAAGGAATTGCCGTTTGATCCGGCAAAGGCCAGAGAATTATTAAAGAGCGATGGCTGGGGCGATGCCAATAATGACGGTATCTTGGACAAAAATGGCCGGGACCTCGAATTTACACTCCTTGTAAATACGGGGAACCAGGTTAAGGCCGATGTGGCTGTTGTTGCCCAGAATCAGCTTGCTAAAATTGGCGTCAGGGTTAATGTTAAGAGCCTTGAATGGACTAATTTTTTGGAACATCTTCAAAACAAAAATTTTGATGCGATAGTTGGGGGCCTGAGCTCTTCATACTATATCGATCCGACGCCCGTCTTTCATTCTACCGCGACGAATCTTTTTAACTCGATATCCTATGCCAACCCCGATGTTGACCGTTTGATCGAAACCGGGCGACAGGAGATGGACCGGGAAAAGGCCGCCAAGATTTGGAAGAATTTTCAGAACCTGGTTTATCAGGATCAACCTTATACCTTCTTGTTCTGGAAGGATAAGGCCGTAGCGGTCAATAAGCGGTTTAAAAATGTAACGCCTATTGCATTAAGTTCGGTATATGACATTGAAAAATGGTCTTTGGGCAGCAAGGAAAGCAAATGATTAACATGGGTTTTTCTCGCTAAACAAAAGCCGGCAAAAGGGGTTTTTATAGGTTGTGAAAATAAAGAGGGTTCCTGGATATCCAAAAACGGACCGGAAAATTATTTTAGAAGTTGACTCACTGTCTGTTGTGGCGCAAAACCGTGACGAACAAACCTCTATACTTGAAGGGGTGTCTTTTCAGGTAGAACAGGGCAAAGTACAATCCTTAATCGGCCCATCGGGTTCGGGCAAAACTATCACGGCATTGGCCCTATTGGGCCTGCTCCCGGAAAACCTCAGACGTACAGGGGGAAAAATCATTTTTAACGGCCGTTCCGTGGGGAAAGGCCAGGATGTTGAATTCAGTAAGTTACGCGGCAGAAAAATAACGATGATTTTCCAGGAGGCGCAGGCCTCATTGAACCCTGTTTTTCAGATTGGCAAACAGCTTACAGATGTTATCCGGCAAAATCAGCGGATTTCCCAAAAATATGTTAGGAACCAGGCAATAAATATTTTGGCCGAGGTTGGCTTTTCCGATCCGCTGCTGCTGCTGCACCGGTACCCACATCAGTTGAGCGGGGGGATGGCACAACGTGTGCTTATTGCCCTTGCCTTAAGTTGCCGTCCCGCAATTCTGATTGCGGATGAACCCACAACCGCACTCGATGCCACGACACAAATTCAAGTTTTAAAACTGTTAAAGAGATTACAGCAAAAGCATCAGTTTGCAATGTTGCTGATCAGCCATGATATGAAAGTTGTGACGGCGATGAGCGATTCTATAGCAAAATTTGAGCATGGAACAATTGTGGGACATAGCTAATTATGGGGAAAGAGCGTTTTCTTAAAATTGATAAATTAAGTAAATCCTTTGTAGGCAGTAATGCTGGATGGGGTAAAAACGGGAAAAACTTTGTTGCCATGGACAATGTTTCGTTTGATGTGTTCAAGGGCGAAATACTCGGGCTGATAGGCGAAACCGCGAGTGGTAAAACTACGCTGGGACGGTGCCTTGTGCGCCTGATCGAAGCCGATTCCGGGCAGGTTGAACATAATGGAAAAAACTTACTAAAACTCTCCGCCAGAGAATTCAGAAAATATCGTTCAAAGTTCCAGATGATATTTCAGAACCCCGCATTGGCTTTAAATCCTCTTCATACGGTGGAAAAAACGCTGGCAGAGCCATTGACTCTTATCCGTCATTACAGTGGCCCTCAGTTACAATCCCAGATAGCAGAGCTCCTGAATTCTGTCGGCTTGGAGCTGAATGTTCTTTCCCGTCATCCCAATCAGTTGAGTGGTGGTCAAAAACAAAGGGTGGCAATTGCCAGGGCGTTGGCGGTCAAACCGCAATTATTAATCGCTGACGAGCCCACCGCTAGTTTGGATGCATCACTAAAATACCAAGTATTGGATCTATTACAGGCTTTGAGAAATAAGTTTTGCATTACCGTTATAATTATTACCCATGATATATCGTTGGTGAAAAAAATTACGGACCGGATTGCCGTAATGTATAAGGGCCGTCTTGTGGAAATAGGCCCGGCAGCAACGGTGATAAACTATTCTGAACATCCTTATACACAAAATTTGATTCAGGCGAGTGAATTACAGATGGATGCAGATCATGGCCGTCGCAAAACCAGAATGCCCGCAAGCAGCGTGGAAGCGGGATGTTCCTATCTTGCTCTTTGTCCAATTGCGCGGGAACGCTGCGCCAGGGAAAATATACGTTTGCAGGAAATTGGGCCCGGTCATTCGGTTGCCTGTTTTTATGCGGGGATGCATAATGCCTGCAACGCGGCGGTGGCGGATTTGTCTCTCCATGAAAACAATGATGGTCCCATACAGATATAGGTTTCTGCAAATGATGTCATTTATAATTAAACGACTGTTGATGTCGCTGCTCATTGTTTGGGGAGTTTTGTCAATTTGTTTCCTGGTACTTCATTTGGCCCCGGGCGATCCGGCCTCGATTTATGTCCGGCCCGGGATTCATCCGGAAGTAATTGCCGGTATCCGCGAGCAGATGGGGCTTGACCTGCCTCTGTGGAAACAATACTTTGTCTGGATTACCGATTATTTAACAGGGGATTTTGGCATCTCCTTTACGCATCAAAAGGCCATCGGCGCCATCTTTATGGAAACCATTCCCAATACATTGCGGCTTACGGTAATTGTTTTAATTATCCAGTATCCCATTGGGATATTCCTGGGGGTAATTGGCGCTCTCCACCGAAAAACCCCGGCCGATAGGATCATAAACGGAGGCCTGCTGTTTATTTATTCCATGCCCGGATTCTGGCTGGCCATTATTCTGATTTTTGTTTTTTCATTAAAGCTGGGTTGGCTGCCTTCGGGCCAAATGCAATCACTTTATGACATAAACGGTTTTTGGCCGGTTCTCTGGGACCGTATTCAGCATCTTATTTTACCTGTTGTCGTGCTTTCGGTTCCATTTGTTGCCTACACCGCGCGATTTGTGCGGGAAAACCTGATTCATATTCTGGCACAACCCTATATTTTTGCCGCCTACACGTATGGTTTAACCCGTAAAAAGGTCATCTACCATTATGCACTTAAAAATGCCTTGCTCCCGCTGGTGACACTATTGGGTCTTTACCTGCCCTTTTTACTGGGTGGTGCAGTGATAACCGAGTATATATTTGCCTGGCCTGGTATGGGCAGGGTCATGGTAAACGCTGTCTTTGCCCATGATTATGCATTGATTTTGGCCAGTACTTTTATTGCCGCCCTAACCGTGGTAATAGGTAATTTACTTTCCGATTTACTTTATTTTATTGTTGATCCGCGCATCCGCGCCGGAACTAAGGCTTGATATGATAGTGAGACAAAACAAAAAAAGGATCAATGAAAGATACCCGAAGCGGATTTGGTACAGTTTAAAACACCAAAAAGCAATCGTTGTGGGTATGAGCGTCATATTGGTTTTGATCCTGCTGTCATTTAGCGGCAGCTTTTTGAGCGGCTTTGGTCCCAATATGCAGGGCGACCTTTTATTGGATCGTTTTCTGCCACCCAGCCTGCATCATTTTTTTGGTACCGATAAGTTTGGCAGGGATGTTTTTAGCCGGGTTCTGTTTGGCGGCCGGATATCCCTCACTATTGCTTTGAGTGTCGTTATAATGTCCAGCACCATTGGTGTTTTTTACGGGATAATTGCCGGGTATTATGGTGGAAAAACAGACAATATACTGATGCGTCTGCTCGATTTTCTGCTGGCCTTTCCCTTGATCTTATTGTTAATAATGATTATTGCTGTTTTTGATTTAAATCATTGGCTTCTTATTCCGGTAATAGGCCTGACGAGCTGGATGGAAACAGCCCGGCTTGTGCGTGCGGAAGTGCTTGCAATAAAAGAAAAAGATTATATTCTTGCTGCCAGAGGTTTTGGGTTTAGCAACAGGCATATTATCCTGCATCATATTTTGCCCAATTGTTTATCCGTGGTGTTTGTAACGGCCCCATTAAAAGTTGCCGAGGTTGTATTGCTCGAAGCCGCCCTTAGTTTTTTAGGAATAGGTGTGCAGCCGCCAACCGCAAGCTGGGGCAATATCATCAATGATGGACGTGAAGCGATGCTCAATGCCTGGTGGATATCCACCTTTCCCGGAATCTTTATCACGGTTACGGTGGCAGCTTTCCAATTAATTGCCAATGGCCTGAGGGAAAGCATAGCTTCAAAGATATGAAGGTGAAATCTTTGATACAGTCTTCAAGTAAAATACGAATATTCCGATGAGAATTAAAAAGCCTTTTTCTTTTCTGAATATTTAAATCGGAAAAGATAATCTGCTAAATAAAGTTCAGGATTATAAATGAGCACTGTCCAAATTTTCGGTGAATCCCCAAAAATTAAAGCGCTGATCCAAATAGCAAATAAGATTGCTAAAAACGCGGCGATCACAACCTTGGTGCTTGGTGAAAACGGAACCGGCAAAGAGTTGGTTGCCCGTTATGTGCACGAATCAGGGTCCAATTCCCAAAAACCCTTTGTGGATATTAATTGTGGGGCCATCCAGGAATCCCTTTTGGAATCGGAATTATTTGGGCATGTAAAAGGCGCCTTCACCGGGGCTTATGGCGATAAAAAAGGACTGTTTGAACTGGCCGAAGACGGTACTGTTTTTTTAGATGAGATTGCCAACACCAGTTTAAACTTTCAGAGCAAACTGCTTAAGGTTGTTGAAAGCAAACGCTTCCGCCGGGTGGGCGGTATAAAAGAAATTAATGTTTCTACAAGAATCATCGCCGCCACAAATGTGGATTTACAGCAAGCTGTAAGCAACGGCATCTTCCGGGAAGACTTGTATTATCGTTTAAATATTGGTCTGTTGACCGTACATCCTTTACGCGAGCGTGAACATGATGCTGCCCTGTTGGCACAGCACTTTTTGGAAAGCTGCAATAAGGAGTATGGACGTCAGATACAGGGCATCAAACCAAATGCACTGGAAATAATTCAGAATTATCCCTGGCCAGGTAATGTCCGCCAGTTAAAAAATACCATTGAACGGGCGGTACTGATTGAAAGCGATCTCTGGATTGAAGAAGATGATCTAAAGCTGGATTTCGATCTCAGCCATGTCGCCGCAAAAACACCCTCTGCTTCCCAGACAACAACTCAAAAAAAGGATATCATGCAGTATCATTTCCCAACCCAGGGAATTGCGCTGGAAGACCTTGAAAAAGGGATTATTAACAGTGCCCTGAGTAAAGCCGGTGGTAATTTAAGCCATGCCGCAAGGTTGCTGAAGATAAGTCGTGGAAAACTGCGCTACCGTCTGGATAAATTAGGTATCGATATTTAGAAAGTATCCGCAATGATGGTTACACCGCTTGCACCATTTTTGCCCACCCTGCCGTTTCTCACTATCGCCAATATGCACAGAGAGTATTTCCCGCTGACCATTTGAACGACTAACAAAAGATATTTACACAAAATCATTTTGGGCTCTCCGGCATAGCCCTTAATCAGGGCTCAATAGACCCGTCTATTTTACTTGAAAGGCTATTGATTCAATTTTAAATATTAAAAAAAATTGAGTCAAAATATAAAATGAAATTATAGGGCCCATATTTAGTTTTTTGACTATGTCCTTAGCTCAGTAAAATAGTCTTTAACATAATTAATATTCATTGCCATACTAAAACAGCGGCTGCATATTGTATGTACGTAAGTACATTTATACCTGAGGTGTTTTGATGGCATTTGATCTCTTTGATTTTCAAAAGAGTTTTCCATTGACGAAGGTGTCATGATTTCCTGTTCAAACAAAGATGGCCAAATGGATTTGTTTGTCCCCGTTGTCAACATAGGCACTATTCGTTTGTATCGAAAAGAAAACTTTATCAATGCAAAAACTGCAAGTATCAAGTATCGGTCACTGCAGGTACTATTTTTCATAAAAGCAGAAAACCGCTTAAAATATGGTTCTGGATGATCTTTTTTCTCACACGCAGCAAAACCGGCCAATCCATCCGGCACCTGCAGGGAATTTTGAACATAGGCTGCTATAAAACAGCCTGGACCATGGCCCATAAGATTCATAAAGCTATGCAGGAACGGGATGCCCTGTACAAACTCAACGGCTTTATGGAAATGGATGACGCCTATTTTGGCGAAAGAACGGTAACCGGAAAGCGCGGGCGCGGTGCCGGTGGAAAGAGTTCTGTAATAATTGCCATTGGGACCAGGGCCTATAAAGATGAGGTTAGGCCGTCTTTTCTGAAGATGGAAGTAACTGATAATATGGAGAAACAAAGCGTTCAGGGTTTTGTGGAACGCAATATATCCGATGGCAGTCATATAAAAACAGATAAGTTCAAGTCGTACCACTGGTTGAACAATGGTGGGTTTGAGCACGAACCGGTCAGAATTTATGACCCGAAAGAGACCCTGAGTTATCTGCCCTGGGCCCACATAATGATTGGCAATATCAAAGGAATAATAAAAGGCGTTCATCATGGTGTAAGTTCTAAGCATCTAAACCGTTTATTATGTGAATATAGTTATCGTTTTAACAGGCGTTTTATGGAAAACAATATGTTTGTTAACCTGATTGCTGCTTGTGCAAACACTTATGCTATTACTTTTGCGGAGCCAAAGACATAATCAAAAAAGTTATCTCAATTTACTTTAGGATAAGATGCATTGGCCGGTTTTTCTTCAAGAAACTCCGGGTTGTTTTTATTTGTTCGTCCAGCAATTGTTCGATCATCCCCCGATTTCCAGACTCCAAAATTTTAGATTTTTTTTTGCAAAATAAAAGTAAACATATAAAGCAATTCATTTGAATTGGTTGGCGGCATGCTTTGGCCGCAGTTGTTTGTATTTTTTATAGTAAGTCACTGCCTGAGCGTGCTTTCCCTGTTTTTCTAAAACAGTGCTGATTGCTAAAAGTGCTCTCACCCAAATTCCTGAAGCCGCCGGTACTGTAATGTTTACAACTTTATCATTAACAATTTTGTAGTATAAAGCAAGGGCGGAGTTCCAATTACCCATCTTTTCCTGCAACTGTGCAAGGGATTCTAAAGCGGCCCATCGTATGCGGGGATCAAGGGCCGTCAGTATGGGTAATTGAGAAGATGGCACCAATTCAACCACTTTATTGAAATATAGAATTGATTTTTTATAGTCGGATTTGGCATTGGCAATCTCACCTTTAACTTGATAAGTGAATGCTATTTTTGCTTTTTTTAGTTCCCCGGGCAGCGGGGCCTGCAAAATTCCCACGGGTGTTAAACCCTCCTCATGGTTAAGTTCAGATAGCAGATTATTTATCGTGGCCAATTTGCCGGTTCGGGCATAATATACGGCCAACCAGCCAAGTGCCTGAACCCGGGTTATGCCGACAGACGTTTCAGAAACATTTTTAAGAAGCAACCCGGATTGTTTTGACTGTCCAATTTCGCCCAACGCCAATGCCAACTCTATCCGGGCCCATGGTAATAATTTGCTCGTTGGTTTTTGTTTGGCCAAAGTGACGCTTTCTTTTAGTAAATTTATAGCCTTTTCAAATCGACCTTCAAATAGAAAAAAATGCGCGGCATACCATCGTCCGCTTATTTGAGACATAGGAATAAGCTTGCTTATTTTAGTAGATATAAAATTGGAAAATAATATATCAGCAGAATCAATATCTCCGTGTATCCATTGCACAAATCCTTCTTTTAAATAACAAAATTCAAATGGATAATTGGGATTTAGTTTGAGCGCCTGCGAAAATTCTCTATTAGCTTTATCAATATTTCGGTCGTAATAAAGCGAAAACAGGCCTTTGTCGGAAAAATTTATAAAATAGTTCGGACGCAGTTTTTCACAGATTCTTTTGTATTTTCGATATTGCCCTACATCACCGATGTCTAAATATGCGATGCTGATATTTTCGTTTCCCCAGTAGTCATCGGGGTACACATCCAATAGCAGTTCATAATATTCGATGCCTTTTTTATAATTTCCATCACCGTACATGGCATTTGAACCAAGAATAAAAAACCTTTCGCGCTCTGAAAGATTTGAAACAAGTTTCGCTGCCTTTTCAAAATCGGCTTTTCCCTGGGGCAGGTGACTATGCCACAATTCCGCAAATCCCAGCATAGCATAACCCATGGCAAAAGTTGAATCGTACAAAACCGCCTGATTTAAGAAATATTGGGCGCGGTCAAAATCAAATAAATTCAGATAATAAAAACCTTTTGAATAGAAATTAAGCGCTTTCAAAGATGGAGTGGTCACCAACTCAAACGCTCTGGGAACTTTCGGAAAATTCTTTAAAGATTCTCCAAGTTTTTTACGGATAGATAGTGCTAATTGGCCAATGGCAGGTAAGATATCCTGCCGGTTATTGACATCTTTAAAAAAGGTTTTTATAATAATGTTTTTTATGGGCTCTATAATTGCCAGTGAAAGGGAATAATGAGTACCGATCTTATAAATACTACCGGTAAGTAATATTTGGATATTTCCATCGCGTAATATTATTTCTCTGCCTAAGTCACGGTCAATCTTTTTGCCAGACTTAGCTCTCATCAGGTTCAATATATCCTGAACCCGTCCTCTGGGTACAATATTCACATATTTTGAATTGCTCAATTCCATTTCGAGAGCAGTCCGAAGTGCGGCGCCAAACACCTCGTCTCCGGTTTTATTGTCGAAGTCTGTTATCAGTGCCCAATTACGTTCAGAAAATTTAAATTCCGGCTCTCTGTATTTATGAAAAAAGATAAAGATAGCCATAGCCAGTATGCTTATTAAAAGCATAGCGGTTAATGTTTTGGTTTTTTTAAGGTTTTTATAAGATAAGGACTTAGATGTTTCAATCGGTACATATTGATTTAATATTTCTTCCCTAACGGGTGCAATAAATTTGTAACCAACCCGAGGGACAGTTCTAATAAATTGGGGTTTTGATGAATTATCTTCCAGTTTATCACGGAGTTCTTTTATACTTTGAGTGAGTGTATTCTCAGTTACAATAGTGCCAGACCATACATTTTCTATAATATCCTCTTTGTTAACCACGCTGCCATGGCGTTCCACAAGGTACAACAGGGTTTCATAGGTTTTTGGACGCAGGTATAGCTCTTTATTGCCTTTCTTCAGGTTATATTCTTTTACACCAAAAGTAAAATTGCCAAACTTATAAATCTTTGCATTTGGATTCATAAGAATCATTCAATTTAATAAGTTTTTCATGGTTTCTTCATGAATATAATAAAAATAAACGGTATATAAATAAAGTTCTATAAATAGATTTGACCCTCTCAAATTGAGGGCCAGTAAAAATGTTAAGTGGCAAACGACATAACAATCAAAGAAAATGAATCAGATAATTATGATAATTGAGAATAAAAAAATGGGTGATGGAAGGCCTCATCAAAGGGCGTCACCATATTTAATACATGCATGGGGATAACATTAAGCGCTTTAAGAGTGAGCTTTTTAGCTTAGAATGGAAATAATCTTTTCGAACGAACAGGTCGGTTATTTTTAAATTTAACCGGACCTATATAAAATTAATTAAGACAAATGGAGGATAATAAAATGAAACGGGTTAAATTTATATTACATCCTATATTGGTACTTATAGGCGTTTTAATTTTAAACTCTTTTGTATCCGCCCAGCAACGTGTAAATGTTCTGGTCGTCTATTATTCGCTTACCGGAAACACAGAAAAAATGGCAATCGGCGTGGAAGAGGGGATCAATAGGGTACCGGGCGCTTCCGCAACGCTAAAAAATGTTGACGAGGTGACAAATGACGACATAAACGCTGCCGATGGTATTGTATTGGGGTCGCCCACCTATTGGGGGAATATAGCCAATCCGATGAAGAATTTTCTGGATCAAACGGGCTTTTGGAGTAACAAAGTAGGGGGGGCCTTTTCGACCGGGGCCTTGCCGACAGGCGGAAAGGAGCACGTCGTTGCCTCCTTGCTGGTAGCGCTGTTGATGAAGGGCGCAATTGTGGTTGGACCGGTGTTCGATTTTGGCACTTTTAAGAGCGGCAGTCTTGGGGCATCTGCCATGACGGGGCCGCCGACAAACAGCGTAGGTGTAGAAGAACTTGAAGAAGCCCGCATACTTGGTGAACGTGTCGCTACAATTGCGTCTCATTTTAACGCGGGGATGATTTCAAAAAAGCCTCAAGAGACGGATAAGCCGGCACAGGATTTTAATCTATATCAGAATTCTCCGAACCCCTTTAACCCTGTAACCACAATCAGCTATGAGTTGCCAAAGCGGTCCATGGTCGTGCTTAAGATATTTAATGAATTAGGGGAAGAAGTACGAACATTGGTGAACAAAGAGCAACCTGCGGGTATCCATGAAGTGAAATGGGATGGACGGGACAACAATCACAAAAATGTTGCTACCGGCGTCTATTTTTACCGGATCAATGTGGAAGGATCTGTCCAAACCAGGAAAATGTTCATGCTGAAATAGTGTCATTTGAGCATGGGATGTTCTATAATCCCATATTTTTTTTATAAGCCGGACGCTACTTGTTCTCGATACACTACCAACCCTGAATTGTGCGGTTTATAAAATTTAATTCTGCCTGTTATAAGTTCCGTACTATAACAGGCAGAATATTGATGCTGAACCTTATTCAAAAACAATTTCGCGTTTTTTCATCTCCCACAAAAAATCCCAGCCCGGTATAGATGTTTCCTGCTTTAATACTCCACGTTCGGTGATCTTTCCTTCCAATATCATTTGTAAAATTATGGCGGCCGGAAAAGCGGTGGTACGCATCATTGCGCTAAGACCGTTGGCGGGGTCGCCATACTCGATTGCCTGATAGGTGATGGTTTTATCCAGCCCTGCTTTGTGGCCCTGCGCGGTTACTCGGATAAGGACCACGTCATCGCCGGCATAGGTTAATGGTTTTTGTAGCATGGCTTCAAAGGCATCACGTGCCGAAATATTCTGCCCGTTTACGCGGATGATGTTGGCGCTATCGGTAAAGCCAAGCTCCATCATTGCCGACATCAACCGGGCATGGCCGGGATAGCGGATGGTTTTATAATCCAGATTGGGTACGGTTTTTTCAAAGGTATAAGGAAGGGTGGATGTCCCGCCGGATGTATAAAATGCTTCCAGCTTGTTAAAGGGATCGGGGAAGCTAAGCGCTTCCAATCCACTCATGGACGGTACCGTTTCAAGATAATTGTCCCGCAGGATGAGCGCCGGTTCAATGTATTCGTTTATCAGCCCATGAATAGAAAAAACCTGCATGTATTTTAAGGGGGTTCGTGGTTCAACAGGCAACCCGCCCACACGGATTTGAACACGATCGGTCCGTGCAAGCTGATCGATGGCATAACTGGCCAGGATGGAAACCAGCCCGGGCGCCAGTCCGCTGTCGGGGAAAATGGCCACATTATTCGTGCGGGCTTTATCGTTCAGATAAAATTGTTTTTTTACAACATCATTGTTACCGCCAAGATCCACCAGATGTGTTCCCGTTTCAATGGCCAGCTCGGTTAAGGCAAGATTGTAATCATAAGGGATAGCGCTGATTGCTCCCGCTGCTTCTTTAAAATAGGGGCGCAATGACGTAATGTCATCCGCCTGATGACAGGCTGTTGTAATTTTTGCTGAAGCAAAATGATCGGTTAGCTCTTTTAATGCTTGCCGGGATTGATCAATAACGACAATTTTAGAGATGTGGCTATTTTTTAATATATCAAAGACAAAACCCCGGGCCATTCGACCGGCGCCCATAACAACGATCTGCATAAGAATATCCCTCGAAAAATGATTGAATTGTGAACTCTTTTTTGAATTTACGACATCTATGTATCTGTTCGCTACTTAAATTTTAATTGGCTAATTTATACCAGCAGACAATCTGTAAATTAATGAGGATAGAATGAAGAAAAAAGTGGTTATTATAGGCGGTGGGTTTGCCGGGCTCTATGTTGCCCGTGGCCTTTCGGGGAGGCAGGCAGACGTCACCTTGATCGATAAGAGAAATTTCCATTTGTTCCAACCGTTATTGTACCAGGTTGCCACCGGCGGTCTTTCGCCCGGCGATATTGCTTCGCCCATCCGATCGGTACTGCACAAGGCTAAAAATGTGCGGGTTATTTGTGCAACATTTGACGGCCTGAATGCGGATGAAAAGTTTGTAATGGCCGGGGGCCAGAAGTATATTTATGATGAATTGGTTATCGCCACCGGTGTACGGCATCATTATTTTGGAAATGGTTCCTGGGAAAAAATAGCCCCGGGTTTAAAAACGGTGGAGGATGCGCTGGATATGCGCCAACGTATTATGCGGGCATTCGAAGAAGCGGAGAAGGAGGCAGATGAAAAGAAACGACAGGCATGGTTACGGTTTGTGATTGTTGGCGGGGGGCCCACGGGGGTGGAGCTTGCCGGTGCTTTGGGGGAGCTGGCTTACCAAACCCTGGCCGAAGATTTCCGTGCCATTAATCCCAGGAAAACGGAAATTTACTTGCTGGAGGCCGCGCCACGGATCCTGACGCCCTTTTCTGAAAAGCTTTCAGCCAAAGCTGCCCAGGTATTAAATGGGATGTGCGTAAGGGTCTTGACCAATACCCAGGTTACCGGCGTGGATGAAAACTGCGTGCGGATAAAAGACGCCGGCGGGGAAAGCAGTATTGAATCCCGTAATGTGTTATGGGCGGCCGGTGTGAAGGCCACCTCGGTCAGCGATATTATTGAGCGGGCCACAAATGTGGATCGGGACCGTTCGGGCCGGATAATGATCAACAAACATCTACAAATTGATACCTATCCATCGATTCGTGTATTGGGCGATTTGGCACATTTTTTACAGGATGATAAACCGCTCCCGGGTGTGGCACAAGTGGCAATGCAGCAGGGGAAATATGTTGCTGCTTCACTGGTACGCGGTAGCGAGGGCCCTGGTTTTAGATATACAGACAAGGGAAGCCTGGCGGTAATCGGTCGTAAGGCCGCGGTAGCTCAAATCGGACGTTTTAGTTTTTCCGGATGGCTGGCCTGGTTGATATGGGTTTTCGTTCACATCCTCTATCTTATTGAGTTTGATTCCAAGCTGAGAATAATGATGCAATGGGCCTGGAATTTTTTCACCAAAAAACGTGGAGCGCGATTGATAACAAAAATCCGCACAGATGATTCGCCGGACAGCTGAAAACAAAAAATTGCGAAGTAAAAGAGGGACAAGCAGCCCATTGATGCTTGCCCCTCTTTATAATTGTGAACCATGGCGATGGACCATGAACCCTGGTTGCCGGGATTACATATTTAGCCAATAATTTATTTTGAGCAGAAAAATATTGTCGGCGGGCGTCTTGCCAATATCTGAAAAATGATTAAAGCTAAACTTGCCGTTTGAATTAGAATCTGAACGGTTTTGCGTCCATACCAGATAAAGGGTGGACCCAGGCACATATTCCCAGCGCAATACGGCGTTTCCCCGGATGGATTTATAAGTAAAATCCGGGTTGCCCCAGCTTAGCTCTTGTGCGGGGCCTGCACCGTCCGGGTCAAAACTATACACCTGGTCTGCATCGGAAAATTGTAGATTTTCATTGGGAAATTTTCTAAAATCGTAGCTGTTGGGACGGGCAAGATATTTATAATCAAAATAATCGGCGCTGGATACAAGCGGCTGGGCATATAGCTGTAGGCTTAGGGTGGGCGTAAACGTCCAGTTGAGACGAATTCCTGATGAGAAGGTATATTGTTTCATTGCGGCAAAAATATAGCGACGCCCATAAGTGGATGTGGAAAGAGGGTCATCAAATGCATCAACCCATTGTACCTTTGGCAAACTTACATTAAAACCCGGGCTTACTGAAAATGAGATATTATCCGCAGGTTTCCATTCCATTTCTAATTCCCAGTTAAAGTATTTTTCGTTATTTGTATCAAAGTTAAAAGA
Organism: uncultured Calditrichaceae bacterium; assembly: GCA_964456445.1. GTDB lineage: Bacteria > Calditrichota > Calditrichia > Calditrichales > J004 > CAYWBI01. The sequence goes on from CAYWBI010000033.1 coordinate 18,451, forward strand.
ACCGTTTAAGCTGGCAACAAAATCCTTTCGGCTGTCGCTGCTAACCCAGTAAAAGCCGCCTGCCCCCGGGTTGTTCAGGGTTTTTGGCCCTCCACGTGTGCGACGAACATTTGTTGACCCGATATTGTAAAATGAACCAAAACCAAATGAAATATAATTCAACAAGGTAACATTCATATTGGCAAAGCCAAAAGTAGATGTCCGGTTACCGTCAAAATCAGATGTGTTGGCAATTGCCCCAAAGACCCGCATCGATCGGAAATACTTTCCAGGATCGGTCCAGCGGTATCCTGTTGAAATATGTGCATTGATAACGTTGGTGCTCCATAAAAAGCCCAAATCATTTACATCAAAACGGGGATCAATAACGCCGATCGCGGTATTAAAAAGCCACGCCCCACGCTCCTTATTGATGCTGATCCTTGATGCAAAACCGCTTAATGAAGTACGATTGCTGTCCAGGGAGATAAAATTGAAATCGGGCCGCTGAAAACGGTGGATGGAATTTTCCTGAACATCGATCATACGGGTTTTTGTTGCATTAATGGTGGAATACCCTGCCCAGCCGGAGAGAACCCAGGTTTTCTCGCCACCAAAAAAGGACCAACCGTCCACCCCGAATGACAATGCATTTTTGTTCAAATAATCCTTAAGCCGTGGATCGTCAAAAGAGCGCAGGGTAGCTGTAGATATGAACCCAAGTCCATGTTTACCTCTTTTAAATTCCTTTTGAGCGCGGGCAACACCATAAAAAGTATAGGGTTCAACCTCAACGCGGGAGCGATTGCTATTGTAGTCTATCCGGGCGGTTTCCTTGTTTGTAAAAGCGCCAAGCAATCCCACATTCCAGTTTTTGCCAAGTTTGGCATAAACCTTTCCTGCCCCAATAATCCGTGCCCCATCGGGGACGTCGGCATAATCATAATCGGGCAATCCACCTTGCGGGGCCCGTCCGATCCTGCGGCTGTAAAAAAATCGTGGATTGCTCCAGTTCATGCCAATGTTATTGCTCGATCCGCCACGGCCAAAACGAAAGGTAGCTGCACCGTCCACAAAAAACGGTCTTTTTTCATCAAAAAACGATTCCACATCGCTTAAATTCACCACAGCCGGATCAACTTCCACCTGCCCAAAATCCGGGTTGACCGTTGCATTAAGTGTGATGTTACTGCTTAGGCTATACTTAAGATCAACCCCAAAATCCGGTGTATATTCCGAGCCGTCATTAAAAGGGTCATCCGATGATGTTTGTACATAGGCCGCCTTACCGCGGACATAGGGCAAAAGCTCCAACCTTCCGGCAGAATGAATGTTTTTTATCCCTTTGAGCAGGGCGAAGCGGGAAACGAACCCTTGTTCTTTTTTGGGTTGATAAACCAAGAAATCTTCTTCATTTTTTCTGGCAATTTCACGTATAAAATTAACGCCCCAGACCATACTGTCAGAATTATTGAAACGCAATTGGGAAAAAGGGATACGCATTTCTACAGTCCAGCCGTCCGTTGTTCTTTGAACTTCGCCTTTCCAAACTCCATCCCATGATTCATCAAAATTGTCTTCGTTGGAAATAACCCCGTCAAAATAACCACCCGCGGCCGACAGTCCAAAATAAAAGCCACTCCGTAAGTCATGATAGGTGTCTAATAATATTCCAAAACGGTCCGAACGCGTTTCCACATCCCTGCGGCTAAGAAGGGCGCGTATCGAATCAGGCGCCTCGTCATACAAATGGGCGCCAACATACAAGTTTTCACGGTCATAGGTTAGATAAACCGTTGTCTTTTCAGTGGGCCGGGCACCTTCAATTGGGTTGAGTTGTTTGAAATTGGAAATCCCTTTTAAGCCGGACCATATTGTTTCATCTAAACGACCATCAACCTGAATCGGAGATTCCGTTCGAACGATGTTTATCTCAGGTTTTGGCCCGCCTGCATGTAGGATAAACGGAAAAAAAAATAAAATAGCAAGAAATGTAATTTTGCGGGCCATAAAAACTCCTTCTTATTTTAAATTAAAGCATATAATCAAAAAATCCATGGAACTAAATAGTTGCCCTTCAAAAACAATGCCAACTGTGGTAAAGCAAAACGGCTGAACCATTGGAACAAAAAACGCCTCATTTAAAGCATGTCGTGCCTTTTTTGAGGTAGTTGTTCCTTTTTTGATGGTTTTAAACCAATACGGTTTTGAGACGTGGAATCATAGAAAAAGTTTTCATATTTTTATTTTTAAAAATATTATTAGTCAGGGGTAAAATGCCGGAACAACTTAAAACACGGGCCATCGTCATAAATGCCATACGTTGGAAAGAATCGAGTAAAATAGTTTTGCTTTACAGCGAGAATGACGGATTGTTAAAGTTGATCGCCCGGGGGGCATTTAGGAAAAACAATCCTTTGGCGGGAAGGCTGGAAACATTATGCTTGCTGAATGTGGACTATATATCAAAAAAATCACGGTCGCTGCAAATATTGGTGGAAAGCGAGCTGGTGGAAAGCTATCGACGTCTTCGTCTGGATCTGCTCCGATTGCCCTATGCACTTTCCATGCTGGAACTTATACAGCAAACATTTGATGAAGGACAGGCCGATCCAATATTTTTTAAGTTTCTGCTGGAAATGATAAATTCTGTTACGTTTGCGGAACAACCCGAAAATATCTTCATCTACTTTTTGCTTAAATTTGCTTCTTATCTTGGTTTCAAGCCTCAGTTGCAACAATGTTCCGCTGGTAGTGCGGAGGGTTGTGCTAACCCAGTTTATTTAGACCTACAATACGGAAGCGTTTCCTGTGCACATTGTAATCCCGGGCGCAGTAGCGGCATCCGGTTTAACAAAGACGAATATTTATATTTAAAAAATTTACAATCCATAAACTATCGCCGAATAAGAACTTTAGCACTTTTTCATCAAAATTCAAAAGAGATAATCCGGCGGTTGGTTAAGTTCCTGAACTATCACTTGGGGACCAATCTTAAACTCGAGTCTTTATCTCTTTTAATATAGACCGAATAATTGCTTCCATAATGATGTATCGAGGGGATGTATCATTTGAATTTTCATGACTTTATCAAAAATAATTTCTGCCTATTAGCCTAAATCATATCCACTGCGGATTATTTTAATATTCTCCTCATTTTTTTAGAAATACTATTGGTTGAAAATTGAAAAGAGCGTAAATTTCTTTCTTTTTAATTTAAAACCTATCAGGAGGGATACCCGTGGCAAAAAAGCCGGCAAATAAACTTATGGACAAAATTGTGTCTCTGGCAAAAAGACGTGGATTTATTTTTCAAAGCAGCGAAATTTATGGCGGGATAAACTCATGCTATGACTATGGCCCGCTTGGCGTTGAACTCAAACGGAATGTCAAAGACGTATGGTGGAAAAGTATGGTTTATGACCGAAGCGATGTGGAAGGTATTGATGCCAGTATTCTGATGCATCCCCGTGTGTGGGAGGCCTCCGGCCATGTGGAAGGATTTACCGATCCGCTTATCGATTGCAAAGTGTGTAAAACCCGTTTTCGGGAAGATCAGGTGGATACAAGTAAACCCTGTCCGGTCTGTGGAAACCGGGATTCTTTTACAGAGGCACGTTCCTTCAACCTGATGTTCAAAACTTTTATGGGGCCGTTGGAAGATTCTGCAAATGTTGTTTATCTGCGCCCGGAAACGGCACAAGGAATTTTTACGAATTTTCATAATGTGCGTGAAGCCTCCCGGCAAAGACTTCCATTTGGTATCGCCCAAATTGGTAAAGCTTTCCGTAATGAAATTACCCCTGGAAATTTCACTTTCCGTACACGTGAATTTGAACAAATGGAGATGCAATATTTCGTAAAACCCGGTGAGGATGAAAAATGGTTCGAGTACTGGAAAAAAGCACGAATGGCCTGGTATGAAAAACTTGGTTTAAATAAAGAAAAATTGCGTTTTAATGAGCATGGTCCCACTGAGCTGGCCCACTATGCCAAAGCAGCCTATGATGTAGAGTATGAATTTCCTTTTGGCTGGCAGGAGATAGAAGGGGTTCACAACCGAACAGATTTTGATCTTGGCCGACATAAGGAATATTCAAGCAAAGACATGTCGTATTATGATGATCAGGCGAAAGAAAAGTATATACCTTATGTAATCGAAACATCCATCGGTTGTGACCGTACCGTATTAACCTGCCTGATTGATGCCTATACCGAAGAAGAAGAACGTGTCGTGCTAAAGTTTGACCCGGCAATTGCGCCCATCAAAGCCGCCATTCTGCCGCTTGTAAAAAAAGATAGCATGCCGGAAGTTGCACATAAAATTGTAGATGATCTGCGTGGAAATTATCGTATTTTCTATGATGAAAGTGGATCGATTGGACGGCGTTATCGTCGGCAGGATGAAGCTGGTACACCTTTTTGCATAACTGTGGATAACGAAACACTTGAAAATAAAACAGTTACCGTGCGCCATCGTGATTCCATGCAGCAGGAACGGATTGAGATTGACAAATTAAAAACATTTTTATCCCGCAAATTGGCTTTGTAAGGATTTTGTGAATAGCGTTGGCCGTGTGAACAGGAGAACCCTTTTGGGAGACGCCTTCAAAAACAATATAATAAAGGTAGTGTCAGCACAATTGATATTTCAGTTATGCTTTGCCTTGTTATTGCATTATTTTCCCCCGGAAGTGAATGTTGAAGCCATTCAGATGTTCAACATCAGCGCTTATTTTTTCATTTGTGCGCTCTTGTTGGTTAGCCGACGATATACCCTCGCCAATCGGGATATTGTAGATATTTTAACTTTTATTTTTGTCTATCTGGCCTTTAGTTCCCTGGTAATGGTTTTTATTTACCATGAAAGTTTTAATGAAAAATTTACGACCTATCTGTTTTATTCCATTCTTTTTCCGGCAATTTCCAGTTTTTTTACAAACTACTTGTTTTTTTACGCCCTCTGGCCAAAGGACAAAGTTATAAAAATTATTGGTGCATCGGCGCTGGTTACTATATTTATTGTTTTAACCGTGTTTTACCACGTGCCCTTCTTTTCCGATTTTTTAAAACGGGGAGAAGATTTTTATATGGCGATAAATTTTAATGTTCAGGTAAGCGTGTATTATGTTTATATCTTCAACTTAATGTTTTTACTCTTTTTCTGGCTGAACTATTTTCAGGAACAATTTGCCTTATCGGAGTATTTACCTGCTATTCTATCTGTTTATTTATTGATGATTGTTAATGAAATATATCAGATATATAACCTGATGCATAATTTACAGAATTATATTGGGGCACAATATTTTAATGCCATAGTGAACATTGGCTTTATCCTGCTGTGGCTTATCAGGCTGCATTATCTTACGGGACCTAAACGGGATGAAGGTGAAAAATATATTCTGGACTATGAATTTCTGCGAGGCTATCAGAAAAAGCCGTCGGCTTCGCTAATAGAGAAGGGTTTATTAAAATTGGGTAAGATACGGCTATTTGCTTTTTCAGTTTTTATCTTCATGGTGATTTCAATTCCTTTGATGGTACTCGGCGATGTTAGTTATGCCAACCGTTTTAATATTTTACTAATGCTTATCTTTTTAATGGGTGTTTTGATTGTCGGTGTGTATGGTACCCAGTATCGTTGGTACCGCCGTAACGGATTTCTTATAAAACCAAAGAAAAAATGATATGAGTGATTTGTCGCAAATTTTGGATGATATATATGACGGGTTTTGTTCGATGCGCCTCAATGGTGAAATCGTTTACGCCAATAACAGGGCAAAACTTTTATTAGGTTTGGATGAAATTCCAAACAGTAACTTTTTTGATGTGCATTTGAAAGACAAAAATATAATCAATACAATAAAAGACTCGGCAAAAACACAAAACCGTATTAGCGACCTCGAATGTGAGTTGTATGCGTCTTCCGGGGAATCCTTCCCTGTTATCCTAAGTTCGAACGACATAAAGGACATCAATGGCATAATGGTGGGCATTGCCATATTGTTTAAAGATATGTCCGAGCAAAAAGAGATTTATCGCCAATTGATGCAATCGCAAAAGCTGGAGAGTATTGGTATGCTGGTAAGCGGGATTGCTCATGAATTCAACAATATCCTGTCGGGCATTTTGCCCAACGCGGAACTGATTAAAATGACTGTTAAGGAAAAGGATGATCCAAATTATCAAAGGGCAGACGCTATTCATAAATCATCTCAACGTGCTTCAAATATTATAAAACAACTCCTTAGCTTTGCACGTGACGATGAAGAAAAAAGCAGACCGCTGAACTTAAGCCAGAATGTAGCGGAAACCCTGGATATCCTCAGTAAATTATTTGGCAAGGAAATTGTTATAGAGAATAAATTGCCCCTACATTTGCCCTTGATCGACGCTGACCCTACCCGTATTCAACAAATAGTTATGAATTTGGCCATTAATGCCCGTGACGCCATACATGGCTCCGGGATCATTGAGTTTTCTGCCGAGGTTGTAAACCTTGGCGATGATAAACACCGGGCTGTGAAGGCCGGAAGCTATGTAAAGCTTTCGGTAAAAGATGATGGACCGGGAATTCCAAATGAATATCTTGATCGTATATTTGAACCCTTTTTTACAACCAAGGACCCAGGTAAGGGAACCGGGCTTGGGCTCTCGACCGTATATGGTATCCTAAAATCATTAAAAGGGGATATTCGTGTCAAAAGCGAAGTTGGCAAAGGCACCCAGTTTGATGTTTATTTTGCAACAAGTAAAATTGATTTAGAGGACAAAGCAGACGAACAACTTATACCAACCATTCATGGGGACGGTCAACTGGTATTGGTTGTAGATGACGAAGAAGTTGTTTGTGAACTTGCAATGGATATGCTTCAATATTTTGGCTTTACATCAATTGGCGCCATGAGCTGTGAAGAAGCAATAAGCATATTTAGAGAAAAACATTCAGAAATAAAGATGGTAATTCAGGATTATCTTATGCCAAAAATGAGTGGGCTGGACTGTTATCTGGTGCTAAATGAGATTGATCCGAATGTTCCGGTTGTTATTTCATCGGGTATTGCAAACGTAGAGAACAAAATCAAACAAAAGAACATATCACCGGCCGGTTTTTTACAAAAGCCCGTTTCGCTGAATTCGATTTCGGAAATCCTGCTAAAGGTTTTTAAGTAATAACCGGTGCTAAAACCAAGAATGGCATTTCGTTGACAAAGATAAAGCATCTTTCTTTTTGTTAAACCATCCTCCGCAACACCTGCAAATCTTATCCGTTTTTTACAAACGCGTCCAAACAGTCCAAAATGTAATCCTTTTGATGGATGGTTAACTCCGGGTATATTGGGATGGCCAGTGTTTCCGCAGCGGCCATTTCTGCCTCGGGAAAGCCCCCTGTTTTATAATTTAAATAAGAAAAACATTCCTGATTGTTAAAGGTAACCGGATAGTAAATTTCACAACCGATATTTTTCGAACGCAGAAAACTCAAAAGTGCATCTCTTTTTTTACTACGGATTATAAATTGGTTGTAGATATGCCGGTTGCCGGGCAGGGCCGTGGGGGGGGTAATCTCCGGTTCCAATTTACGGTCCATGATTCCCCGGGTATAATACTGTGCGTTTTCCTGCCGTGCTGCCGTCCAGCCATCGAGATATTTGAGTTTTATATCAAGAACTACGGCCTGTAAGGTATCAAGGCGAAAGTTTCCCCCAACCATTTTGTGATAATATTTTGGGTTGGCACCATGGTTTTTTAGGTAGGTCATCTTCTCAAACAAAGTCCTGTCCTTTGTTGTTACCAGGCCACCATCACCAAAGGCGCCAAGGTTTTTACTTGGAAAAAAGGAAAAGCAACCAATGTCGCCAAAAGTTCCGGTACGGTTTTCCTCTGCGTCTTCCGCGCCAATGGCCTGGGCGCCGTCTTCTACAATATAAAGGTTATGTTTTTGCGCAATGGCCTTGATGGCGGACATATTGGCCACCTGTCCATAAAGGTGCACGGGAATTATGACCCTGGTTTTGTTTGTGATGGCAGCTTCCAGCTTTTGTGGATCCATATTGTAGGTCACCGGATCAATATCCACAAAGACAGGTGTGGCATTTAAGCGGACCACGCACCCGGCGGTGGCAAAAAAGGAGTAAACGGGTACGATAACTTCATCACCGGGTTGGATATCCAGGGCCATAAGCGCCAGGATAAGGGCGTCTGTTCCCGATGAAACCCCAAGGGCAAAAGGCGTTTGGCAATAATCGGCAATATGCTCTTCAAAACTTTTTAATTTTGGTCCGCCAATAAAATATTGAGATTCCATTACCTCGTTTACTGCCGGTATGATTTCGTTTTTTATCGTTTCATACTGTGCCTTTAAATCCAATAAAGGGACGTTTTTAATTTCATGATTCATTTTTTCTCCTGTTTAAAAACTCTTCAATTTATGAACAACAATGGATATTCGCCACAAAAAAAACTCTAT
>CAYWBI010000034.1:0-26857 GCA_964456445.1 uncultured Calditrichaceae bacterium
AAACTGACGGCTTACTTTTCTTCCCCAACGGGGAAGAATAACAAAGCGAAGGGCAGCGCCCTGGCAAAAGCATGACAACAATAAAAAACCCTGAAAGGGTTTGATAATTTGTTTCGTCGGGGATTTGTTTTGGGCTAAAGCCCATAATGTTTATGTGCTATTTTGTCCACCTGCTAAAGCCGATGGCAATTGAGCTTTGAAGAATGGGTGATTAAAAATCCCAAAACCAACCCCGAACATCGATCAACGATTGAAGAATTTTGATTTGTTTGGAATAAACCGTTCTAAAATCGAATATCGCTGTTCCTTGTTCGTAAATCAAAGCGCCGTTCAGTTCAAAAAAAATATCGAAGCTTAACCTCGCGGCACGTCCCTTTTCCCCAACGGGGAAAAAAATTAAAGCGAAGGGCTGCGCCCTGGTAAAAGCATGACAATAATAAAAAACCCTCAAAGGCTTCAACAATTTCTAAAACCCTCTTTGCTCCGGCCTTTCAGGATACATGTGTGTCGATACCAAAATCAAAAGGTTATTTGCCTTAAAATTACCAGATAACTAAATTCATTTTTTATACCAACTATAATAAAAGGTTAATTTCAAATGATTGATATTAAATATATCCGTGAGAATCCACAACTCATAAAAACGGCCATTAAAAACAAAAACGAAAAAGGCGATGTCGATTTATTGCTTGAACTCGATGGAAAGCGTCGTAGTTTAATTTTTGAAACTGAAGAACTAAAAAAATTGCGTAACGAAAACTCGGCGCTCGTTGCACGCTATAAGAAAGAAAAAAAGGATGCCGGCGAGCTGATCGAAAAAACCAGGACGCTTTCACAAAAGATTAAGAATATGGATGTGACCCTTCTGGAGATAGAAAACAAGCTACATGACCAGTTGATCCGTATTCCCAATGTGCCGCATATATCCACTCCGATAGGGCAGGATGAACGGGACAATGTTGTCGTTAAAATCCATGGGGATTTACCTGAGTTTGATTTTAAAGCGAAAGATCATCTTGAATTAGGCGAATTGCATGATATCCTTGATTTTAAACGTGGTGGGAAAATCACCGGCAGCGGATTTGCTGTTTACAAAGGATTGGGGGCGCGGCTGGAACGGGCCTTGATAAATTTTATGCTTGATTTTCATATTGAAAAACACGGTTATACCGAAATCATTCCGCCGTTTGTTGTAAACCGTGAAAGTATGTACGGTACAGGACAACTCCCAAAAATGGAAGATGACATGTATCTGGCCGAAAAGGATGATTTGTTCCTGATCCCTACCGCCGAGGTGCCTGTTACGAATTTGCACCGTGCGGAAACATTGGATGAAAGCCAACTACCGATAAAGTATGTGGCCTATTCGGCATGTTTTCGCAGGGAGGCCGGTTCCTATGGCAAGGACACCCGTGGCTTTCAACGTGTGCACCAATTTAATAAAGTCGAGATGGTAAATTTTGTAAAACCCGAGGGCTCATACCAGGTGCACGAAACCATGTTAAAAGAGGCAACAGATATTCTGGAAGCCCTGGATTTGCCCTACCATATTTTATTGTTGTGCAGTGGTGATATCAGTTTTGCGGCCGCGAAATGTTATGATGTCGAAACCTGGTCCGCGGCGGATAAGAAATGGCTTGAGACATCCAGTGTCAGTCACTTTGAAGACTTTCAGGCCCGTAGGGCAAATATCCGTTTCAGACCCGTGGATGGCGGAAAATTGAAATTTGTTCATACATTAAACGGCTCCGGGCTGGCCACTTCCAGATTGATGGTTTCCCTGCTTGAACATTACCAGCAGTCCGATGGGTCTGTTGTGATACCCGATGTATTGATTCCCTATATGTCCGGTATTGAAAAAATAGGTTAGATATGATAATCTGGTACATTATAAAATCGCTGATCGTGTATCCCCTTACTGTATTAAGCACTATGATAAGTGCGCTAAGCGCCACAATATTGGGGTTTTTTGATCCTTATTCAAGATTATCGAATGCATCCTTACGCTTTTGGGGACGCTCGGTAATCTGGATGGCCGGTGCAAAGATCGTTGTTGATGGCCTTGAAAACATTGATCCCACACAACCCTATGTGTATTTAGCCAATCATCAAAGCGCCTATGATATCGTTGCCCTGATCAGCGTTATTCCAGGGACCGCCCGTTTTGTTGCGAAAATGGAATTGTTCAAAATACCCCTTCTAGCCATGGGGATGCGTATGTCGGGAATGTTGCCAATTGACCGGGGAAACAGTTCGGAAGCACGTAAAATGTTAGACAAAGCAATTGATACAATCAAGGCGGGGTGCTCGGTTATTATTTTCCCGGAAGGCACACGTTTTCATACCGGAAAGGTAAATATCTTTAAAAAGGGCGGCTTTATGCTTGCTCTTAAAGGCGGGATCCCCATCGCCCCAACGGTTATAAACGGTACACAAAATATTGTCCGGGGGCCACTCAGACTTATCTATGGCGGAACCATAAAAATTTCATTTTTGCCAACGGTGCCAACCCACACATTAACTGCCAACGACCGGAACACACTGGTGTGGCAGGTGCACAAAGAAATGTCAAAAAAGTATCAGGCGTAAATAAACAACGGGAAATTACAATGAAAGATATTCATATCTTAGAACATCCGCTCATCCAGCAGAAACTATATTACCTGCGGGACAAACAAACCAACAACCTGCATTTTCGCACCATGCTTAATGAAATTGCCGGTTTAATGGTGTATGAAATTACCCGTGATTTTCCATTACGTCCACGCGAGGTGGAAACACCGTTGGAAAAAACCACCGGTTTTGTATTGGCGCGCAAGGTCACACTGGTCCCCATACTTCGTGCGGGTTTGGCGATGTGCGATGGAGTGCTGGCGTTGATCCCGCATGCACGGGTCGGTCATGTGGGTTTATATCGTGATAAGGAAACTTTGAAACCTGTGGAGTATTATACAAAATTTCCATCCGGGCTTGAAGAAAGTGAAATAATCGTGATCGACCCCATGCTGGCAACCGGTGGCAGTGCAATTGCAGCAATCGATATTGTAAAAAAATATGGCGGAAAATCATTGGTTTTTATGTGCCTTGTTGCGGCGCCGGAGGGTGTAAAGGCTTTGCAAGCTGCCCACGCGGATGTCCCGATTTATACGGCTGCGCTGGATCGTGAATTGAATGACCATAGCTATATTTTGCCCGGGCTGGGTGATGCGGGTGACCGCATTTATGGTACGGAATAGCTCAGGCGCGTTTTATTAAATTTCTACCTGATTCCTTGGCGTGGTACAGGGCATCATCAACCTTTTTTATCAGGGCTTCCAAATTATCCCCATCTTCAGGAAAAGAGGCAAGCCCCATGCTTACGGTTAAATTCCCGTTTGGTTGTTTCCTTTGATGTGCAAAGGACGTTTGTTCGATAAGCCGGTGTATTTTTTGGGCGATGGTAAATGCGTCTTTCTTGTTCAGCCCGGGAAGGACAATCATAAACTCCTCGCCCCCATAACGTGCCGCCGTATCTGTTTTACGGGTATTGTTGCGGACCAATTCCGCAAGTTCCTTTAATAATTTGTCACCTGCCGGATGCCCGTTCCGGTCGTTATAGTTTTTAAAAAAGTCAATATCGAACATGATGAGTGCATACGGCGTATTGAACCTTTGCGAACGGTCTGTTTCACGTTGAAGTTCTACCATTAAATAGCGATAATTGTATAACTGCGTAAGCTCATCGGTTACGGCTTTTTGCTGTGTACTTATATAGGTAGAAAATAACTGGTGATAAAGAATCTTATTTTCCAGTATCATTGCAATGGTTTGTAAAAAGGTTTTAAAAATCCGGGCTTCATAGGTAACAAGAGGTTCGGACGGTTTATCGATAAAAATATAAAATACGTCTTCGTCGGAGGTTTCTTTTTCGGTTTCGGGAAAGTCCTTCAATAATCTTACCGATGTATCATGCCCGGTCAGGTAGTTTAAATTTGCCAGAATAAAGTTTGATGCATTAAAATAGGATGCAATTTTCTCGCATTTTTTATCCGCAACATCTTCCAGGTTGCGAAACCAAATAATCCCGCCTTTCCCTTTTAATAATGTGTTAAACCTGTCCGATACTTTTATACCTTTTTTTTGGGGTGCAATTCCAACGCAGTACAAGGGAGTTAAATTTCCGTTCTGTAAGGAGAAAATTGCGCAACGCTCAACGTTAAAACCGGTTTTTATTTTTTCCGGGATAATGCTTAATAGTTTTTGTGGATCGGGTTGTTGACGCAGCAGATTTGCCAGACTGTTCATGTAAAATAAACGATCATTATAATGGGTTAGCTCTTCCTGGGATTCCAGTAGTTCCCTGTTGATGCTGGAAAGGTTAGTATTGGTCTGTTCCTGCTCCACAACTTTGTGCGAAAGTTTTTGTACAAGCTGGATATTGTATTTTTTCAGGAAATGATGTTCTTCCTGAGTGCTAAGTTTGTCCCTCCGGCCGGATAGAAATTCATCGATCTGAAAAAGAAAGGCATTTACATTTATGGGTTTGTTTATAAAACCATCACAACCGGCGGCAAGTGTAAGTTCCTTTGTTTCCTTTCGGATATCCGCCGTGAGCGCTATGATTGGGATATCTTTCAATTTGGGCTGACTTTTTATATAGGTGGAAACCTCGTAGCCCTCCATGTCCGGCAGATGCAAGTCGATAATTATCAAGTTTGGAATTATTTTCATCGCCAGACGAATTCCCGCGAGACCGGTTCCGGCTTCATGAAAACGGTAATTCTTTAGATGCAGGATATCCGCCATCAGGGAACGGGTTTCCATGTCATCTTCAATATATAAAATATCTAATTTATCACTCATGTTTTAAAAAGGAAATTAGGAACAGACTATGTAATCGTTGCAATTAACAATAAGTTTATAAATCATATCTTTAAAAAGATGTGACCTGGATTAAACCGATAATTGCTGACGTAAAAATGTTTTGTGTCCGGAAGATGCTAATTTTATTATGGAATGACCGAAAAGAAGAGGCAAATATGCCACATATAAATTTTGAAGTGGTTGGTATGTAAACGGTCTGTCCTGAAAATCGATTTAAAACAGACGTTGAAAAAGCAGGCTGTAATTGTAGCGTTTGTCTTAAAGGATTTTCTCTGTTTAAGATAAAGCAAGTCGTATAAACCGTATATCAACTAGTTGTCTGTTCTATCTCAAAGCGGGCAAGGATCATGGTCACATCATCAGGGGGCGGGGCGTTGTTGCTAAAATCACGCAAATCCTGGATGATCTTATCTTTTATGACATGAACCGGTTTTCCCCGGTTCAATTTTATTAACTCTAAAAGCCGCTCTTCGCCATACTCTGTTTCTGCATCGTTCATCGTTTCGGTAACGCCATCGGTGTATGCCACCAACAAATCGCCAGGTAAAAAATCAACTTCATCCTGAACATATTGCTGATTGTTTAAAAAACCAATCACAATACCGCCCTTATCCAATGAACGCACACTACCATCGGCCTTGATAATAAAAGGGGGATTATGGCCGGCATTCGTATAGATTATTTTCCGTTTTTCCATACGAATGATACCGTAAAAAAAAGTGGCATATTTCCCTTCGATGGTCGTTTGGGTCAGCAGTTCATTCAGACGGTTGATTACGTCACAGGTAGAATTTGCCTGTTTGTTCTGCATTCGTAGTCCGGCGAGTATCAATGCCATCATCAATGCGGCCGGTGCGCCTTTACCAGATACATCGCCGATAGAAAATCCAAGGGCATTAGGTGTAAGACGCATAAAATCATAGATATCCCCGCTGACTAATTTACTTGGGATATTCAATGCTGTAAGTGACAAACCCCTCATCTTCGGTATTTGGCGGACAAGCAAGCCCTTCTGAACCGTACCGGCATGGATCAGTTCATATTCAAGCGCTTGTTTTTCTAGTTTTATTTCTACCTGGCGGGCATTGTGAATGGCAATTGCTGCCTGGTTGGCAAATATTTTAAGCAGTTCCACCTCACTTGGCGTAAAGAAATCTTTGGTATCACTTTCCACGCACATCACACCAAGAACGGTATCATCAAATAAAAATGGCAGACTGATTTGCGAGCGGGTACTTTTACGGGCCTGGTAATAATGTTTAGCATTTAAAACATTGTTAAGCACTTCGATTTTTTTTGTTTGGGCCACATGCCCGGCGGAACCCTGTCCAACCTTTAAAGGTATTTTATCCATAGCCGGGTTGGAATAGCCACGGCTGGTCGTACTGCGTAAATCCTGTTTTTCCGGGTTCAGTAAAAATATAGCCACAGCATCGAAATGAATGAGGCTTTCCAGTGCATCCAATATGAAATTCAGCGCCTTACTCATATCCAGCGACGATAACACCTGTTGACTCACTTCGATAAGCTTTTTAATTTCTAAATTCTTACGCTCCAAATCGATGCGCAAACCGGTACTTTCTAAAAAAAGACCTGTTTTATACTGAAGTTTACGCACCATGCTTGAGAGGTCTCGGTGTGACAATACAAGATTGGTATGATTGCTTACTACAATAAAGGCAAACATAAAGTTATGGCCTTGCAAAGGGTAAAAATGAAACAAACCCAATGGTTCCAATGATTTTCGCAGGGGCTTTGGTATTTCATGAGAATTAATTTTTAAATATGTTTTAGATTGTGGGACCAGGATGAGCTTTTCCCCCGGGACAACGGATATGGGAAGCGCCTTTTCACTTACGTTACGATAATGTGCCAGGTAATACGAACCGTTTTCATAAATGTAAAAAACATAGGCGTGGTTTTTACAAAAAGCATCAAGCGCATCGAAGACAACCTGTTTGACTTCATAGTAGTCAAGTGATTTTGCAAGATTGCGGTTAAGGTTTTCCAATATTTTCTTTTTGGCATTGATCTTTAACAAAAAGAGGGATTGTAAATGGTCATCCATAAAATTGGAAATATAGCCCTGGCTGAAAATAACAATAAGAATAACGATAATTTCAGTTAACAGGGGAAGCCCGTCGAAGGAGAAATCCACCACCCGGTGGATGACCCAAAAAGAAAGCAAATAAAATAAAAGCAGCAGTAAATTTTTTACAATGCGGTACATGGAATCCTATCAATATTTGAAGCGCTAATTTAGAGGTATGGCCAAATTTTAGCAAAAAGAAATAAACCTCTCCATAACAGGCACTTTTGCCTTGTGATCACCCCGGTATAAAATATATACGATACGGGCTATCCTGATCCACAAATAGATGATTGATCTATTTTAACTTAATGGGTAAAATACAAATCCTGGCCTGGTATGACGATAAATAGGCCTATTCAGTAAAAAGTAGATAAATATACGTGCCGAGCGCAGAGACACTGAGACCGAGGAAAGCAGACGATATATTGTCGAACTGTTTCGAACGATGATAATTTTGTCGAATTTGCGAAAGGGAATTTGCTGATTGGTAACGTGAATAATACCGATCTGCCCGCCGTTTTAGATAAAACCCTACCCAGTTTGCTGCTATGGCGCCGATTAAAATCCCCCGTTTTAAATTCTTTGAATAGCGGGGGTGACTTTGTCGCATCAACAATGGGCCCATATTTTTTATGGGCGCTGTAAAGCCCAGCTTTGCTGATTCTACCCTGCCGTCAGACCGCCTCAGCTTAAAAGTGAGCGTGTCACCGGCATGGATACGCAACGAATCCCGGACAGTCGTCCCCGGCCAGTCATAATCCCAGCGCGGTCTGGCAATTAGCGCATAGGTTCCGGCGGGTAAGGTCAGCACGGAGTCTGACCGGATGCTGCAGCTGTCGTCAAACGAAACGGTCCATGGTTCATTAGCGTCGAATCGGATATACCCGTTTTGTGCCATGACGGTGTTTTGCAGAAATAGCGCCGTTAGAAAAATAAGAATCGTTTTCATCTGCTGTCTCCTCCAACTTGCAACACAATAACCGCGGGTGTTTGAGACCCGAATATAAATTTATCTTCTATAAACAACGGCGTTGTTGTTGCGGGGTGGTCCAGGCGAATGATCTGTTGAATTTGCCCCGTCCCGCTGGATAGGCGGTATAATTTACGCGCGGCGGTTGCGACGATAATTTCATCTTTAATTGCGATGGGAGGCGCTGATGGTGGGCCGTCGATTTTCGTCTGCCAGCGTTTTCTTAAATCAGCCAGGCCATAAGCTGTCAGCGTCCCGTTTGTTGCACCCACATATAAATTTTTATCATCCGAAGCCCCCATTTTGTAAATGGGAGCGCCAATCTGAACCTGTTTCAATACCTGCCCGGTTTTGGCGTCTATTTTATAAACGATCCCACCGAATGAAAATGCGTAAAGTATGGAAGCGCTCAGAAACGGAGACGCATAAAAATGATCCTGTGTACGTGTGGACCACTGCAGGCTTCCATCACGGATGGCGTAGGATTGAACCTGCCCGTTCCGTCCGCAGATATATAATTGGGAATCGGAAGCGGCAATGTTGTTCGAAATTTTGTTGCCGCTTTGTACCGACCAAACTTCGGCATGATCTTTGGCGTTAAAGGCCGTGATCTTTCCGTTGTTGGCGGCATGAATGATCAAACCCTGTAAAATAAGCGGGGCACTGTCCGAAAAATTTCCCCGAAGTTCCCAGACCGTCTTCGCTGTTTGCAAATCATATTCGACCAGGCCATATTTACCTTTTATAAACGGGAGATAGGCCTTGCCATTTTTTAGTGTCGGCGAAGAGGCACAACCCTTTCCCAGACGGATATTTGTGAAATTCGTCGGATCTGTTTTTATAGCAGAATACAAATAACCATTGGCTGTGTTGAACAACAGATAATCACCATATTCAAGCATTGATCCCACAGGGCTGCCACTGATATGTTCCTGCGTGCTGATTTTTAATGAATCCGCAATCCCAACAGCTTGGTAGGTTTGGTGGGCATAGTTATTGAAAACCGTAAAGTTGCGCACCGTTTCCGACGGTGTATGCGCAATGCGTGGACGCGCACAGCCACTCCACACGAATAACAGGAAAAGAAGCAAAACAAATTTTGGAATTATATCAAGTTGCTTTTTCATTAAAAATCCCAGCCAAAAAAGAATTGCGTAAAAATACCCCTGGAAATTGTTTTAAAATCAGTCGTTTTGCCAAAATCCCAACGTAGGGTAAAATACCCCAGGGGTACACGTGCCCCAACGCCAAAGCTGCCCAGCATACCCTGATAGGTATCATTCCAGGCATTCCCCACATCAAAAAAAAGCGCTCCACGAATAGAATTAAAACCTAATGAAAAACCGGGGGCCAGCCGCATACCTATGGCATCTATCAAGGGGAAACGGATTTCCTGGCTAAGCAGGGCTATTTGTCTGCCTCGCAGGGACAATATTGGATAGCCGCGTAAATCCCAACTCCCGCCAAGATAAAACTGACGTGTTTCCTTACCCTGGTTTATAAGACCCATGGCACGGACGGCGTAGGCGCTGCGTAAGCTTAAGCGGTAATAATAACGTAAATCAACCAAGGCCGTAAAATAGTTTACATTGGAAAACATAAAATCATAGGTGTTCCCGATAGTTATATTGAAGCGGTTGCCGTCAATTGGGCCGGTAGGCGTCCATATCGAATTGTCGTGGACAAAGGAAACGTATGAAGTACTCAACCAGGCAAAGCGGCGCTGATCAAATATCCAGGTTTTGTCTGAGTAACTGATACTTGAATTAAACTCCAGACGGGTAAATTGTGATAACGGATAGGCAATGTTGATTAATGCCCCACTTCGGTCTTCAAAATAATAAAAGTCCTGGGGATTATAAAATTCCCCGGCAAAACGGAATATGCCATATGCATAGTTTATTTTTTTGCCAAGAGCGATATGTGTAATCGAAAAATTAAAGGATTTTAAAAAATCCGAGCTGGCCCGGGCGTTGTTATAAAGCAGGATATTGTACTGGTCGTTGCCCATCAAATCGGTAAAGGCAATTTGCGCCCCGCCGGAGGTACCGAAAATTGGGTCCTGGGCTACCTGCGTTTGAACAATATCCAGATCATATTTCTTGATATACGGTTTGTTGGACAATACGGAAGCCTTATGAATATTGGGTGGATTCCAATAATCGGGCTTTAAAGCCAATATTGGCGTCAGCTCTTCCTGCTTCTCTTCCAGAAGTGTTTCCACATTTTTTACCCGGTGCAATGTAAACTGCTGCCCTTCAAAACTACCAAACAGCAGGTCGCCCTTATCCGTCCATTCCGGGTCAAAAAGCGTACCCACGGTTTTTTGCAGACGCTTTACAGAAAGATCATGATGTACAATGGGCAGAAGTGGGTTTTTGACGGTAAATATATTAAAGACCCCGCCTTTATCGGATGTAAATGCCAGGTATTTACCATCGGGTGAAAAGACAGGTGATTTATCCGCCGATTTCCCGTATGTAAGATGACGTATGTCCGTTCCGCTGGAATCCATCAAAAATATATCGGGTTTGTTCTCAAAACCGTAGGCGCCCCGGTCGGAAGAAAAGGCGATGTGCCGTTTATCCGGCGCCCATGATGGGTCGGTATCGTTATAAATGTCATGGGTTAATTGTTTCAGCAAGCCCTTTGAAATATCGAAAATAAAAATATCTTTATAGCCGGTCACCTGCAGGCTGCTGAAAACAATCTTTGTGCCGTCCGGTGACCAGGAAGGGGAGAACAAGCCCACCAATCCCTTAAAATAATGTTTGGCGATAACCCGGCGTTTGGCGATATCATACAAGTAAAGGGCGTCCGTTTCGCCGCTTTTTGAAGAAAAGGCCAGTATCCCGTTACGGTTCACATCGATTTTGGAATCGAACAAATGGAAGGATTCAAAATCGGATGTAGCGCCGCCCTCGATCAGCGTTTCTACCTTTGCGTCCGGTTCGTCCATTGCCTTGATAAAGATGGATGCATATCCGCTGCGGTTACCCACAAAGACGATTTTATCTCCATCAGCGGCTTTATAAAATGCCGGTTTAAAATTAAATCCGTCGCTGACCAGCGTTTCACTTTCATCCGCAACAAAATTGTCTGTTTTCAGATCGGGGTAATAATGTTTTTTAAGATAATGCAGATAGCCCCGGTCAAATTGTTTGTAATCGGCCCCTATGGTGAGTTTAAAGGATTCGCTAAAATCATTGACACGCCACATGTTTTCCATCAATTGCAGGATTTTATCCTCGCCGTATGTACGTGAGATGTACCCCAGAACATTTTGCCCCGTTTTATACATCGTAAAGGTGCTGCGGATCCGGGCCATGTCTTCCAACCCGGCCACATAATTATTGATAACAGCGTCTTTTAAAATCATCTCTCCAAGCGCATCCCAGTCGGATGACCAATAATCCGCAAGGCCTTCCACAAACCATAAAGGCGGAAAGGAACCATTGGTAATACCGTGCTGTGTATATACTTTGTACAATTTGTTGTGCATAAAAACATGCACCAGTTCATGACGTATAACATGTTTAAATTGTGCAAGGTTACCGTTGTTCGGGATAACGACCCTGCCCTTGAGAAACTCAAAAAAACCGCCTACCCCTTCCGGGATAAAACCGGGCGATACATTGGTCTGCTCAAAGTGCAGATGACTGCTGTAAAAGATAAGCGGGATACGGCGATTGATAAAACTGTTAAACTTTATCTGCAACAGTTTAAAGCTTTTCTCGGCCATTGCCGCGCCTTTGCGGGCCATATCTTCCATTTCGGGGTAGTAATAAACATCAAAATGATCTGTTTTGAGCACTTGCCAGCGAAAGTTGGTGTATTGGATTTTATTCCGCCCAAAATAAAATCCCTGGGCAGGCAGATACGAGCACAGGCTCAGGAAAATAATTATAACGGAAAAAAGCAGTATCCGGGAATTTGGTTTGTTGTTTGGGCTCATTTGGTAAATGTACAAAAAAAATGATTTGGAAAAAGCAATGCTGATTAAATGGTCGAATGCATTGTATATTTCGTTGATTAAAGCTGGTTAATTGATAGTTTGATTCCAGAACCCGAATGCAACACTTTGTCCACAAAGAAAACATCACCATTAGAGATTGATGAGAGGGGGGGCATCAACGGTCAGCTGGACCATAAAAAACCTAAGGAATTTGATTTAAATTTTTGTCCAATTTCTTTTACGTTTATATTTCAGTATGGCCTTAAAAAAAGAATTTTGCATAAATCATCCAGAAAAATCAACGGCGCGCAGATGCTATTATTGTAAGGCGCCTATCTGTATCGATTGCCGAAAACATTATTTTCATCATCTGTTCTGCAGTGTCCGACATGCCTGGCTGTGGAGGGCGTCAGATCTGTACAGGCAAATAAAACCGTCAAAGGACATGGTTTGGCTGTTAGTTGTGATTCTGCTTTCCAATATATTAATGTACCATTTGCTAAGTCCTGCGGAAAATCATGTAGCGGAAGAGCAGGGCAGGGCCCCATCGGTGGAAGAAGATAACATTAACGTTTTTACATTGGATACCCTGCGCCGTTTTTCCGGAAAAAAAATGCATATTTCCATAAATGGGACCGCGGGCCAGGCGCTTGTATTACAATTAAATAACCGGGTTATCGCAAGCAAAATATCCACAGGGCATGTGTTACCGTTTGATGATGTTTCCTTATCTGATGGCCGGAATGAATTTGTCGCCTGGGCTGTTAAACCCGGAGGTGCTTCCGAATTAATAGATTCTTTTACGGTTACTATCCACAGCGCGCGTTTAAAATATTTATCCCGTCCCTTGTATAGTGTGCTTCATCGGCCCAAACAGCTTGCGCTTACATTTGACGGCGGCTCCAGTGACAAGGGCACATTGGAAATACTTGATATCCTGAAAACAGCAAAGGTTCGTTGTACGATGTTTCTTACCGGTCGCTTTATCCAGAATTTTCCTCATCTTGTAGAACGTATTCTTGCCGACGGCCATGAGATTGGTAACCATACCTACAATCATCCACACTTAACAAGCCTGGAAAAAGATGGCGGCAATACCCGGCGTGATTATGTGGACGAGGCCTATATGTCGGGTCAGTTAAACGGTACCGATAGCATCTTTTACAGTCGCTTTAACCAACATTTGAAACCATACTGGCGGGCGCCTTTTGGGGAAATAAACCCGCGGATAGTCCACTGGGCCGCTAAGCTGGGTTTTAGGCATGTTGGTTGGTCGGCACATTGCGATTCCTGGGATTGGGTTGCGGATACAACATCCAAATTGTACCGGAGCCCCGCGGATATTGAAGCCCATTTTCTCGCTTTGGATGATAAAACCGGGCTTTCGGGCAAAATCATTCTGATGCACCTGGGCAGTGAACGATCAAAAGAATTTCCCTACCAAAGCCTGGCCGATCTGATCCAACGCTTACATGAACGGGGCTATCGACTTGTGAAAATCAGTGAGCTGCTCCAACCGCCCAATTCCTGATGCTTTTTTACGCGGGAACAATCGGGTTTCGATTTGATAGAATATTTTAAAATGTTAAAATTGATTTAAAGTTTATATACGCTTGCTGCTATCAGTTCCAGTATATAAATTATAAAACGTAAACCTATTTCCATCGAAGAGAATGTGCAATGTTAAAAAAAATCCTATTATTATTAATTATCTTTGCTACGGTACTTGTCGCGGAGGATCAACCCTATGTGTTGTTGGTTTCTCTTGATGGATTTCGCTGGGATTATACGGATAAAACCGATCTCCCTAATTTTAAATATCTTATCGATCATGGTGTAAAGGCTTCTTCGCTGCAACCGGTATTTCCGTCAAAAACCTTCCCCAACCACTATTCCATTATCACTGGCATGTATCCGGAAAATCATAACCTGGTTTTTAATAATTTTTATTATAACGGCGATGAATACCGGACGACCGGGGCGGCAAAATTACAATCAAAATGGTACGGCGGGGAACCGTTTTGGGTTACCGCCGACAAAAACCACATTCGTACGGCAAGTGTCTTTTGGGTCGGATCAACCGTCAACGATCCCACAAGACGCCCGGATTATTTCAATTATTACAATCACACCCTCCCACATCGGGAGCGTGTAACGAAAATCATCAATTACCTGCAATTGCCCGTTAAAATCCGGCCCCATTTCATCACCCTTTATTTCCCGGATACAGATGATATTGGCCATGCTTTCGGACCAGACAGTCCGCAGCTTATCAACACCCTTAAAACCCTTGATACCATGCTGGGGGATCTATTTTATCGTTTAAAACATATTCACATGTTTAAAAAATTAAATATAATTTTGGTCTCGGATCATGGTATGACTATCGTGGATACGGCAAAAAGCATCCCTTTAAAAAAGATCCTTTCGGGGTTTGACTATACTTTAAACGGGCATGGCCCGGTGGCAAGCATCGTTCCCGGAAACAAGGCGGATATCCCGGCTATATATCGGCGGCTTAAAGAAAGTGCGCATGGCTTTAATGTTTATTATAAAAAGGAGCTACCGGAAGCCTATCATTTTTCCCGCAATAAACGTATCGGTGAAATAATCGTTGTCGGCAAACCCGGATATTGGCTTAAGCTGTCATCTGCCGGTACATCACGTGGCGCCCATGGCTATGACAATCATTTTTTGGATATGCACGGTATCTTTATGGCCATGGGACCGGCTTTTAAACCGGGATATAAAACGGGGATGCTGCTTAATATCGATATCTATCCGTTGTTATGCGAAGTCTTTGGCATACCTCCGAGCTTAAAAATTGACGGCCGCTTGGAGCGCATAGAATATATTTTAAAGGAACGATAGTTTTTTTCGGTTTAAAGCCCTTGCTCTTTTATCGGTGCATCCTGTCTGCTGCCCCATATAATGGCAACGCAGTTTTTGAATAATCAAAGCACACAAAACCCCTGCATCTCTATATCTATTGTTTTTTTATGTCCGGTACCGGGATTTTTTTTGAGCTTTAGTATGAAAAGCGCTATAAAGCAGATATGAACGGACAGATGTCGGGAGAAGCTTAAGGTGCGCTCTTGAGCAGACCGTCCACCAATTCCCTGAGCTGGGTAAGCTGAAACGGCTTGGACAAAAAGGCGTCGGCCTGTTTAATGGTTTCTTCCATTTCCTGATCCACTTCATAACCGGTCATAAAGACAAAAGCCCCGCTGTAGGCGGTTTCTTTAATTTTCCGGAAAACTTCGGTTCCTGCCATGCCGGGCATATCCACATCGGAGATAATAAGCGAATAGGTGTTTTTGCCAAGGTAATCCAGCGCATCGGGGCCACTGGTGGCGCCATCGCATTTATAATCCGAGATACGCAGGATGTCCAGCAATGAATCCAGTACTTCCTCCTGATCATCGATGATCAGAATACGTGTTTCCTTGCTACGTTCGATGGCTTTTTTTGATGAAGCCCGGATATCAAGTATTTTTGTTGAAAGATAATCCTGCTGACGGATGGTTGTGATGCTTTTCAGGCTATCTACCAATTCGATTATACGTCTGATGCTTTTATCCGCTTTGTTGAAATATTCCGAAGCTCCAATTTCGTTTTCCAAAAGTGACATGCTTATGGATAATACCTGTAAAGGCTGCGAAAATTCATGGGCAATTCCACCCGCAAGCTCCTGTACACTTTTTAATGTTTCCGCTTTGCGTTCCCGTTTTGCTGCTTTGCTTTGTTCAATATCTTCCGTACGGATGGATATATAAAAATCCACATTGTTTTGGCGGTTTTTAACCGGGGAGATCAAATACTTCTCCCAATGGAGTGTACCGTCTTTCTTTTTATTGCATACCTGTCCCTGCCACGGTTCCCCTTGTAAAAGGGTGGTTTTGATCTCCGAATAAAATGCGCTTTCATGGGCGCTTGACCTAAGGACCGTGGTCTTCTGCCCAAGCAGTTCTTTAAGGCTGTAACCGCTGCTTTTCTCGAAACTGGCATTTAAATAGATTACCCGGAACTGGCCATCTGTAATCAAGATGGGCAGGGGGCTCATTCGGATAACATGCTGGAACAGCAGTAGTTCGTTTTCGATCCGTCTTTGTTTGCTTATGTCATGGATTGTGACCGTGGAACAGAGTTCGTCTTCCCAAATTAATTCACCAACGGTGATCTGAACAAAACTTTCGGCGCCCGTCAAAGGTGCAAGGTCTATTTCTTTTACCTGCCCCGGTTTGAGTTCATAGGGGAAATTGAAACCTATAAACTTCCTTTGTACACCAAATTCCTTCTCACAAACGGGATTTATAAACCGGATAAGCCCATCCGCGCCAAGAACGATGATGGCCTCGGATTTGGAGCGGAAAACGCTTATAAACCTTTTTTCGCTTTCATGGAATTTCTTACGCAGGTAGTTTGCCTGTTCGGTTAAGTGACGTTGACGCTCTGCATTTAACAGAATATGTTGCAGGATGGGTGCATTGAGATTGTTTTTATATAACCAAAAATGACATTTGTAGCCAAGTGCGGAGAGGGTATTTTTTTCATCCGGGTTGTCCAAAAGACAAATAAGCGGTTTATTGTCATTAAAGGCTTCGGTTAATAATGCATGTGATTTTTCATCCTGATAATATTTTGCGCAAACGATGATGAAGTTCAGTTCAAAAGGGGCCCGTTCAATATGCTGCAGTTGGTCAACTGTGGTCACGGACAAAGCAATGGATAACTCTGATATTCGGGTACAAATATCCATTAATAAAGCAAAATCACTTTCTATATCGGATACAAGATAAATTTTATATAAATCCGTGGACAAGCCCAACCTCCATTGTTTGAACCCTTATTCGGACACTCCCGGAAAAGCTTTGCCGTAGAGATGCTTTTTTTCAAGGTCAGCGCTTGATCAAATAAGGCCGTTGAGCTAATTTATAAAATGGTCGCCATTAAATCCCAATTATATACAAAAACCGCGGCAATAAAAATGATCTTTTATAGCGCCGTTGGGTTTTTTATGTTTTTTATCCCCGTAACCCTTGGGGAAAAATCCACGATCCCCCTGGATCATATTATTTCTTTCATCCGGCATAATCTCCCGGGGGCTTCCGCTTACTATGCCATGACTATTCTTGCTGTGGGAGCGGCGGAGCCTTTTCTCAGAAAGACATGGAATAAAGATGCAACATCTGTCATATTCTCCTTTTTAAAAATATGTGGTTTTATTGTCTCTCTCTTCTATTTCTTAAATCTGGCGCCAAAGTTTCTTATGGCAACGGACATGCTGCCTTTTTTGTTTGATGATCTTGTTGTCCCGGTTGGCATTATCGTACCGGTCGGCGCCATTTTTCTGGCCTTTCTTGTTGATTTTGGTTTACTGGAACTGATTGGCGTGCTGATGCAACCGGTAATGAAACCGGTTTGGAGAACACCGGGACGTTCGGCCATCGATGCCGTTGCTTCATTTGTCGGAAGTTATTCCATCGGGTTGCTGATAACCAACCGGGTATATAAGGAAGGCAAATATACTGTAAAAGAGGCGGCAATTATTGCCACGGGATTTTCAACCGTTTCGGCAACCTTCATGGTCATCGTTGCCAAAACCTGCGGGGTAATGGATATCTGGAACATCTACTTTTGGAGCACGTTGTTGATCACTTTTACTGTGACAGCCCTTACGGTGCGCATTTATCCTCTAAGCCGCAAACCGCAAACCCGGCTTAAGACCCCACCCAGGGTAATAAGTAGGGAAGGACATATTTTTAAACGCGCATTCAAGGCCGGTCTGGATGGGTTCCTTGCCGCCCCTTCATTAAAAGCATCGGTATATGAAAACCTGCGCGACGGTCTGTTGATGGCCATGCGTATCCTGCCGTCCATCATGTCGATTGGTTTGATTGGTTTGCTGCTTGCCAAATACACTGCGATATTTGATGTGTTGGGTTATTTGTTCTGGCCGTTTATAAAACTGATGCACCTGCCGGATGGCATGCTTGCGGGCAAGGCCGCGGCCGTAGGTATCGCGGAAATGTTTCTGCCGTCGCTGTTGGTCGGCGGGGCCTCATTGATCACGCGTTTTAGCATTGCCGTCACATCGGTTTCATCGATCTTGTTTTTCTCGGCATCCATTCCCTGTATCCTGTCAACGGAAATTCCAATCGATGTGGGGGAGATTGTGTTGGTCTGGTTTGAACGGACAGCTTTATCGCTTATGCTATCAACAGCCCTGGCTTGGTTGCTTTTATGATGTCATAACTCGTACAAAATATATGTTCGCTTGTTCTAAAACGGTCCGTTTTAAATCCTATGATGGTTATTATAAGTGAATTTTAATTGGCCTGCACAGAATGATTCCGGATTTATCCAAATACAGCATAACCTTTTATATAACCGATTTCATGATTTATTAATTGCTGTCGATTCGTTTCTGAATAGCGCTATTTTTTATTTTTTTAAAGAATCCCATGTATTAAGTTAAACCCATTCAAATCACAATGAAAAAAGGAGTTATCATGAGCTCAAACTATAGTAAAATACAAACGCTTCTTGGCAGTAAAGCCGAGTCTATTTTAAACCATACCTGTAAAACGGTTCCCAAAGAAAGTCTGCATCTGCCCGGCCCTGATTTTGTAGATCGGGTTTTTGCGCTTTCCGACCGCAATCCGCAGGTGCTGAGAAGCCTGGAAGCGATGCTTGAACACGGGCGTCTCGGTGGTACGGGTTATATGTCTATTTTACCCGTGGATCAGGGAATCGAACATACGGGCGGCGCATCATTTGCCCCAAATCCGCAATATTTCGATCCGGAAAATATTGTTAAATTAGCAATCAACGGCGGATGTAATGCGGTTGCTTCAACCCTTGGTGTACTGGGTTCCGTCAGCCGTAAGTATGCCCATAAAATCCCTTTTATAGTAAAGCTGAACCATAATGAACTGTTGACGTATCCTACCAAATACGATCAGATTATGTTTAGCAGTGTGCAGCAGGCCTGGGATATGGGTGCAGTCGCCGTTGGTGCAACCATTTATTTTGGCTCCCCCGAATCTTCCCGCCAAATCATGGAAGTAAGCGAAGCCTTTGAACTGGCGCACGATCTTGGAATGGGAACGATCCTGTGGTGCTACCTGCGTAACTCCGCCTTTAAAAAAGACGGTGTTGATTATCATGCTGCCGCCGATCTGACCGGTCAGGCCAACCATTTGGGCGTGACCATCAAGGCCGATATCGTCAAGCAAAAACTACCGACCAACAACGGCGGGTTTACGGCCATCGGCTTTGGTAAAACAAATCCGTTAATGTATTCGCAGCTTAGCAGCGACCATCCCATCGATCTCACCCGTTATCAGGTAGCCAACTCCTATATGGGCCGCGCGGGACTGATCAACTCCGGCGGCGCTTCCGGGGCCAACGACCTGGCTCAGGCGGTTGAAACGGCAGTTGTAAACAAACGTGCCGGGGGCATGGGGCTTATCAGCGGACGTAAAGCATTTCAAAAATCCATGGATAAAGGCGTCGAACTATTAAACGCCATCCAGGATGTATATCTTGAAGAAAAAGTGACCATCGCATAAAAATTTAAAATGGCCCGTTTTTGCCTTGCAATTTAATCGGGGTTTTTGCAACTTTATTTCCCGTATGAGGGCATATAAAAAACACCATCGAAAATTATTTTAAGGCATTCTTTCCCACGTGGAAAGAGTGCCTTTTTTTTTGTCAGGAAATGAAACTATGGCAACAATCTTGCTAAAAAACGGTATGTTGGCGGATGGCGCCATTGCGGATGTTTTTATCCGGGATCAATGGATTGCTGAGATTGGCCCCCGTTTAAAACAGAGCGCGGATCGGGAAATTGATCTCCGGGGAAAATTACTGTTGCCCGGCATCATCGATGTGCATACGCATATCCGTGACATGGGGCAGAGCGCAAAAGAAACCTGGCCGTTGGCCTCACGCGCCGCGGTAAAGGGCGGTATAACCTCAATCTGTGACATGCCCAACACCAAACCGCCCACATTTGATATTCCGGCTTTACGGGAAAAACGCCGGGCCGCGGAAAAATCCCTTGCCAATCCTGGCTACAATTTTGGCGTTACCGGGAAAAATTTTGATCAAATCCGCACCGCTGCGCCAATCAATGCCCTAAAGGTTTTTATGACCGGTTCCAGCGGCGGCTATGTGGTGCAGGATAAGGCCGTTCTGCGCGAAGTGTTCGCCCTGGCGGCAGAGCTGGGTAAACCGCTGATCGTTCATAGCGAGCTGCAAAGATGTGTGGAAAACGAACAGTCAAAATATCCGCAAAATATTGAAAATCATGACCTGCTCCGCAACCGTAGCTGTGCCATAAAGGCCACGGAAATGCTGCTCGGCCTTTCCGCCGACAGCCCGGCCCGGCTCTATCTGGCGCATATCTCTACCGGGGAAGAAATTGATCTGATCCGTGCCGCCAAGGCGGAAAACCCCCATCTGTACTGCGAAGTTACCCCACAGCACCTGTTTATAAATAAAACGATCTTAAGCACGGCAGGAAATTACGGTAAGGTCAATCCGCCCTTACGCCTTCCAGCGGATAACGAAGCGTTGCAACAGGCGGTGATCGATGGCACGGTGGACAGTATCGGCAGCGATCACGCACCGCATACGCTGGAAGAGAAAAACCGGTCATACGCCCTGGCGCCATCGGGATTTCCCGGTCTGGAAACCAGTTTGGCGCTGATGCTGCAAATGGTGCAAAGCGGACAAATTAGCTATGGCCGTTTGCAGGAATTGATGTGTACCAATCCGGCGGAAATATTTAAAATGAAAAAGCGCGGCCAAATAAAGACCGGTTTCTATGCGGACCTCATCCTAGTTGACGCCGCAGAACGATGGACCGTTCGGGCCGCGGACTTTGAAACCAAGGCCAAATATACGCCCTATGAAGGGATGACGCTGACAGGACGCAACCGCCTGACGATCATCAATGGCCGGGTGGTTTATGATAACGGGACTTTTTATGATAACAGGGGAATGGAAATTGAATACAGATAAAGAGGCGCTCATACGGGCGCTGTATGCCATTGGTGCGGTTAAGTTCGGTTCGTTTAAACTCAAATCCGGCTTGATCTCGCCTTTTTATATCGATCTGCGGTTGATTGTATCCTACCCGAAGGTGGTGGAGATGATTGTAAGCCAGTTGCTGGAGGCGGCAAAGGAACTGGAATTTGATTGTCTGACGGGCATCCCCTATACCGCTTTGCCGATTGCAGCAGTCTTTTCCCAGCACAGCGCGAAACCATTGATCTATCAGCGTAAGGAGCGTAAAAGCTATGGCACGGGCAAGAGCCTTGAGGGCGTGTTCGAAACGGGGCAAAGCTGTTTGGTGATTGATGATGTGATGACCACGGGCGGAAGTAAGTTAGAAACCGCCGCAGCCTTTGAGCAGGCCGGTTTGAAAATAAGGGATTTCCTGATCGTGGTGGACCGCAGCCTTGACGGCGGCGCCGTTATCCGCGAAGCCGGGTACCGTGTTCATGCGCTGATCAGCATTTATGATATGGTGGGAACGCTGTTTGCCGATGGTAAGCTCTCAGCCAAACAAAAAAGTGACGTGGAAGAATTTATGCATGCCGGCGCCGTTGCGTTAAAAACAGAGGTCCGGGATGTTCCGGCAGCGCCCAATGCCTTTGCCCGTATCCTGAAAAATAAAATGGCGCAAAAAAATAGCAAGCTTATCGCCTCACTGGATGTGGACAATCAAGCCGATTTCTTCCGGATTTTGGAAGCGGTTGCCGCTGAGATTGTAATGGTCAAGACGCATGTGGATATTCTTACGGATTTTGATGCGCACTTTGTCCCGCGTTTGATGGCCCTGGCCAGGAAGCGGGATTTCCTGATTTTTGAAGACCGTAAGTTTGCCGATATCGGCAGCACGGTGAGCAAACAGTTCCGCCAGGGGATTTACCGGATCGCCGACTGGGCGGATTGTGTGACGGTGCACCCGTTGCCCGGCGAAGGTATATTACAGGGGCTGTTTGAAAACAGCGGATATTCCGGCGGGGCTTTTTTGCTGGCGGCCATGTCTGCCAAAGGCAATCTGATCGATGAGGCCTATACCCAAAAGGCGGTCGCCATGGGTAAAAAACACCGCGATAAAGTATCCGGTTATATCGGCTTTGCCAAAAGCGAACAGCAACTGCGAGACCTGCGCGACCAGATGCCAGCGGATCAGTTGTTGCTTATGCCGGGCGTAAACCTCGATGTAAAAGCCGACGGGCTGGGTCAGCAATATGTATCCGCACAACAGGCCATCCGCGGCGGAGCGGACGCCATCATCGTGGGACGGGGGATTATAGCCGCGGACAAGCCGGCGGTCATGGCGCGACGTTACCGCGAGGCGGCGCGGGAAGCATAAGGCTTATCAATACTGAAAATCAATAACTAAAATAAAAGCGAGGCAGCATGAAACATTTGATATCCATGCGGGATTTGGATAAGGCGCAAATCCTGGATTTAATCAAACACGCCCGGTCCATCGAAACGGGAGGGGAAAAGCCCCGGATGGATGGCCGGGTGATGGGTTCGCTGTTTTTTGAACCCTCCACACGTACCCAGCTTTCCTTTGAAACAGCCATGAAGCGGCTGGGCGGGGAAGTGATAACCATGGCCGGTACCAAGGGCACCTCGGTGGAAAAAGGGGAGACCCTGGCCGATACGGCGCTGATTATCAACCAATATGCCGATATCATCGTGGTACGCCATCCCAACGAGGGCGCGGCGCGTTATATTTCCGAGACGGTCAGCGTGCCGGTGGTCAATGCCGGTGACGGGGCCAATCAGCATCCATCGCAATCCATGCTGGACCTCTATTCCATTTTTAAAACCCAGGGCACGCTGGAGGGTTTAAACATCGCGCTGCTGGGCGATTTAAAATACGGCCGCACCGTACATTCGCTGGTTTACGCCCTTGCCGCCTTTAAACCGCATTTTTATTTTATCTCACCGGAAATCCTTTCCATGCCGGATTATATCCTGGACGATCTCAAGCGCCTGGACATTCAATATGATATCCGTGACCGTTTTGAACCGGTGGTGGATACGCTGGACATTATGTACGTGACCCGTATCCAGAAGGAGCGTTTCGCCGATCCGCAGGAATATGAAAAAGTCAAGAACACCTATATCCTGCGCGCCGCACACCTGCAAAAGGTGCAGGAAAATTTTAAGGTGCTGCACCCCCTGCCCCGGGTGAACGAAATCCACACCGATGTGGATACGCTGCCCGCCGCCTATTATTTTCAACAGGCGCGCAACGGCGTATTTATGCGCCAGGCCATTATCAGTCAATTGTTGCAAAACCAAACCGCCGATAGGGGGAATTAAGATGAAATCAGATAAAAAATTAAAAGTCGATCCCATCCGTGAAGGTACCGTTATCGATCATATCCCGGCACACAAGGCACTGCAGGTTATGTCGATCATCAACCCGGCGGAAAGCGATGTGGTGACCATCGGTTTGAATTTTGCCAGCAAGAAATTCGGGCGGAAGGACATCGTTAAAATCGAGGGGCGGGAACTGACCTCCGGCGAGGTGAACAGCATTGCGCTTGTCGCCCCGGAAGCAAACGTGATCATCATCCGTGATTATGACGTGGTAAACAAACGGCTGGTGCAGGTGCCGGATTATATCGAGGGTTTTGCCCGCTGCGGGAACCCGCGCTGTATCACCAATCATGAAAAAATGACCACGCGTTTCCGCACGGTACGCCGCAACCCGATAGCCCTGCGCTGCGAGTACTGCGAACGGGTTTTTGGCGTGGGTGAACTGGATTTGGGATAGAGTGGGATGAACCGGGGGCGTATGGTGGGTTGCCGAATTCAAAACAACTTCATGTCACATGGCAAAAACCATGGATATGGATGGTCCCGGCCATTAATGCTACCGCCTGTTTGCACACAGGATATTTTATTCAGTATTCTTTGTCCTGAGATCCTTCCGATTAATGAACAAGCCATGGATAAGAACAAAAAATCCGATGGTAACCGATATATCAGCCATATTCACTATTCCGGTTTGAAAGAGAATAAAATCAAAATGCAAAAAATCAGTCACGGAGCCGTACATTATTCGATCGAAAATATTTCCAAGTCCACCGCCAACGCCAAGGCATATTCCTAATATTAATGGTTTTGAAAGCGTGTTATTTTTGAATAAATAATAGAGGGCATATACGATCGCAATCAGCGGCAGAATTACCATAAGTATTATATAAGTCATTCGTGGTAAATGATTGCCAAAACTTAGAAATGCCCCGGTGTTTTCAACTTTCGTCAGAGTTACAAAATCATCTACCAAACTGATTTTCTCACCGTAGTGTGTCTTCTGCCGAACGATGTTTTTCGAAACCTGATCACATCCGACATTGGCTGCCAATAGTATCACAATCAATAAATTTCTTAAAATCCTGTTTGCTCTCATTTGCACCCTAAGTTTAAGTATTCTTTCTCCCGCTCACTGCCTTGTTTTAAACCAATGTATTATGGCTCTAACATACGAAACAACCTGAGCGCAAGAAAGGGCCAATGAAATTCGATATAATGATTTTGGTTTATGGCAAAGCCTTACCTGTACCTGGTGGACTGGCAGGTGATGGTGAAAATGATTATGTCATTCAGTTGAGAATACAAACTTCATGGTTGAGCTTGTGAAGCCTTTCGGTCAAAAAAACAAAACCAGGCGCGATTGATGGACATGGCTGTGCCCGGACACAAATATATGGCGGGGCAGCATACCATCTGATCCGGGGCATTGGTTCTTTTCCGATGGTAGCTTAAAAAAATAGTATCATTTCAATCCTGCCCCCGTTTGGATGATTTTTGACAATCCTGGGCGGAATCCGCAAGATTAGGACATCCTTTTTTATATCCGTCAACTGGCACAGATTTATCCTTAGGGCACTATTAAATGTATCGCTGTTCAGGATCAAAACGTTACCTGTTTCCCAAATTTCTCAGTTCCCGGTTGATTGGCTTTCAATATCGTCCCAAAACTTACAGGATCGTTAAAAGGGATGTTCTATTTTACGTTTTAATATGTATGGGTTTCTTGTTGCATTAGGATGTCTTTCAAAACAGTGTTTAGTCTTTTGGCTATCATTTCGTGGTATAACTCATTAACATGAACACCATCGTTGTGAAAGAGACGTTTTTTCTTATAAATTGTATCCAAACCATTTATATAGTGACTTTTAAGAAACGTGTCCTTCATCTTATGATCCAGTTTTCTGCATAAATAAGGTTCAATCTTGTATTTGCTTCTTAGATTTGGCCCAAGCAGTATCGGTTTGATTGCGTTACTTTTACAATACTTTTCAACTTTATAAACCAATTCCAGGTACTTATTTATAGCATAGAAATGGTTCCTGATCAGGCAACCCATTAAATAATTCATATTAACTAAAAATTTATGAAAGTTTGAAGTATTGTTTTTCGAACGGTAGTCGTATCTTCTGCCCAAATTAAGGATATCATATTTCTCGGGGTTAATAATATTGAAAAAAGGTAAATTCAGTGAACGTTTTAATTTGCCTTCGTTGTTTATATATTTATAATAAAATTTGATAATTCTAAGAAATGGTTCCGGTCTAATGCTAAAGATAAGAACATCAATGCTCTTTGTACTGTTTGCTTTTCTGATCTTTTCCATCACCTTTGTAAACCGTTCATAACGAACAATATCAATGTTAAGTTTGATGTCCAAAGTAGTTTCAATAAAATCTCTCGTTTGTGTTAGAAAAATATCTTCATATAAGATATTATGCTGTACCGGAAAACAACCGCCTACAAAGGTTAAATGAATACTCTTTTGATCGCTGTTCTTCAAATAATTTTTTGCAGCAATGTATTCCTGATAGGAAATAATACGTTTATCCTTTTTGGTTAAACCTAAGCCATTATTATATTTCTTATAATTATCAATGGTTTCTTTTACAATTTCCTTTGTTGGATAAAATTGAAGTCGGTTTTTAAGCAATCTGGGAAAATCTTTCTTACTGCATTCTGAATAATTAAAACAAATTTCCGTATGAAAATTTGAAAGAGAGGTTTGTCCAAAATGGTTATTTGTAAGTGTTTCTAAATGCGCAAGCATAGAACAAAAAAAATCTAATTTCTGCATCGAAAGAAAGGGGGAATTAATAAAACAGATATTCTTATCATTTATTTTAGAAACAATTTTGTTTACCCATTTCCAGTATGCGTGGCTTTCCTGATGAAAGAAGGGGAAAATATTCAAACTTAAATTATAATCACAATGTCCGAATGCTATATTATTAACAAAATTTAATTTGATAATTTTGTAAATATTTTCCAGACCGGTTTTGTTTTCGATTATTGGTATTATTTCCCTGTATGTGATATCATTACGATCAATTATTTTTACACAATCAACAAGTTCTTTTGTGTTTTCTATTTTTGGTAAAAAAACTGAATGTATATCCAGGGTTTTAAGTCTCAATAAATCTTTATGTAATTCACTGATGTTTTTTGCATTTAACCGAACACCAATTTTACTGTTTTTTGCAATATTAGGCGCTATTTTAAAAAAATAATCCCTGTACCGTTCCTTTAATTGTTCAGATTGTTTTTCATTCAAGCCATTCTGAATGCCATCTTCAAAATCAAAGCAAACTATTAAATTTTTCTTACCATAATGTTTTATATGTTTTCGGTTTGTCTCCTGATTATATTTTATGAATTGGTAGATTTTCACTTTACTGTCTCTGGACGGTTGGGCCCTGCAAAGCAGACGGTTTTTAAGCTCTTGTCTTTCAACTTATATGTGGATTTTATATATACACAAAGGGCCTGAAACAACGGCCCCCTGGATGGCTAAAGAAAAGAATTTAAAACTATACCATAGCCTGCGTTTTACAATGGTTGCATTCAAATTGGATAGTGGTATGGGTTACGCCAAAATGTTCCCGAAGTTCATTTTCCA
>CAYWBI010000035.1:0-26443 GCA_964456445.1 uncultured Calditrichaceae bacterium
GGCTATATCCGCTTCTTTTTTTGATTGATCAAGAAATCCAATATAGCGATAGTGATAACTGAGGGAAAAGTGCAGCCAGGCATTATTTGGATTTATTTTTAAAGCCCTGATCAACATGTCGTGCGCCTGTTCATGTCTTCCTGAATCAGTATAAAGAAGACCTAAATTTGCCAAGGCAGGTAATAAATCCGGTTTCAGGCTTAACGCTTTTAGTAAAGCTTCTTCTGCTTTTTTTTGCGCGGCTATTGTACCTGTTCCAATTTGGGACAAGAGATGATATCTGGAGCCTAATTCCGAATATGCCGGGGCGTATGATGGGTCAAGTTTGATTGCATTGTTTAGTATTTCAATGGCGTTTTCATTGCCTTCAACTGAAAATGGATATGAAATAGCTTGAAGGTACTGATCATAAGTAACCGAATTATGCGGCATCTCAGGTCTCATGCGTTCGCGCTCTTCAGGTGAGAATTGAACCTTTAATTCCTTAACCACTTTTTGTGAAACAATATCTTGCAGTTCAAATACATTTTTATATTTTATTTCAATAGGCTCACGCCAAATCATTTTGTCAGATTCAAGATCAATAAGCTCGATATTGAGTCTGATAGTGTCTGCTTCTTTTAAATAATTTCCGGCTAATATATATTTCACGTTTAACTCTGAACCGGCTTTCTGGATATCAATAATTTCATCCTGATACCTACGCACAGAACTTGATGGGCGTACCTGGACATATTTTGAGTAAGCCATAGCGCCGATTATTTGATCCGCGAGCGCAAACCCCAAAAAATTTGTTTGCGGGTCGTTCATTATATTTGAAAAGGGGAGTATGGCAAGTCTTTTGATTTCATCGCCGGGTTTATCTGTAGGGGGGGGTGCTGAAGAATTTTTTTCTGAAATATCTTCCAGCAGTTCATCCATACTTGCATATCTTTTATCACAATCTTTCTGCAGGGCCTTCTCCACAATTTTAGAAAAGGCTGGTGACTTTAGATGGATCTGTGCGACATCCGGTTCTTCATTCAGGATGGAATAGATTATTGCTTGTTCATATTCGCCCTTAAATGGCAACTCGCCGGTAATCATCTGGAAGAAAACCACTCCAAGAGACCAGATGTCTGTCTGAGATGTTATTAGTCCCCCTCTTGTCTGTTCGGGTGACATATATGCGATTGTTCCGGATGTTGACTCAATGATTGAAAACTGGGTTTGTGTGCTAACTTTTGCTAAGCCAAAATCCAGTATTTTTACCATTCCATCACTGGTAATAAAAATATTTGCGGGTTTGATATCCCGGTGGATGATTCCATTTTTGTGTGCTCTTTGTAATCCATTGGCGATTTGAATACCGTACTGAATGGTCTGTTCAATGGAAAGAGGCCCGTCTTTCAGTTTATTTTTTAAGGTCTCTCCTTCATAACAGGCCATCGCAATAAATATTTGCCCATCTTTTGCTTTGTCTATTTCATAAATAGTGCAAATATTTGGATGATCGATCGACGATGCCGCTTTTGCCTCGGAAACAAGGCGGTTTTCGGCATCTGAATCAAGATGCATATTAGGTGGAAGAAATTTTAAAGCAACCATACGGTCGAGTTTTATATCTTTTGCTTTAAAAACGACCCCCATGCCGCCAGCACCAATTTTTTCCAATATTTTATAATGAGAAACAATCTTGCCAATCATAGCATTTCCATGATGTGTTGTTTATTTGTGGGTTGCTGAGTGCAATTATAGAATTGGACCGGTCGTTCTTATGACCAGCTACTCCCATGGTATAGTCATTCAGGTCTAGTCAATATGAAACGTATTATCTCTGAAAATTATTGCAGTTTTATAAAAAAAATGAAAGTATTGTTTATACTTCATGTTTTTTTAGAATTAATAGTGTGATGTCGTCCATTTGGGGCTCACCGGCCACATGAGCTTTAATTTCATTTAACAGCTTATCTAAAATTTCTGAAGCGCCCATTGACCGACTTGCAGTAATCATTTTTTGTAATCGTTCAAGTCCAAATTCTTCTTCTTGTTTGTTCATAGCTTCTGTGACGCCATCCGTATATATTGCGATTATTTCGCCATCATGAAACGTATGAACATCTTTGGAATAGTCGAATTGTGGTAGAAAGCCAAGACAAATACCTCCGACTGCCAAATCTGTAAAAATGCCATCATCTGAAAGGATGCATGGATTGTCATGGCCGGCATTGCAATAAAGAAATTCCTGAGTCTTTGTATCAAGGATACCGAGAAAAAACGTAATATATTTATCCGAAGTGGTGCTGCTGAAAATCAGGCGGTTTGTCTGTTCCACAATATCTGCCGGTTCACTGTGGTCCAGAATAAGTGAATGTATAGTCGCCTGTAAGTTTGCGACAAGCAAGGCCGCTGGCATGCCTTTGCCCGATACATCTCCGAGACAGATAAGAAATTTATCGGCATCAAGTGGAATAACATCGTAAAAATCACCTCCAACTTCTTTTGCAGGAATGTTATGTGCCGCAATCTGATAGCCTGGAATTTCCGGAAGGATATCCGGTAATAATTTTTTTTGAATTTTACCGGCTATATTCAGCTCTTCTTTTACCGCCAGTAGTTGTTTTTCGTCTTCCAGCAAACGTGCATTGATAATAACTTGCGATGATCCGGAGGCGATGATGCTGAGCAAGCGCTCATCGCCATGACTAAAGCCCTCGTGGCCGGATTTGTTAAAGACAGTCAATACACCGATAAGCTGTCCCTTGTTGGACATTGGTACCGATAGCAGGGAAGTATAGGGTGATTCTTCCAGCAGATATTTAAAACGGACATCCTCGTTTATATCATTTATGATCAGCGGTTTGTTTTTTGTAAGTATCCATCCGGTGATCTGTTGATCCAGACGAAAGGGAATTCGACCGGAGCCGGAATCATAATGGCGCACCATGGTTTGTAGCGGTGTAGAAAGCTCATCTTTATTGATAAGCGAGATGTTCGCCTGCTCCACATGAAAATGTTTTATACAGCGGCGGACCACAATTTCGATAATCCGATCCACCTCCATTGTCGAGCTTATGGTTGTGGCAATTTCATTTAATATTGACAATTCCTGAATGCCGCGCTTTAGCCGTTCATTTTCTGCTTTGAGCTGTTGTATCTCATCGTTATCGTTCATGATCGTCCTTCAATAATATTGATAAGTATAAGCAATTTATTATATAGTTTGCCACAGATAACTTAGATGTGATAGAAATATGTTTTAGCTGTTATTAATAGAAGAATAAACTTAAATGGGAATCCAGGAATACTTTTAATTATTGAATGATAGTCTTTACTGAATTAATTAAAATTAATTTGAATTGTCCAGGATGTGAATTTGCCATAAGTCACGTGTACCGGAATGAAGGAGTGGGCGTAAAACACGCATCCCACTGGGGCCGATGTTTTTTTCAAGAAAGTGCAATTCTTTAAATCTTTCCATAACAGATGGGTTGGGTTTTTGCCTAAAACCAGCTTGCTTCATCATCAGCATTCCCTTTGCCAACACACTTAATTCAAAATAGATACGTATGTAGCAGTATAAATCGATTCGAACCTTTTTTGAAAAGTGGGATTGAACCTCCTGTAGGTAATTTCCGATTTTAGTGTCTGAAAAATGGCCGCTGTCCAACTCTTTCAGGAGAAAAAGATCGGCATCAAACCCAATTTCCAGCCAATCATGCATCATTTTTTCACTTCTATAAAATGCATAAAAAAGAACGAGGGGCAGGATGAGTATTTGTCCTATCGTAAGGGCAATTGGGGCAAACAAGAAATGATTAAAAAACGAATGAAGAAATACAGCAGAGAACCAGCCCGGTAAAAACCATCGCCAATGAGTTGAAACAAACCGATCCACAATGGATTTTGAAATGATGGCAAAAAGCGTAGTGCTTCCTCCATGCATCACTGCACTTCCCAAACCGCGTAAAATCCATAACAACCATGAGGGGTTTGTAATGTTGATGAGATAATATATATTTTCAACCATAGCAAAACCGGCACCGACTGCGAAAGCGAATATTGCTGTGTCAACGATAAACCCTGTTTTTTGGGCGCGTATTAAATATATAACAAAAAGGGCCTTGCAGGATTCTTCTATAAATGGCGCGATATAGCGGGTGTAAAATTGAAAATCTAAATAAAAGCGGTCAAGTAACCGGTCATTGATGAGGTAAGCAATTATTGCCGATAAAATTCCTGCAATCACACTGGATATAACGAGTCGAAATGAAACCAATTTGTAACTGTCAATTAAAATCAACCCAATGAGAAAAATCAACACAGGAAGAATACTTATACTTGCAGCGATTAAATGATGGAAAGTCATTGGGATATCAAGGATCATTGGATAATAACCATCACCAGGTTTATTATTACATTATTTTTAAGGAAAGCATCCATTCTTTGCGCGGCAAATATTTTTTTTCAAAGGCTTCTGCAAAACCAATCGAAAGGGTGGCTTTAAGATGTGATAAAAAAACCAAACGAAAATCGATTTGGACACCAGTATCCATTATTAGGTGGGATAATGTACGGCTCTCCGGATTTGTACTTAAAAGATTCGAAAATATTGACATGTTTGCCCAGGAAAGATAAAATGAAGGTATTCCAACCCGACGAAAGCGTAGAGGGGGGAGGTTCCAATCCAGCATGGTTTTTATAAAAGTGTTTCCAGCAATTTCATTTAACTCCACACCGGGAAAGCTATAATAGGCACGGTATCTTTTTTGATTTTGGTGGTCGATGTAATTGTTGCCAAATCCGCCAAAATAGATATTGGCAAAAGGATTATCTCGCTGACCCCAAACATGCCCGAATGCGGATCTAAGCCAAATAGATGAATGTTTTAAGGTCAGTGGGAATCCTAAATCATAGGTAGAGTAAATAAGCGGAAAAAAAGTTGATTGAACCAGTGTTCCGTTGCTTACAACCTGCCATCGGAAGCCTTTTTCCGCATCCACAGCGCCAAGAGACCCTTGCATGTTTCGATAACTGAACCGAACACTCCCGCTCAGCAGCTGATCAAACGGCGTTGAAATATTTTGAAAAGAGGGTAGCTTGTCAAGGCCGCTATAGCCGGCAATTTGAAAGTTTAGACCCATAACACGCGGTGTGTCATACAACATATAATAATTATGGGTCAGTCTAAGTGCATATCCTTTACGGCTGCTTCGGGTGGGTCCAAACAAATCATAAAAATCAGCGTTATTATAACTGGCCGACAACGACCAGTTTAAATATGTATAATTCATCTTTAAGTGTATGCGTTCTTTTGATGTCAATAAATGTATGGGGGTATAGGAAAACGAAATATCCGCTCGATTTAAACCCAATGGATCTGAGAGGTTAACGCGGTATCCGGCTCCACCGAATGTTTTGTATCCTTCGATGACGGGATAGGCAGAAACCAATCGCATATTTATAAAACCATTATATGGATTATCTGCGATTGTCAATGAATCTATGTTTATCCGACCTGGAGAACCCGCTTTCCATTTTTTAACAATCGGATATTTTTCAACAATGGCCTGACCAAGATATTTTATAGCGCTTATTTTATCAACCGGTTTATTTTCAATAAATACCGCTTTGAATCCTTTTGAGCTATAACGATAAACCAATAATGAATCATTTGAGAAGGGAAGAGGGCGGAAAAAACCCGTCGCGGCATTACTTATCGCCTGCATATCGTGGTTTGCAAAATTGTACCGAAAAATATTCGATACACCTGAATAATACGACGAGCCATAGAGATATTTACCATCCTTTGTAAACACAAAACCGGCTGGTGAGCTGTTTTCGAAATCAAATAACTTTTTCCATTGGTGTTTCCCCTTTTGCAAACTGTCTACCTCCAGAAGAATCAGTTTTTGTCTACCACTTATGTCAATCAATGCCGCAGAAACCGATTTGCCATCCGGAGAAATATCTATATCATAAATGTCTTTGCCATAGGGGAAAGAATAGATTTGTTTCCAGTTCGAGTATGGATATGGAATATGAACAAGTGTGGATATTCCGTTATAATGTCGTACACCCCATAATGATTTA
Organism: uncultured Calditrichaceae bacterium; assembly: GCA_964456445.1. Lineage (GTDB taxonomy): Bacteria > Calditrichota > Calditrichia > Calditrichales > J004 > CAYWBI01. The sequence goes on from CAYWBI010000035.1 coordinate 6,073, forward strand.
TCTACGGGGTTAAAGGTCAGATCGCCGGTTCGTGCTTCAGCAAGTAATTTTGTTTTTATCGACGTTTTCAAATCGAATGCATATAAATCCCTGATGCCATTATTGTTGGTAGTATAAAACAATCGATGATTCTTTGCATCGAATGCCAACGAGGTAACAAAATATAACGCAGGCCCTTTTATGCTGGTAAGTTTATGTGTCTGTCCATTTGTTGGATTCAATTCAGCAAGAAAGGCGGTTTGCCCCGGAAAAAGGACCGCCACATAGATATGGCCCGTTAAGGGGTCTCTGTAGGAACGCGAAACGGAGCCGAGTGTATTTTTTGTTAACAAACGATAGGGTGTTACCCGGTTCTGATATATCTTTTTTAGATTTTTTTTCTGAAACTGATGTTCGAATTTAATCCAATTCTGCCAGGCTTCGCTCAAACCGATATCATAAACCTTCTGAAATTGCGCGGCAAAATATGCAGCGCTTCCCTGTGATCTTCTTACCCAGGTGATAAGTTTCTTAGGGCCATAGGTTACAGCCAGGTAGCTGATAAAACGCGTGCCGTACAAATAAGCATTTACTCCAACCTGAAAATCAATCTGTGTTCCTTCTGATTCGAGTCCTACCAGATCATAAAAATAGCTGCTGTCGTGCACCATCGTACGAAATACCATTTCATCATAAGCACCTAAAGCACGCCCAATGCCACCAGCCATCCAGGTTTCCATAAAAACGGCAATGCCTTCATGGTACCAACGGGGGGCATACCGGCGTGGTGTGGTAAAATAGCTGTACAGCATGGATAATGGGTTGTCGGCACTGGCCCGGACCTTGCCCAAAAATATTGATCTAAAAAATCGATCGCTTTTTGTACTCATATCCATGGCCACAATATGCGTTAGTTCATGGTTCATAGTGGTATTCATGCGTTCATTGGCTGGCGAAGTTTCATAAACATAAGAAAGGGGGGCAATTCCAACAACGATGCCATCGCGGGGCACAACATCGGCGCTGGCATTGCCAAAATCACTGAAATCATGTAAAAATATGGTTATTTTTTCTTCGGAACCGAAACCAAATAAGCGGTGATGGAAACTCCATGCATTCTCAAAACAACGTGCGACATGCGGAACGAGGTAGTCATGAATCGCATCAAAATATATCAGACGTTGATGTTTTGTCTCCAACGCGTTTAGCTGACATCTGGAGGATGATATGAGGAGAAGACAGATTATGCCAGAGTATAGAAATAAGGTTCGTTTCATTTTGCAAGTCACCAGAAAATGAATATACAAGAGCCGGGGGCTCCCGACTCTCGTCAATAATTATTGTTGCAAGCTAACCGAAATTCATTTCAGATCTGATTTGGCATAGAGATTGTCATAACGGTTTGCAGAGGCCATCATCTGAAATTGCGGATTTGTAACCAATTTGATGAATTGATTCCTTGACGCAAGATTTTGGAAAGATTTTTCTGCCAGCATTCGGCCAAAATTTTCTTGTTGAATCACACTCTGCCACAAGGATCGGGAAAGAAATTTTCCAAAATCCTGCAAGGCGATTAGTCTGCCGAATTCTTTTTGCGCAATCATTCTTCCAAAATCGGATTGTCCACACAGTTGTTGGAAATCTTTGTTCATAAGCATTCTTTGAAAATCCTTATTTGCAAGTAATGCGCTGAATTCATTTCTCGAGAGCAGCTTCTGGAATTCATTCCGTGCGTACAATTTTTTAATATCCTTATCCATGGTCTGTCTCTGAAAATCGGTATTAGTCATCATTTTGACAAAATCATCGCGGCTGACCATTCGGTTAAAGTCGTCACGCTGGCACAACTGGCGAAAAACGGGATCGGCCGCCATCCGTTGAAAGTCGGCACTTGCAAGTGTTCTGCGGAATGATGGTTCAGCGGCGAGACTCTGAAAATCTTTGTTGGCGATCATCCGTTGAAAATCCTGGCCGCCCACAACGTTCTGAAAGTCTTCGTTGGCCATAACTCTTTGGAAATCCGCATCATGCAATAATTGCTGAAACTCATCGTTTTGCAATAAGTCCTGAAAGTCCGCGTTCTTTAGGATCACGTCGGCGTCGGTCATTTGCCCGGTTTGATATTTGTTGGCCTTTTCGATACCTCCGATTGTTGCGGCTGTTTCGTTTTTTTCCGGCCAGGGATACATAAAACCGAAATATAGTACCATACCTGCAACAATTACTACTGTTGCAAACATCCACCCCATTCGGCGATGGTTATTGGTTTTGTTCTGTTTGGCCCTCATGATAGTTCCTCCTCTTATAAGTAAAACCATATGTGCGAAGCCTGTTTAACAGGCATTTATATTGAATACAAACCGATTTGGGAAAAGTTGGTGTATGCTATTTTATGCTTTAATGAAAATGCATATTGCCTTCCTATTCAGCCAACGCAGGTATATTTATATTTTGAGATAGCAAAACGGCCTTGTTATCCTGAAGCTTAATCTGTATGGATGTCGCGGAATTTGATAAGCGACGGAACGCCACGAGTGTTGATGTGTTGGAGAAAACCGATACCTGCAAAACGCCCGGCTGATTTAGAAAAGTCTTGGAACCCATTTCTGAGCTAAGCTGGAAAATTGAGTGCAGGGAGCGGTTATCGAAAAAGAAAGTAGCCTTTACGCTGTGTTTTGGGATCAACGTCGATTGTAGCCAGACTTCCCGCAGGTTTTGATAAAAAGTGATATTGCCGCTTAGGCTTTGATGTTCAATTTTAATCGATTGTAAAACATGGAAAGATTCGTTTGTAAATTGACCAATGGTTGTACTAAAATTTATTGGCTGAATTGATGGAAGTTTTCTTTGAAAGATGAGAGCACCGGCCAGAAGGAATCCAATGACAAGACCGGTAGAAAATCCCACAATAACCTTTCGTCTGGGTTGCCAAACCCAATTTAGAAAATCCAGGCTTTTTCTTTGCCTGGGGAACGGTATATTGCGAATCTGCTCCATAATTTCGCTATAAAGTTGGGCAGGGGGTTGTATGTCAGGTATTTTATCCAGCAATCGGGATGTTTCCGTCATTGTCCGGTGAAGCGTAGCAATTTTAGGATCATCCTGAATTGAATTTTCCAGAACTAATTGTTCATCATCTGTCAGAATACCGTCAATATCACGATTGATCAGTGAAAGAAATTTTTGTTCATGCATTGCCTGTTACACCTTTTTTTATAAGTATTCCGGCCAGTTGCTGCCGAGCCGAATACAAGCGTGATTTCACCCTTTTTTCAGGTATATTTAAGATATCGGCTATTTCTCTATAGCTCAGTTGACGAAAATGTTTTAGTATTATAAGCATTCGATAATCCGCGTTTAGGCTTAATAGCGCTTCTTCAACTTGCGTTTTTAATTCATGATCTATAACCATCTTATCCGGTGCATCAGTGGTCAGTTTAATTTCTTCCTTAAGTTCTGTTTGATTCTTTTTACGTTTTAAAAAATTCAATGATTCATTGATGGCGATGCGATATAACCAGTTGAAAAATTTGTAATGCGCGTTAAAAGCAGACAATTTTTCGAACGCCTTTACAAATGCAACCTGTGTGATTTCACAAGCATCATCCGAATTTTTGCACATTCGAAACGCGAGATTATAAATAGCTGTCTGATAGCGCTTTACCAGGCCGCCAAAAGCCTCGGTATTTCCATTCAGGCATCGTTCTATTAATGTAGCATCATTGACTTCATTCATAAATACATTTCAAATTATCAATGGTTGGTAGATTTATTTAATTTTGAAAATTTTATCGAACCCCGCGTATCTGAATATTTCACGTATATGTTGATTCAGATTTAGCAAGGTCAATTCCTGCCCTATATCATCCAGGCGTTTTTGGGTAATAAGGAGCACACTTAACCCTGCGCTGGAAATATATTCAAGTCCGTTAAAATCTACACTGCAACTTGCTGTTATTTTATCAAAAACGTTTTTTGCCTTGTTTACCTGACTGGCATCAAATCTACCGTTTAAGACAATATGGTTTGGCCCCTGAGTGATAATACTAAGCATTAACGCGGCTCCTGCATTTCTTATTGATGGTTATTTTGCTCACCCCATTTTGAAATTCATAACGGACTTCATCCATAAAGCGATAAACCAGGAATAGCCCAAGCTTACCCACCGGGCGCTTTTTAAGGGGAAGTGTATTGTCGTAATGAATAAAACAGCGAGGGTCAAACTCCAGGGTATTATAGTCTGTAAATATCATCGTGATTTCATCTGACTTCTGATCTATAAAGAAGATTATTGGTGATATCTCAGACGCATTATATTTTAGCATATTGGTAAAAATTTCTTCCGCTGCAAGATGCAATTGACGGACGCACCTAGATCCACAATTTTGTTTATCACAAAAAATTTCGATGGTATGGAATAGCTTTTCTAAAGATTTCATACTCTTGCGCAAAGTTATTTGCATATTATTTGACCCTGATTGCCATGAGTATCATGTCATCTGCGACATTGGATATTCCGCAAAATGCATCCACTCTATCCATAATCGATGCGACAATCTTGTCGGCGGAATCGCGGTTCATCTCCCCTAACATGGATACAAGGCGATTTATGCCAAACATTTCGGAGACGGAGTTTGTTGCTTCGATGATGCCATCGGTATATAATAACAATAGGTCTCCGTCATGCAGTTTTTTTGTTTCGATTGTGTATTTAGCGTCGCGAGATAAATTAAGTGCAAAATCAAAATGTTCCAGCGGGGTAACCAGAGCAGAATTAGCATTATAGATTAAAAGTGGGCAATGGCCAGCATTGGCGATAAATATATATTTTTCATCGACGTCAATTAAAAGATACATCATGGTGATAAAAATATCCGGAGGTAATATTTTTCCTACAATTCGATTTAGCAAAAAAAGAGCCTTATCAGGGGGAGCCTCTGATTCTGATATCGAATGCAATATGCCTTTGATCATGGACATAATCATTGCGGATGATGGACCATGCCCGGATACATCGGCAATTACGATCGCAAATTTGTTCTCAGAATAATTGAAAAAATCATAATAATCACCACCAACTGCCTGAGCCGGGCGAAAGTGAGTGGCAACATCCAGATTGGGAATGTTAGGGAAATATTTAGGTAACAGGTTTTGTTGAACCGAGCGTGCCAAATCCAACTCATGCTCCAGACGCATTTTCTCGTTCTCAATTTGTTGTAATTGCCTGTTGCGGATCAATTGACCGGCTTGTGCCACGATGATTGACATCAATCGCAAATCATCTTTTGAAAAGCGTTGATCGTTTTTTTTGTTGGTCATGGTCAACACACCAATAATTGTACCCTGCGCATAAATGGGAATGGCCAGAACTGTTTTGATATTTACTATCTCATCTTTGCTTACCTTGAAACGTTCATCGATTTCCAAATTGTCAATTATCAATGGTATTGAATTTTTCAAAACCCAGCCCGTGATATGGCCCCCCAATTTATATGATGGCATGGATCCACTGAACTGCTGTTTACGGATGAGTGTCTGCATTGGCAGAGTGCTGTTTTTAGATACCATCATGATTGCGCATTGTTCTGCGCCCACAGATTTAATGGACTGTTTGATAATTATTTCCAATATCTGATCCACAGACATTGAAGATGAAGCGGCCATAGCTATCTCGTTGAGAATAGTTAATTCTCTTACGGCGGATTGAAGATGTTCGATTTCTTGATGCAAGGATTCAGAAATGGACATTATCACCCTTCGTATTTAAAAAAATGACTGTAAGGCCTCTTGTCTATGTTAAGAGTATAAATCAGAATCGATCAGATGGGATATTAGGATAAGCTCAGTTTGCAGATCCAGATCAGGAAAAACATAAAGGTATGGAACGCATAATGTGTATCTAATGCTTGCCAATTTGCTGAGAGGTTCAATTGCTTTTGATGTAATTTAGCAAAAAGTATCGCAATTACAACAAATTCACACTTCGATTGCTTCAGGATGCATGCCCTTTATCGCTTCTTTAGTGGAATAATAAATATTGAATATTCTCACAAGCTGAGTAATAACAAAGATGCTGTGCACTTTGTCTGATAGCGCAGCAAGAACCATTTCGCCCTGTTTGTTTTTTACTGATGTGTAGCATTTCATCATCACACCAATTCCGACACTATTGATCCAGCGGGCAGATTTCATATCGATTATAATTTTTCGCAGCCCTTCGCTTAGCAAGTAGGTTATTTCATCGGACAACAGATCTGTCTCCGGGGGCCCCATAAGTTTACCCGATAGTTTGACGATGCCAACATCGTTTTTGATACTGCTCTTGATACTCATACGAATTTCTCCTTAGTTAGTAAAAATTTCCGTTTTTGTTAGTACAATTATATTTTTAAAAAGTTGGTGATGATAATTGTTTGCTAAAATTATCTGCGGCTTTGCCCGCCCTTGATGTCAGCAGATAAATGTGCAAGTCTTTTTTCCGCGTCTTCTATTTCCGGGAGTGACCGATCCGCCAACCGCCAAAAATTTATAAAATTTTTATAATATTCACGTGCTTGTTTTATATTCCCTTTCTTCTCATATAACAGCCCCAGATGGTAGTGCGCTTTAACCCATTCATACGGAGCCATGATAAAACCGGGATATAAATATTTGATTTTGTGACCAATGATTTCCCGGCGCATTTTAATTGCCATATCCCACTGTTGTTTTTTTTCATAGGCTTCGGCCAGCTCTAATTCAGCCAGCAATGGAGAATAAAAATTCGGCGGTGGATGGGAAATATTTTTCACAAGTTGCTGTGCATTACGAAAGTGCTTTATTGCCGTTTCCGGATGTTTTTCAAGCTGGGCCAACTTACCTTCGAGAATCTGGAGAAAGGCTTGCCGCTCTAGGAGGTCCATGGTGTTCTTTTTGAAATGTCTTATCAATGAAGACGCTTTGTTGGATTGGCCTTTGCGCAGGGCATCATACGCCAGCCAGCCAGCTGCATCCCCGGCTATCGGCTCCGGAAATTTGTCCATCATCCGATGAAAAATATTCTCAAATTTTCTATCGTCTCCCAATTCCATAAATAACAGGCCTTTATGACTCATGCCTGAAACTTCAAGGTTAAACGCCTTAATTTCCCGGCCAAACGCACTGGTCTTATCAAGCCATTCCGATGCATTTTGAAAATTTCCCGTAAACACATCAATATTGGCCCGGGCCATAAAAAGGGTCCATTGTGTCCATGGGGAATGGCCGAGTGCGCGTTCCATTGTTTGCTGTAGTTCTTTTTTTGCGCCTTGTACATCGCCCTGGATCCAAAGCTTCATGGGCCGAAAAATCTTATAGGAAGCAAAATCGAATTCCGGCGCAATACTTTTGATTTGCTGATAGTAACGTTTTGATGATTCCAAATCTTCAAAGGCACTCATTTCAAATAAAAGTATCACGCCAAGTGTACCCGGGTCATTCGGCCGTATGCGCGCCGCTTGTTTTAAATGATTAAAAGCTTTTTGAAATTGCTGCATCCAGGCATACGAAACGCCCAAATTCATTTGTCCCCAAAAGTCATCAGGGAAAAGTTCCACCAGTATGGTAAATTGTTCAATGGCTTTTTTCCAGTCGCCCATGATAAAGGCATGACCGCCGCGTATAAAATATTTCTCGCGGTCTGTCAGCCCCTCCGATAATGAAAGGGCTTTTTCAAGAAATGGGCGGGCCTGCGCACTCCGCCCAGTGTTCGAATACATGAACCCGGCCATGACGTAGGCCATGGCAAAGCTAGAGTCCTGTTTGATCGCCTGCTGCATAAACAGCAAGGCTTTGGACCAATTGAATTGATTGGCATACCGATAGCCGCGGCGATATAATTGTAAGGCTTTAAAATTTGCTGTGGTCACTTTTTCATACCATTCAGTCTTTCCGATAATTTTCAATGGCGCTAATTCAGAGAGCGATTCGCCAAGATTACCACGGACCTGGTTTGATAATTTCCGGATTGCCGGCAGAATGTCATTCAGGCTATTTGCATCCTCAGAGAAACTTGTCACGCGTGTGCCTGAGGCGGGATCGATAAGATGGACGGTGATGTCAAACATTTGTCCTATCTGCCGGATGGTGCCCCCGAGAATGGCGCGAATTTCACCGTCCCGCAGTGCAATTTCGCGGGCCGTCTGTTCGCCGATATGAATCCCTGGTTTTTTTTTCATCATACGCAATACATCGGCCTCGCGCTCGGGAGATACGATGTTTACATATTGTGATTGGCGGAGTTCCCGGGCCAGTGCTTCTTCAATAGCTCCATTAAACACCTCGTTCCCGGTGGTGTTCTCAAAATCTGAGATCAGCACCCAATCGCGTTTTTCGAATGAAATACTCTTTTGAGGCAGAACAATCAAGGTTCCAAAAAAGATACCCAAAAATAGCAGAACGCCCATCCAGAACAGCGAGGATGAAAACAAGTGGCGTTTTGGTGACCGTGCCCGTTTTTTGCTTTCATGATTAATAACCTGAGTTGTTTTACGCAGGTCTGTGAGCATTTCATCCATGTGTTGATAACGATTTTTCCTGTCTTTTTCCAAAGCCTTGAGCACAATCCGTTCTAAACCCATCGGCACGCCGCTGCGCAGGGCGGTGGGCGGTTCAGGTTGTTCATTGATGATCGAATACACAACCGCCTGTTCGTATTCCCCCTTGAATGGCAACTGTCCGCTAAGCATTTCGTAGAGCATTACGCCAAACGACCAGATGTCCGTGCGCGGATCGACCTTTTCTCCGCGCGCCTGTTCTGGCGACATATAGTTGATGGTTCCCAGTGTTGAACCCGCTTGCGTGACCAGCGTACGTCCCGGCAATTTGGCCAAGCCAAAATCCATTATTTTAACATCGTCTTTTTCAGTAAGCATCACATTATCGCATTTCATATCGCGGTGGATGATTTTTTGCTCGTGGGCGGCATTCAACCCGGTGGCGATCTGCATGGCTATACGGGTAAACTCGTCGATTGTCAGTTGTCTGTTGGAGATTGTCTCCTTCAAGGAGTGCCCTGGAACATATTCCATGGCAATAAAGGGCTGGCCTTCATATTCTTCAATCTCATAAACGGTACAGATATTGGGATGGTTCAATGCGGCGGCGGCCTGCGCTTCGTGCATGAAACGGGTTTTGTCTTCAGGCTTACCCATGGCGGCGTGGGTAAGAAATTTAAGCGCCACGCTGCGTTTGAGCCGGGTATCTTCGGCCTTGTAAACCACGCCCATCCCGCCTTCGCCGAGCTTATCCAAAATTTTATAATGAGAAATCGTCTTGCCGATCATCTTATTCTCCAATGTTAAAAATTATAAGACAGAACGATAAGCGCCCCGGTAATGTATTCAATAAACATTATCTCACAGGCCCCAGATAGAAGTTCAGCAAAGCAGGGATTTCTTCGATGATATCCACACTTGGGGAGAGATATGATCCGTGGTGTACAACTTCGATACCTTGTCTTTTACCGCTATTTGGTTGAATGCTTTGACCAATGAATCGATATTTTTACTGACCGCCAGCGGAATGATGGCTTTCTCAACCGCTTCCTCGAGTGCCGCTTTTGGGCTCGCCGCAGGTCGATTGACCAGGATTTTCAGATCCGGCAGCTCGTCGCTGATCAGTCCATAAAAACAGGCACATGGAATTTTCGATTTTGTTTTATACGACTCTGCCAATTGCTCAAGTTTTTGAGCATGGATGAAGCTCCTGATTTTTCGGCTATCCGGTTCCCGTTTGGCAGCATGTGCTCCATTTCGTCGTCATTCAGTTTGTCGGGAGCCATCCCCCCGGTGATGTCCTTCATTTTTTTTGCGATCTTTTTAAAATCGCTTGGTGCGCGGCGAATATCTTTGGGAACAACCAGATTGATGGCGGCATGCTGGGGGGAATTAATCAGCAGCTCAGATTTTGCCAATATCCTGCGGCCTTTTTTAACCTGAACAAACAAGTCGGCAATGCCGTTCTTTAAAATCTTGGCTGCCTCTTTGGTGTAATCGATATGGTAGCGCCCGGCCTCGTCGGTCTTTCCTTTACCCAGGAGAGTCGTCCGGCCAATTTTTTGATCAAAGGCTTCCACTACCAGACCGGGAACGGCAATATTTTCAGTGGTTCTCACCGCACCGGAGACGGTAAATTTCTTTTCTTCCTTTTTCAGAGGCACTGGCAAGAAGTCGAACTCGATCTTGATTTCCTCATCCGCGTTATCATAATTCCAGATCACTTTGTCCGCAGTGGAATAGATTTCCTTGTTTTTGAAGAATATTTTGAAAAAGAGATACGGCTTTCGGTTTAGAAAAAGTTCTTGAAAATAGACGCTCGTAAAATCCATCCTAAAACTGCCCTGCGCATTGGTAAGCGCGCTGCCTGCCAGGTCATTGCAGATCAGGTCTTTGTCCCACGCCTCGGCCCGCAAAGCGGATATCGCTTGTCTGGTTTTCCGGTCAACTATTTTGTCGTGAATGGTGAACTTTTTACTCCCCATATCAACACCCTTTTGAATAATTTAAGGATTAATAGAGATTCTTAATAGTTCTGGCCAATTTTAGTAGTGTTTCATACAATATATTTAAATTATTAGCAAATGCGAATTAAATTCTTAGCTGAACATTACCGATTGCAAATGATCGAATGATCCAAAGCCACAGGCGTTCCTGCATGAAACGGGTTTTTCCTTCTGGTTTATCGATGGCGGCGGGAGAAAGAAAATTGAGCGCCACGCTGCATTTGAGCCGGGTATCTTCGGCCTTGTAAACCACACCCATTCCGCCCCGGCCGAGTTCCTCTAATATATGGTAATGTGAAATTGTTTTACCGATCATTTCAGAGACCTTGTTTAATAAAAGAACGACCGGCGTAATATGTTCCTGCCATGGCCAAAATCTTCTAAAATAAAAAAAATTAAAGTTATTTTATCAATCATGTTCTTTCCTTCAAAATGCTTTACTTGGTTTCCACCAGCGAGTATTTTTTAAAACGCACCTCATATTTTTTTTGCTCTTTTTTGAGAATCACCAGGAATCGCGGATCATCCCTCAGGCTGTCATAAATCCGAAGATTTTTAAGAGGCAGATAATTCAGCCATAAGTATCCGTCTTCCTGGCTTGATGTCATCCGCGCTATAGCGGAAATCGCCGCATCCTTCATCCCCAGTTCAGCCAATATCCCCGGCCAGCGGCTCAGAACAAGAGCTTTTTCCTTCTTACCAAGCGCAGCAAAATAGATGGCGCGACTAAACTTCAATACCGCATCAAATGCCCCCGGTGGTTGCTTCTCTGCACGCCTCAAGAGAGAATCCGCTTTCCCGTATTGCTGTTTTAGGGTCAGAGCAAGGGCATAGACGCTCAAATTGTAAACATAATCAGGTTGAAGCTGATAAACTAGGGCAAAATCCTTAAGTGCCCGATCCACTTCACCAATCAGAAGCCATGACGACCCGCGGTTGCTAAATGTGAAGATACTGAACGGATTCAGTTCCGCCGCTTTATCAAAAAACCATATAGATTGCCGGTAGAGACCGAGCCATCCCAGATTGTCGCCGATCAGATGCAATGAACTCCAGGTATTGGCGTGCAGGGCTAAAGCTGCTTTCATATATGAGAAAGCCATGTCATATTCGCCTTTGCGAAAAAAGAGCATGCCAATGGCTGCATTGGTCTCAGGCAGTTTCGGGTTTAAGCGATACGCTTCCCGGACGTATTTTAACTCCACATGCAAATCCTCAGGATTGCCTGTTAAACTCCAATGTAATTCGTACAGATAACCGAGATCAAAATACCCCAAATAGTGATCAGGATCCAATGTCACTGCCCGTTTGGCCAACTCAAGTGCCTGTTGAAAATCCGTCTCCTGTCGGGTTTTCATGTAAACATTATCGATAAAGTAGCGTGTCTTCAGATGGATATCGTAGGCTTCTATTTTTGTGGAATAGGAAGATTTGACCATTTCAGCAGCCTGGCTGGAAAAAGTCACTTACAGCGCATGGGCAATGGACTGGGAAACGTCATCCTGAATGGCGAAAATGTCTCGTAAATTCCGATCATAATCATTGGCCCAGAGATGGGTACCTTCCTTTGCCTCGATTAACTGGGCGGTGATGCGTACGCGTTTGTCCGATTTGCGCACGCTCCCTTCCAGCACATAGGGGGCATCCAGTTCTTTGCTGATCTGGCGGATGTCTTTTTTCGTGTTTTTATAACGCATTACCGAAGTACGGGCAATTACTTTCAGTTCCGGCACCCGGCTGAGATTGGTGATCAGTTGTTCGGTCATGCCGTCGCAAAAATATGTCTGTGAAGGATCCCCGGTTAAATTAATTAAGGGGAGAATGGCGATTTTTTTTGATACTTTTTGATGAATAAATGGTTGCCAAGTTTTTTGTACCCATAAATAAACCGTAGCGGTTACAATAAGAAGAAGTAAGATACCGAAAATTGCAATGCGTCGGCGGGGGTTGGGCTTTCGGGACGGCTTGTCTGTTCTAATGACTTCGGTCTTCGCTTCAATTGTTTCTCCTTTAGGCATGGTTTTAGCCCGAATCGATTTTAAATCAACCAGCATTTCGTCTACATGTTGATAGCGTCCTTCAGGCTTTTTGGCCAGCGATTTCAGAATAATCCGTTCCATTTCCATTGTCATGCCACTTCTTAAAGCCGTGGGTGGTTCGGGATCTTCGTTTAAGATCGAATACACCACTGCCTGTTCATACTCGCCGCGGAACGGCAATTGCCCGGTGACCATTTCGTAGAGCATCACCCCAAAGGACCAGATGTCGGTGCGGTGATCCACTTTTTCGCCGCGGGCCTGCTCCGGGGACATATAGACCACCGTCCCCAGCGTCGTTCCTTCTTTGGTGAGCATCGTTCGGCCGGTCAGTTTGGCTAAACCAAAATCGACAATTTTGACGATGCCATCCTCGGTTACGAGGATATTGGCCGGCTTGATGTCGCGGTGAACGATACCTTTTTGATGGGCTTTCGCTAACCCTTCAGCAATTTGCATGGCAATGTCAATGGTCTCTGCCACTTTCAGCGGCCCACGGGCGATTTTTATTTTCAGCGACTCCCCCTCATAACAAGCCATGACGATAAACATCTGACCATTTCCCGGTTCTTTCGTGGTTGGTTTGATTTCGTCAATTTCATGGATGGTGCAGATATTGGGATGGTCCAGGGCCGATGCTGTCTGCGCCTCATGGATAAAACGTTTTTTAATCTCGTCGTTGCATGTGATTTCAGGTGGTAAAAATTTCAGGGCCACTTTGCGCTTCAGTTTGGTATCTTCGGCAGCATAGACGACGCCCATCCCACCGCCGCCCAGTTTCTCTAAAATTTTGTAATGCGATATGGTTTTACCGATCATCAGACTTTTTCCGGAAATTTATTTATTGTTTATTGATCTCAACCCAGCCAATCGTATCCTTATCATGTAACGTTTTAGGGTCTTACAATAATGATTGGCGAAGAGTTTCTCTCTGCCGCCTGTGTTGCCTCATTGCAGAATGCAGAAAATGGATAGATGGCTGATTGCATTGTGTCCGGATTCGCGTTTTCTCCAACCTGGAATATTTGGGATGTGCTGTTATTAGCTACAGGAATAAATAAATACTGAATACTATCTACGCTGATAGATGAATAGGATAAGTTTTTTTGAAATAATTTATCTGAGTTTGGAACGATAAATGTCGCGCTGTATTCTGTATGATTATAAAATTTTAAATGACCATTTTCAATAACAATGACAGAGTCAATCCGAAAAGGTGATTCGGGTAGATACGATGTATCAAAATTTAATGTGACCCGTACGGTGTCATTTATGGATGGGGTGGAATATGGAACCTCTTTCCCTAATTTGCGGCAATTGCACCGGATTAAGCAAAACGCCAGCATTATGATGCCTAAATTTATCATCTTCATGGACTCTCCTCCAATAAATTTATAAATGTGGTGACTGGTTTGTTTCATCCTTTGTATAAAACACATTAGATTTCGATTCGCCTATTGGGCCGATTTAGCGTTTTTCCATATCTCTTCAAATCTTTTGTCAGCGATGAGATTGGCCAGCCCGGGATTATTTTTAAATTTTGCCATTGTATAACCTGATTCAATAGCCCTTTTTATCCATGAAAGAGCAGAGTCTCTTTTCCCCAATTGTTCAAACGTATCGCCAATGTTAAAGAGAATGTCCGGTTGGGTTGGATTTAATTCTTCAACCTGGTGTAACATAGAAAATGCATTTATACTATCGTGTAATTCCGAGTAATAACCTGCAAGTGCAGAGAGCATCATCAGGTTTTTCGGATTTACCTTACGTTCCTTTTCTGCCAATTTAATTGCAGTATGGAAATAGTATCTGGCTGAATCGGCCTGGTTGGAATAGCGATATGCGCTTGCTAAATTCCCCGCGATCATATAATTGTGATTGTTTATTTTGAATACCTTATGAAACACTAATGAAGCTTTTTTATATTGACCGGCATAATAATAAAAACTTGCCAGGTTGCTGTAGGATATATATGATGGCTCATTCCCGACCGCCCGTTCGCCATTTTGCACCGCCTCCGCAAATCGATCCAGATAAAAATATGTCGCTGCCAGTTTATTATAGCCAAGATCGCTGTGGGGTAACAGTTGAACAACCTTTTTATACGGTGCCAGTGCCTTGGCATATTTACCGTTGCTGAGATAAAAATATCCAAGATAACTATAACCTTGCCAGGATCCAGGTCGTTTTTCGATAGCCTTTTTATATGTTTGCAGTGCCGCAACCGAATCACCAAGCAATTGATAGGCATGACCCAATGTCCAATAGGCCACGCCATTTAATGAATCAACTTTTAATGCTTTTTTTAAAACCTGTATGGCCGCCTTATATTCCCCGATCCCAAGCTTGATCATACCACAGGTGACATAAACATCGGCATAATGGTCGTTTTGTCTTATCGCGCGTTTACAGGTTTCCATTGCCGGTTCAACAAAACGAATATCTTTTGTGGCTTCATATTTTCGCCAATAAGCTTCACCCAAACCCGCCCAGGCCAGTGTAAAGGCGCTGTCTGTCTGCAATGCCTGTTTGAAAAGGCGTATTGAAGTATCAATATTTTTCTCATCCTCGTATCGCTGAAGATAACCCCGTCCCTGCAAATAATAATCGTATGCATTTTTTAAATGGGTCCCGCCCACAAAAAAATTGGCGCGTCTTTTTGGCCGTAATTGCAAATCGAGCATATCGATAATTTTGTCAATAATGCGTTCTTCCATCTTAGATGAGATGTCCGCATCATAAATCTTTAAATCTGTAGATCTTAATTGTCTCAGGTTTTTTGCCTGCACCAGATTCATCACCATTTGAACATAGCCGGATCTTTTATCAATACTGCCGGTAATGACGAGATTTGCATTAAATTTTTTATAGGCTTCCCGCGCACTTGTAATTTTATATTTTCGGATATCACTACTGGGGATCACCCACATCGATTCATGATATTTTTCTAACTGGGTTAGGCGGCTTGTTATAATTTCGAGTAACCCATCACGATAGATGTTATAATTTTTATCTGCACTTATTATTTCAAGGGGCAATATGGCAATATGTTTTTCATCTGGTATAGAAAAAAACACCTGCCAGATTAACCATGCCCCGAACAGAGTAATGATCACAATTCCGGGTAAGAAAAATCTTTGTATTTTTTTTACCTTACCAGGATATGGCAAAATTTTATAAATGTGTGTTGATGAATTTGACTGCTGGTGATATGGTTTGAGTATATGGACCAGCTCTTTCATTGAAGAATATCGATCGTCCGGATTTTTCATCAGACAGCGTTGGATTATGTATTTTATTTCTTCCGGAATATTTATCATCGGCTTTTTTGAAAAGGAGGGTTGTTCGTTTAAGATTGAATATATGATGGCCAGGTCATATTCTCCTTTAAATGGTGGTTCACCATAAAACATTTCATAAAGCACAACCCCAAAAGACCAGATATCCGTACGCAGATCAATATTGTCTCCCAGCGTCTGCTCGGGTGACATATAGTCCACGGTGCCGACGGTCAAGCTGTCTTTTGTAAATTTTGTTTGCCCCACAAGTCTTGCCAAACCAAAATCAATAATTTTAACCTCACTGTTTTTTGTTATAATGATATTAGCAGGTTTTATATCCCGATGAATTTCGTTTGCAGCATGTGCGCAGGATAATCCTTGTGCAATTTGAAGGGCAATGGCAATGGCCTCCTTTGTATTGATTTTTTTGTCTTTAATCAAATCTTTTAAGGTTTGTCCCTCATAATAATCCATGCAAATAAACATTTGTCCTGCTTCAGCCTCCTGAGACTGAGATTCGATTTCATCAATTTCATGTATCGTACAGATATTTGTATGTTGTAGAAATGATGCAGCCTGGGCTTCGCGAATAAAACGTTTCTTGGCTTCGGGATTGCGGGTGAGTTCCTTTGGTAAAAATTTAAGGGCGACGCTGCGTTTGAGTTTGGCGTCTTCCGCTTTATAGACAGCCCCCATGCCGCCTTCACCTAGCTTTTCGGTTATGCGATAGTGTGATATGGTTTTACCGATCATAATTTAGCTCTAAATTTTATTATGATAAATTGATTCACTCCGGGCCGAACGATATCCAAACAAACTGGCCTCTCGCGACACTCTCAATTCGCTTTCCAACGCTACTTGTGATCTTTTACTGCCCACAATGACTAATCTCCTGTTTAAATTCTTGAAAACTGTCCTTATCAAACTTTTTTAAGTAATAATCTAAGTGCTGCTTTCTTTAATTTCATAATGAAGAACTACAATAAGCTCCTTGAGATTAACCGCTAAAGAATCATTGATTTCTACTTTAATCTGACCATCTTCCGGGTTCAGTAAGCTCAAAGGCACATCAAATTCCGCTATACCTAAATTCTCTATCTTATAATGTTTTGCAGTTATTTTACTGAAGGTTCCGGGATTCGGTCTTGGGTCAGAAATCCTAGGTGGTTCTAAAGTAAGTTGAGTATCACCTGTTGCTTCATTTCTTAACTCACAGTAAAACGACAGATGGGTCACAGTGATTTTCATCGGCTGTATTAAGTATGGAAAACGATCTTTTGTTATAGGGAGAGTCAATTTGTGTAAACCACCTGTATCTGCAGTAAAAATGAAATGATGCCAGAGATCGGGAAATTCCCGGCGGATATCCAACCTCTGGGCCATACCTTTCGGCTCATCTTGGTTCGTATTCGTTCTAAATGCATTGTAGGTATCTATAATAGCCTTATTCACATCATTTTTAAAAGTCTCGTCTCCCATAAGTGCAGTGTATCGCATTTGAATAATCACATCGGAAATGGTCGATAGATCGAAAGCTTTATATTTGGCAGGAAACTCCAGCGTCCATTTACTCACTGCGCCTCGTAATTCGAAGGGCAGGTAGCGTTCGTCATTGTGATTGAGTTCAAAAAGACCGCTGTCGTTGTTTCCGGAACTCAAAGCAATCTGATTGTTGCTGTGCGCAGGATCGGGCTCCAGAAGATACCCACCATTCACGTATTTTCTCGTTTCGCTGTTTATAAGCGTTAGCGTACAGCTCACACCGCTATAGGGGCCAACCACTGAAGGGATCGAGACACTAAGTGACTTGATTCTGCGCTGGTAATGCCCCGGATGATCCAGATCAAAAAGCAGGTCAGGTATCTTGAATTTACAACTCCCTGTGTATCTCAGCATGTCGAGTTGCACGGGGTCCAGACCTTTCAATGAAATGTTTTTGGTCAACTCCAGTTCGCGGCTGTTCTGACGTAAATATTCATTTTCCATTCTGCGCAGATCGAACTGCAGTTTTTCACCGGAGAGCAGACCTTTCTTGAGATTATCCCAGTGGGTGGCCCTGATAAACGTGGCCGAGTCATCCCCTTTCTCATAGCGGTAGCATCGCTGGGCCATTTTGGCCAATTCCACGGCCATTTTGTAGGTCTGGAAATAGATGCCGGAAATCTGCGAAACCATCCAGTGATAGAGCTCTTTGTTGGTGAATTTACTCTGCATGAAGGCCTTGATCTCCTCAGACTGTTCCTGTTGCCTCTCATGGTATTCCAACTCCTGTTCGGCAATATTCAGGCGAATTTCCGCGGCCAGTAGTTGTTTTTGGAGCTGTTTGATCTCTTTCCGGGACTGTCTGGCCTGAAACTTCCAGTCATCCATGCGCCGTTCCCGGCTGGCCTGGATGGAATGCATGTTGGCTTCGTGAGAGTAGATGTAGCTTATCAAACTCAAGAATTCACTCATGCTCTTCAGCGCATTGCCTACCTGCACCCCACCAAATTCGCTCACCACGGTACCGCTCGGAGGGAAGCCAGTTGAAATATGTATCTGTGGAAACGCGAACCCCCCGGTTGCTGCTAAGGAAACAACCTGGCTGGCAATACTGAAATCTTTGGCGGTATTCAGCTTAGAAACCTGGGCCTTTTCATTCCGATTCTCGAATTTTCGTGTGTCGTAGTACTTAAATCTCTCTTCGGCCATCTCCAGAGAGATCTGTGCAGATTTCAGATTCTCGCTCAATTCCCTTATCTGCTGTTTCTTGATATTCCTCGTTAATTTGAGCATTTGCAGTTCATGTTGATTGTGGAGAAGTGAGAGCGCCTCGGCGTCTTTCTTTTCCAGTGCTGACAGCAGCGCCCCGCCGAGTTTTTGCACGTCCACACAGAATTCATAGGCTTTTTGCAGCATCACCCGGAAGCGATACGGGGGCAACGGCGCATACAGATCCGACAGCAGTTCACTGATATCCACCCCGAGCGCCTGACCGCGCACCAGCAGAGCCGGATCGATAGGCGGCTCAAATATGGGCAGCTCACGTACCCTTCCCTCAATATTCATGCAGTTCCGGATATTGAAAAGCCGGTTGGCAACCTTGTCCCAGCAGGAAAGCAGTTTGTCGTTATGGGGCACGCAGAAAACCGCACTCGCGCCATTCTCGCCGAGGGTGGAAGGAGGTTCCTCAACATCATCAGCTTCGGGAGGAAATCCCTGAAACCATTGCATCGCCGACACCAGCCCGACTGGAGCCTGGGGCAGGGAATGGTATGCTGTCATTCGCCCGGCTGGAATCTGCATGACCACACGCTCAGCTGAAATCATATTCGGTGAATAGCTGGTTACGTCCCGGATCGTTAAACCTGCCCTGTGACCATCTGAATCATTCTCACTACTCCGCCTGGGTGATTTGGGAACCAGCCGTGGGCGGGGGCCAAGGATTTTGGCCGCAAGGATATAGAGGTGGGCAGCCTCATTGATGGATTCAATGGTGTCCTGCGCAAACAGGTAGTCGCCCCAATCAAGGAGATTATCCAGATATTTCATGACCACTGCTTTTTGATAGACGCCCCCACCCCGATAAAGACGGGCAATCCGGTGCGGCTGGAACGGGTCTTTTGCCAGCTCGCTGGTGCTGCGTTGAATCCATTCCATTATCGACTGATACTGCTCGTCACTCATACCTGAAAAAGAAAGCAGTTTCAGCGTATCGATATTGCTCCAGGGCTTACCCAGCTTGTGCAGCGGCAAAACATTCCAGTATTTACTCGCCTCATCATATTGCTCGCCGTCGTTCAGCGAAAGCGACGCCAGCGGGTTAAAAATATAATGAAACCATTGCTGCGCCTCGGCGAACTTTTTTTGCTGGGAGAGCCGGCAAGCGATGGTGAAGGGGATGTGGAAGAATATTTCCCAGTTGTAAATTCCATTTGGCCTTTTTAAATCAAAACTAAGTTGCCTGCGCCCTTCGCTGATTGATTCCTGTACGATATTATAATGATTCTCCACTGTATAGGGAAATTCTGTCACAATAGCTTGAACAACAAGCTGAAGCAACCTAGCAAACCTATCAGATGATTTTTGAAAACTTGAATCATGCAAAGCAGCGTTATACTCATTAATTGATGGGTGATAGAACATTTCGATATAATAATTCCGCTTCTCTTGTAACGAAGAAAGAGGATGGTGCTCAAAATAATGACAATAATTATTATCGTGATAGAAAAATTGCTTAAAATTCATATCACCTGTTAGAGTTACATACGCCCTAGTCTTCTTCTTCGTTTTGATGATCAGGAGATCCTCAGAATATGAAGTATAATGTGGATTAGAATAATTGAACTTAAAAAGTGACTTTGGAGAATTATAGTCAATACTAATTAGATTATTCTTGTGTGATAACCTAAAGTCGTAATCACTATCACTCGTATTATCAGATAAAGGATATAATGGAGCAGTGTATTCGTGCGACGCAAAAATCGAAGATAATCCAAAATACTGCTTATTACTGCTACCGGGAGGATCGATCCACTCCAAACCAAGAGAATTGGCTGTTTTTGATTTAAGTTTAT
>CAYWBI010000036.1:0-25786 GCA_964456445.1 uncultured Calditrichaceae bacterium
AATTAATTTGGGTTAAAGGTAAATCCTATGGTCATATGATACGAACTTTAAGTAAGCTATGGTTAATCGAAAAGGCCCTGGCTTGTCAGGGCCTTTTTTTGTTTTATCTTCTAATTTAATGGTTTGAGAATATTATGAAAAAGGTACTCCTGCTTTTAACCTTGTTACCAATTCTTGCATTCGGGCAATCCCGTATATTCGGTGGGCTTCGGTCTTCACTATACATGACCGGCACCGATCGGGGCAGTGAGAGCTATTATCAGGCACTCACTTTTAATGCGGTTTCAATTGCCGGATTAAACCTCTCCTTTCATACACATTTAAATGTTTTTAGGGATGGGGTTCCTACCGAATGGTCGTCCCGTATATACAGCGGATACCTTCGCTGGAAGAGCGCCGGCGGGGATTTTGACATCAGGATTGGTCGCCAGTTTTTATACCAGGGGGTTCTTAACGGAAGCTATGATGCTGTTTCCTTCTCAACCAACTTCTTTAACTCACTAAATCTTAAGCTTTTTAGCGGCCTCATTGTTCCGTTTTCACAAGACTCAAAATTGACCAAGTGGGATGACGGACATTTTTATGGCGGTTATTTTGCCTATGATTTTTCAAAAAAATTAAAAAGTAATGTAAGTTTTGTTTCCAAAGAACGGGCCGGAAAAAGTTATTGGCAGCAGGTGGGGTTCGCAATTTCCGGTACTACCAACACTTTGTATTATTTGTTTCAATATGATCACAATTTATTAAGCTCCACGTATCAATCTATCAGGGCCCACTTTTCCTACTACAGCGGGCCATGGACAATTTCGGCCGATGTCAGCAGTTTAAAACCGAGGATTTATGAAGACTCGTTTTTCTCTATTTTTAAAATAAAAGAGCATCGTCAATTTCGTCTTGCCGCCGAGCGGACTATTGGTGAATACCGGGTTGGCGCACGGTTTGTTGAAACGATACTGCCCAATAATAACAACGCTCAACAGGCCATACTTACGTTTGGCAAAGAGTGGGGGACGATCGGAATGATTTTTCAATCCGGTTATGCCGGCGATAATATTGGGTTTTATGGCCAGCTAAACTACCCGCTTTTGCAAAATTTATCCGTCAATTTATATAGCAGCCATTACCGCTTTCAACGCCATTCAATAGAAGTGGAAGAGCAGGCAACATCATTTTCAGCCGGGTTTAACTATCGACCCGTCCGTAAACTTCAACTAAGCGCTCAATTACAACAGAGTATAAATAATTTTTATACCTCGGATTTCCGGGGCCTGTTAACCTTACACTATAGATTTGAGTATAAATGATGAAAAATGGAAAAGTTTTTCTTATAATTTTGTTTAGCCTGCTTTGCTGCGGAGCTATTTACGCGCAAGCCCCGGCGGATCAAATTAAATTTTCACATAAATACCATCTTCAGGAAGAAGAACTGGAATGCTCCGATTGCCATGCCGATGTCCAGGAGAGTAAAATTGGCGGCGATGACCTGTTGCCCAATAAAGAAACATGCGCCAGTTGCCATGATGTTGAAGCAAAAGACAATTGTCAAAAATGTCATACCAACCCGGATGTAGCCAGGGATTTTGCACCCATCAAGACGTATAATAAAAAATTTCCACATAACAAACATCTTAGCGCCGGTCTTGAATGTGCCGATTGCCACAGCAATGTAAGTGATGCGGACTATGGTGAAAAAGTTGTCTTACCCGATATGATTACCTGTATGGGCTGTCATGAGCAAAAACAACAATCCACAAATTGTCGTACCTGCCATGCCATGGATGAAAACCTACGTCCCAAAACACATGGCCTGGATTTTGTACGGGCACATGGTCAACAGGCCCAGTCCCATGCAGTTATGGCAATTAGCCCAAAAACGTGCACAACCTGTCATAAAACATCTTTTTGCGAAGATTGCCATCAAGGTGAAAACCTATCACGAAAAACGCACCCGTTAAATTTTGAATTTACCCACGCCCTGGAAGCCCGGAGCAATGAAAAAAATTGTACGACCTGCCATAGCGACCGCAGCTTCTGTTCATCTTGCCATTTAGAAAACCATGTTATCCCTCAAAATCATACGGCAGGATGGAGTAATAATATTCCCGGTGACGGCGGAAGGCATCGTTTTGAAGCGCTGAGTGATTTGGAGAATTGTATGTCCTGCCATGAAGAAAACGCCCAACAAATTTGTCAGACCTGCCATGTTAGCAAGGGGGTGGTACGATGAAAACTATATTGAAACCGGTCCTGATTCTTGCTTCGTGTTTGTTGGCAATAGCTTGCGTAAATGAACGGACGCCAACCCTGACGTCGGTACATCCTTCAGGCTGGCTGGATAAAACGTCAAATGATTTTCATGGAAAACTGGTGGATGAGAGCAAGACGGCCCCAGAAAGTTGTCAAAGTTGCCATGGTACAAATTATGAAGGCGGAACCGCGAATGTTTCATGCTATGATTCCAAGTGCCATGCGGCTTATCCGCATGCTGCCGGATTTGCCGATTCGACCTCGGAGAATTTTCATCAGAACTATATTCGTTCAACCGCGAACTGGGATATCGTACAATGTCAGGCTTGCCATGGGGTTGATTACAGTGGGGCAGGCAACGCCGAAAAAAATTGCCTAACATGTCATACACAACCCGATGGGCCCGAGGCATGCAATACCTGTCATGGCAATGCAAATAATCCCGGACCGCCAAAGGACTTACTGGGCAATACCGCTACAACCTTTATTGGTGTAGGCGCACATCAAACCCACCTGACGGACACAACCTTAACAACCGCCTTTGAACGGGATTGTAACTTATGCCACAACAAACCCCTTATTTATGCTTCCAACGGACATGTGGACAATGCGCCGCCCCCTGCAGATATAGATTTTGGTTTGTTTGCAAGCGATTCCGGTTTGGTCGGGCCCCATTGGGATCACGCATCTGCAAGTTGTTCAAATGTCTATTGTCATGGCAATTTTAAACTTTACCGCGACTCCAGCTCCTATACATTTGGCTATGCAGATTCTGTTATCAGCGGAAACAATGTAACCATGAAATGGACGGAAGTCGGAACCGGCCAGGCTGCCTGTGGTACATGCCATGGTCTTCCACCAACGGGACATGTTGCAAGCACAACTTGCAATGTATGCCATCCAAGGGTTGTGGATTCTGATATGAAAATTATAAATAAAAAACTGCATATTAACGGACATGCAGATGTCTTTTGATACATTATTAGTGATACGGCATTCGATGTAAAATTTTTGTTAAGAAAGATTATACACTTTTTCGGAACAAATTTGCTTGAGCAAATATTTTTAGTAGATGATTCGTACTGGTTGATATCTGTAATATGGTCAAATTTTGTCTTAATTAATATTTACAATAATGGGAAATTAATATGGGCGTAACACGTAAGAAATTTATTGATTATTTGCTCGGTGGAAGTCTTATTGCCTGGCTGGGCAGTATTTTTTACCCCGTGGCAGCATATCTTGTTCCCCCCGCAGTGCCGGCATCAAATGTGAACTCCGTTAAGGCAGGTGCGGTAAAAGATTTTGAGCCGAACAGTGGGAAAATTATTAAATTTGGACGTAAACCGGTAATACTTGTTCGTAAATCTAACGGTGAATTCACGGCTCTTTCGGCCGTATGTACACATCTGGATTGTATTGTGCAGTACAAAAACGATACAAAACAGATATATTGTGCCTGTCATAATGGTTTGTACGACCTTAATGGAAAGAATATATCCGGCCCGCCGCCTCGCCCTCTGGCCAAGTATGATGTGAATATTGTACAGGACGAAGTGATAATCAGTAAACCGAAGCAAGTATAGGTGGAGAAAAATGAAATCTAAGTTATTTACATGGTTTGATAAGCGATATGATCTTTCACCGGTTTTAAATTTCATGTCGCATAAGACGGTACCCGTCCATAAGCATAGTATTTGGTACTATATGGGTGGGGTTACACTTTTTTTGTTTATTGTTCAGGCCATCAGTGGGATTTTACTCGTACTTTATTATCAGCCCGGCGTTGATACGGCTTACGAAAGCGTTCATTTCTTGATGACAAAGGTGCAGTTTGGCTGGTTGATACGACAGATACACGGCTGGGCCGCGAATTTGATGATTTTCTTTGTTTTTATACACATGTTTAGCGTTTTCTTTACCAAAGCATTTAGGGCGCCCCGCGAGCTAACCTGGATAACAGGTATGTTTCTGATGTTTATTGCCATGGGGGCGGGCTTTAGCGGTTATTTACTTCCCTGGAACGAATTGGCGTTTTTCGCAACAAAGGTTGGAACGGATATCGCAGGGGCTGTTCCTGGAATTGGCGAAGCTGTGAAGATACTTCTTCGCGGTGGTGAAGATGTTACCGGTGCGACATTATCACGTTTTTATGCATTCCATGTTGCGCTCATCCCGGCCCTCCTGGCTGTAATGCTGGGTGTGCATCTGCTTTTTGTACAACGACAGGGAATGCATGAGCCGGACCATTTTAAAGCATTGCCGGAAGACAAGAAAAAAGTAATACCATTTTTCCCAAATTTTATGCTAAGAGACGCTTTGTTGTGGTTGGTTGTTCTCAATATTCTTGCATATTTGGCCTTGTTTTTTCCGTGGGAGCTTGGATTAAAAGCCGATGCATTTGCTTCGGCGCCCATAGGGATAAAACCGGAATGGTATTTTATGTTTATGTTTCAGACTCTAAAATTTATACCTGCCCATGTCTGGTTTATGGAAGGCGAAATACTTGGAATTCTTGGGTTTGGAGTTTTAGGCTTGGCCTGGTTACTTGTCCCGTTCTGGGAGATTAAAGATAAACCCGGTAGCAAATATGGTCCAATGACCGTTATAGGAATTATCGCGGTTGTATATATCATTATACTTACCATACTCGGTTATGTATTGTAAAGGTGGAACAAATATGAAAGTGACTCAATCAATTAGTAAAATATTTTTAGGCGCTGTTATAATCTCTTTTGTTCTGTTATTTAGCAATTCAGCCATGGCGCTGGAAACAGACACGGATTCCTCCCGGAACGATAGTGTGTCTGCTACCGTAAAAAAGAACATCTATGATAAACTTCCAAAAGATGATACCTGCATCTCCTGCCATATAAAAGAAGATGAGATGCCGGAAGGGTTTAGCCAAAACGATATCCATATGCAAAATGGATTGTCCTGTGTTGGCTGTCATGGAGGCGATAATACCGCCGATGATGAAGACGTAGCCATGAACGAGGATATTGGTTTTACCGGCGCACCGGATGCTGCGGATATACCTAAAATGTGCGGTAAGTGCCATTCGGATATTAATTTTATGCGTAAGTTCAATCCACGCATGGAAACCGATCAGGTTGAACAATATTTTCAGAGTGTACATGGGAAAAAATTGAAACATGGGGATGAAAATGTCGCCACATGCGCCAGTTGCCATACGGCCCATGGGATTATGAAACCGAATGACCCGCGTTCATCTGTATATGCCTTAAACGTACCCAAGACCTGTAATAAATGTCATGGGGACGCAGATTATATGGCCGGTTATAAAATCCCAACCGATCAATATGAAAAGTATGCCCATAGTGTTCATGGTATAGCATTGCTGGAAAGACAGGATACGGGCGCCCCTGCCTGTAATGATTGTCATGGCAACCATGGTGCGACCCCTCCGGGTGTAAATTCGGTTATAAATGTTTGCGGGTCCTGTCATGTACAGAACGAAACGTTTTTTAATGAATCGAAAATGGCGGTGAAATGGAAACAGAAGGATAAACATGCTTGTATCGAATGCCATGGACACCATGCGATAGCGAAGCCAACCGACAATTTTGTGGGCACATCAAAAAAAGCTGTTTGTGTCGATTGTCATGACAAGGGGGATAAAGGATTTTTGGTTGCCGATTCCATACATGTATTGCTTAATCAAGCTTCGGTTTTGTATGATTCCGCACAGGCCGTAAAGGAGAACGTTGTTATTGTTGGGATGGATGATGTTGAATTGGGTTTTATTTTGCAGGATGCGCACCAGGCCATTGTACACGCGCGAACAACGGTGCATACTTTTACACCCGTCATGGTTAAAGAAAAAACCGATGAGGCCGTAAAGAATGCACAGGCTGCAATTGCATTGGGCAAAAAGGAATTGGATGATTATTCTTATCGACGTTTTGGTTTAGGGATTTCAACACTTATAATTACCCTATTAGTAATCGTTCTGTTTTTTAAGATAAAATCAATCGAAAAAGAGCAGGCGAATCAGTAAAATCTTAAAAGAGGAGAGTTGTCATGTTCAAACACAAATTTTTTATGTCCTTCATGCTGCTGTTTTTATCACTTGCATTTGTTGGGAATTTATCTGCCCAACAGAGAAAATTTGTCGGTACAAACAAATGTAAAATGTGCCATAAAAAAGCCAAAAATGGCGAACAATTTAAAATCTGGAAAAACTCCGCCCATGCAAAGGCATTTGCCACATTAGCGAGTGATGAAGCAAAAAAAATCGCTAAAAAAGCGGGTATTGCAGATCCACAAAAATCGGATAAATGTCTTAAGTGCCATGTAACCGCCTATAATGTGGACAAAAAATATCTTGGTAAAAAATACAAAGCATCCGATGGCGTTGGCTGTGAATCATGCCATGGGGCAGGCGGTGATTATTATAAAAAGAAAACCATGAAAGCTGTTGCGGCTAATAAAATAAAGCCGGCTAGTGTAGGATTGACCATACCGGACGAGAAGACCTGTGTTACATGTCATAATGATGAGAGTCCAAGTTATAAAAAATTTGATTTTAAAAAATATTTTGCAAAGATAAAACACGCCATACCGGATAAAAAGAAATAAGCTAAACCATTTAAGCCCACTTGAAGTTTTTATAAAGTGGGCTTATTTTTTATGCCCATAAAAGACAAAAAAGTCTTATTCGGTACGGCTTTGTCCGACTTTAAAAGAGCTAAATATCTTTAAGAAAAAGAAGAAGTTTTATGTCCTTAACACGTAGAGATTTTATAAAAGCCGCCGCCGCTGCAAGCGCAGCGGGTGTCGCGGGTGTTACATTAAATCCCGCCACTTTGCATGCCGCGTCAAAAACAGAAAAAAGCTGGCGCTGGGATAAAGCTGTCTGCCGTTTTTGTGGCACTGGTTGTGGAATAATGGTTGCCACCAAAGATGATAAAATTGTGGCTGTAAAGGGAGACCCAAAATCACCGGTTAACCGTGGTCTCAATTGTATCAAGGGATATTTTAACGCCAAAATAATGTACGGCAGTGATCGCCTTACCGAACCCTTGCTAAGGGTAGATGATAAAGGCGAATTTTCCAAAAACGGAAAGTTTAAACCCGTAAGCTGGAAAAAAGCGTTCGAAGTTATGGCCGGACAATTTAAAAAAACCTATAACAAAATCGGACCAACCGGTATTGCCGTTTTCGGCTCCGGCCAATATACCGTTCAGGAAGGCTATGCCATGTCCAAATTGGTTAAGGCCGGCTTCCGTAGTAATAACCTGGACCCAAATGCCCGCCATTGTATGGCCAGCGCCGTGGCCGGTTTTATACAGACCTTTGGCATCGATGAACCTGCAGGATGTTATGATGATATTGAATTGACAGATACCTTCGCCTTATGGGGCGCCAACATGGCCGAGATGCATCCCATTTTGTGGTCGCGGATTTCAGATAGAAAGTTGTCTAACCCGGAGAAGGTTAAGGTTTATAACCTTACAACATTTACAAACCGATCGAGCGGTTTGGCCGATACCGAGATTATATTTAAACCGCAAACCGATCTGGCCATCTGGAATTATATAGCCCGTGAAATAGTTTTTAACCATCCCGAATCTATTGATTGGGATTTTGTAAAGAAGCACACTGTATTTGCCACCGGGCCGGCGGATATTGGCTATGGCATGCGCGCCACTACAAAAAAGGGCAAGTTTAAAGATTCTGAAATTGAAATTGTAGTGAAAGAACAGACAAAAAAAATAAGTGCTGCCGAAGCGGTAACACTTGGATATTTGGGCTATAAAGAAGACGATATTATGCAAATGAAACATACCAAATCAGCCGGTGCCCATTGGATGATAAGCTTTGAAGATTTTAAAAAGGCATTGACGCCCTATACTTTGGATTTTGTTGCAGGTTTATCCAGGGGAAATGCAGATGAGCCGCTGGAAAATTATAAACTAAAGTTGCAGGCACTCGCGGATTCCTATATAGCCAAAGGTCGTAAAATTGTCAGTTTTTGGACAATGGGCATGAACCAACATACGCGTGGATCCTGGGTAAATGAACAGGCATATATGGTGCACTTTCTACTTGGTAAATATGCCATTCCCGGAAACGGCGCATTTAGCCTGACCGGTCAGCCCAGCGCCTGTGGCACGGCCAGGGAAGTTGGGACATTTGCCCATCGTTTACCGGCGGACCTGGTGGTAAACAATCCAAAACATCGGCAAATATCGGAAAAAATATGGAAAATACCTGAACATACGATCAATCCTAAAGTGGGTTCACATTATACAAAATTAATGCGCGATTTGGAAGATGGCACCATAAAATGGGCATGGGTACAAGTTTGTAATCCCTGGCAAAATACGGCCAATGCCAATCATTGGATAAAAGCCGCGCGGGAAATGGATAATTTTATCGTAGTCTCCGACGGGTACCCCAGCATATCCGCGAAGGTTGCCGATCTCATTTTGCCCAGTGCGATGATCTATGAAAAATGGGGCGCTTATGGAAACGCCGAAAGACGCACACAACATTGGCGCCAGCAGGTCACCCCTGTAGGCAACGCCATGCCGGACCTGTGGCAAGCAATGGAGTTCTCCAAGTATTTTACACTGGATGAGGTCTGGAAGGAATGGAAGGTTGATGAAAATACCATTCTGCCCGATGTCCGTGATGAAGCTATGCGCATGGGATATAAAAATAACGATACCCTGTTCGATGTGCTTTTTGCCAACAAAGAAGCTAAAAGTTTTTCGTGGCCGGACCCAATTGGTGATGGTTTTGATAACACCGAAGCTACCGGGGATAAACGCAGGGTAGAAGGATTTGCAGGCTATGGTTTTTTTCCACAAAAATATCTTTGGGAAGAATACCGTAAATTTGGTCTTGGCCATGGACATGACCTTGCCGATTTTGATACCTATCATAAAGTACGTGGTTTGAAATGGCCGGTGGTGGATGGCAAGGAAACGCAATGGCGTTTTAACAGTACATACGATCCTTATGCCCGTAAAGCAGGTGATGGTGCGGAATTCGCCTTCTATGGGGATGCATTAAAGGCCTTGCCTCAAGGTGATTTGAAAGGTGTAAAAAATAAGGAAAAAAAATCCCTGAAAAATAAAGCGAAAATTTTCTTCCGTCCCTATATGGACGCCCCGGAAATGCCGGATAAGGATTATCCTTTCTGGATCGCAACCGGTCGGGTTCTCGAGCATTGGCACACCGGAACCATGACCATGCGTGTGCCTGAGTTGTACCGGGCCGTTCCTAATGCACAATGTTTTATAAATCCGGACGATGCGGAAAAGCTTGGCTTTAAGGATGGTGAGGAAATTTGGGTAGAAAGCCGCCGTGGCAAGGTAAAGGCCCGTATCAATAACCACGGCCGGAACCGGATGCCCAAGGGCTCGGTTTTTATCCCTTTCTTTGATGAAAGGGTTTTGGTAAATAAGGTTATGCTGGATGCTACCTGTCCAATTTCCAAGCAAACGGATTTTAAAAAAAGCGCTGTTAAGCTTTATAAAGTCTGATGAACGGTTCCAGGGAATAATAAATGACTATGAAAGCTCAGGAATCAATTATCGCATGTTCTCAATTCCTTACCAAATCATTTAGAGTCTTTGGGATGGTTATAAGTAGTATCGCTTGGGGCCGCTTGGTTTTTGAATTAAAAGCGGCGCCGGAAGAACAGTTTCCGGCACAGTGTAGCAAACACTCTTTAGGGCCTAAAAATTAGTGTACCGTGATAAGGCTTTAGTGACGACGTTTAAAAATTATTTTAGATAAACTTAAATTGGAGAAGATAATGTTATCTATAAAAAAAATATTACAGATAACAGTTTGTTCCGGGTTGTTTATATCTTTTATGGCCTGTAACTCAACAACGGCAATTTCTATAAAGAAACAGGTACGGGTTCCGGGTGTTGCAGAAGAGGCTTTAAGCTATAGGAACACCAATCTTTTGCAAGCGGATACTGTGCCGGTTGTAAAATATTCGGATAAGGACCCCGGTGAAAGTGTGCGTATCCAGCGTTCCTTTGAAAATGCACCGCCTCTTATCCCGCATGATATCGAGGGTTTTGTGCCTATAACCCGTGAGGACAACCAATGTTTAGGCTGTCATGATCCCGTCGAATCGGCGGATGCCGAAGCCCCTGCGGCCCCGGCATCACATCTTTTTGATTTGAGACGGAACAAAAAACTGACAACAGTAAATAATGCCAATTATAATTGCACCCAGTGTCATGTCCCGCAATCTAATGCGCCACTACTGATTGGGAATGATTTTAAAGCGGATTACCGGTCGGATAAATCGAAAAAATCATCCAATCTGTTGGATGTGATCAATGAAGGTGTACAAGGAGCTAATAAAGATAAACGGTCCTTTTAATGGATTCATCCGGTAAGAAATATAGCCGCGGGGAGTTTCTTTCCCTTTTTTTACGACGCCTTCAATCCAGTCCGGCCGTCATCCATCCGCCCTATGCTGCAGATGAAACTAAATTTAGCGGGGTCTGCCCGGACTGCAGTGGGCGTTGTGTTGCTGTATGCCCGCAGAAAATAATAAAACGGGCGGTTTCAGGAATTCCACAACTGGACTTTTCTGTGGATGGATGCACCTTTTGCACGGCCTGTGCGGAAGCATGTGAGTTAGGCGTTTTGGATCAGGAGGGAGCGGGGCGCATATCAGCTCAAATCCATTTAGACTTTAACACCTGTCTTGCCTGGAACGGTACAATTTGTCAAAGTTGTGAAGACGCCTGTCCGGAGGAAGCAATATTTTTTAACAATATGAAAAACCCAAATATTCGCAAGGATGTCTGCACAAGTTGTGGCTTTTGCATTCTTGTCTGTCCGGTAGGCAGCATCCAAATTTCAGCAGCAGGGGGTAAAGGATAGATCATCGCATATATGCGGCCTTTTTTGTTTTTACAAATGTGGAGCATTAAATGAATATTTCCGGAGTTGTAATCCGTACCACCAAAAAACAGGTAAATGAGGTAGCCCGGAAGTTAAAGGAGAGCGGTCTGTGTGACGTGCATGCATCGGAAGAATCCACGGGAAAAATAATTATAACTATCGAAGGGCAAAGTGTTAAGACCGAAACGGAAAAATTAAAACAAATTCAGTTGATCAAAGGTGTTTTTTCGGCGGATATGGCTTATGCGTACAGCGACCAGGACTTTTCGGCAAAGAATATCACTGGTTCAGAGAATTCTTCTCTGGATTTAAATAACAGAAATCCTATAAAATGAATTTATACGTTAAGTTAAAGACAATAAGGGCTTTAAAGCCTTAAGTTGTCATGTTTTTACAATCTATTTAGCCCGGGAGGGGGTATGTTTAAATTTCCAATTGTGATCGCAATAATATTGTTTCTTTTCATGGCGCTTTGTGCCCAGGATGCTTTGACGATTACGGGTCAGGTCCGGCATCGACTGGAGGTTAACGGAAAAGATTTTAATTCGAATACCGGTCTTAATAACTATAATTTTTTACGTACCCGTATTGGTGTAAAATTCAAAGCATCATCCCGGGTCAGTGGTTTTGTTCAGTTCCAGGATTCCCGTATTTTCGGAACAGAAACAAACACTTTGGGTGATGGCAGCGCGGATGCAATAGATATGCATCAGGCTTATTTTTACATATCCAATCTTTTTAATGTCCCTTTATCGCTTAAATTAGGCCGTCAGGAGGTCATTTTTGGGAACGAACGCTTGATAGGCGCTGTTGGCTGGCATAATATCGGTCGCTCCTTTGATGGGGTTCAGGCTATATATGACACAGATAACGGCCCGGTTTCCATTTTTGATTTTAAAACGGTCGAGAACCTTAATACAGGGGATCTAAATGACTTTAACGTGGCCGGTGTTTGGGTAAATTATTCGAAGATGGATGAAAAAATCCATCCCCAGTTCTTTGGCATTTGGGACCGGGTAAATGCCGATAGCGCTTTATCCCGGCTAACCTTTGGCACCCAAACAGATATGGAATTTGGCGCGGTCAATTTGACGATCGAGGCGGCATATCAAAGCGGACAAACAGACAGCGTTGTGGATATTGCTGCTTATATGCTTGCCGTAAATATAAATTATAAAATTGGCGGTAAAATTCTTAAGGCCGTTGGCCTGGGCGTTGATTATCTCTCAGGGGACGATGCTACAACCGCTTCAAAATACGAAGCATTTCACACCCTGTATGCCACCAACCATAAATGGTACGGAATCTCGGATTACTTTCTGAATGTGCCCGTACAGTCCTTTAACGGCGGGTTAAATGACATTCATGCCAAAGTTGTTGTCGATCCTTTTGGAAAGACAAAGACGATTTTTGTTTTTCATAAGTTCCTTGCCAATCAGGATGTTGTTTTATCCGACGGCACAAAGGATACTGATTTTGGCAATGAATTTGATTTTATCTTTAACCGGAAGATTGACGGCGCCCTTTCCCTGCAAGTTGGCGTATCTTATTTTCTGCCCGGCAATATCTTTAAAGATAAAAAGGGTGGTGATAATTCACTTTTCGCCTATATCTCAACGGCTGTCAGTTTTTAAAAATGCGTAAATAGAGTATTATCTAACCGGAGGAGGAGTTACGTATGTTTCAATTAACCAAAGCGTTATTTACAGGGCTGTTAATGGTTCTGTTCCTGACCACTATGGGGATGTCAACTGAGTTTGCAAAAGAACTTAGTAGTGCTTCCCGGGATTGTATCGATTGCCATAAAGACGAGAATACCAGTCTGTACCAGCAATGGGGCGGCAGCAAACACTATAGGGCCAATGTGGGCTGCTTTGAATGTCATTCCGCACAAAAGGGCGAAAAAGATGCCTTTGATCACGAGGGCTATACCATTTCTGTAATCGTTTCCCCTAAGGATTGCGCCAAATGTCATGCCAATGAAGTGGATGAATTTGAAAATTCCCATCACTCAAAAGCCGGCCGGATTATGGGCTCTCTGGATAATGTGTTAGCGGAAGTGGTGGAAGGAAACAACGCCTTTATAACCCCCGGGTTTCCACATGGCAATTCCGCTGCTGCTGTAAATGGCTGCTGGCAATGCCATGGGAGCGAGGTCAAAGTCCTTAAAGATGGCAAGTTAGACCCGGCAACCTGGCCCAACACCGGTATCGGCCGCATTAATCCGGATGGCAGTGAAGGTTCGTGCACGGCCTGCCATCAACGTCATTCATTTTCCGCGGCCCAGGCCCGCCGGCCCGAGACCTGTGGCAAATGTCACTTAGGCCCTGATCATCCGCAAAAGGAAATTTATGAGGAATCCAAACATGGTATCAGCTTTTTTGCGAATATTGATAAAATGAATCTTGACTCACCTAAATGGATCGTTGGCGAGGATTATGATGTTGCCCCTACCTGTGCAACCTGTCACATGTCGGCCACGGCAAATCAACCGGTTACACATAATATCGGTTTACGCATCAAGTGGAACAACCGTCCTGTCCATTCAAAACTGGCACATGAAACAGATAAAAAGTGGAATTTGAAATCCGCTGCAATTTTGTCTGATCAACGCCGTAAAAACATGCAGGATGTTTGCCAGGCTTGCCATAATACAAATTTTACCGACAATTTTTTTATCCAGTATGAAGGGCTCATCGATTTATATGATACGAAATTTGCAACGCCGGGCGAAAAATTGTATAAAGCGGCCGTGCCCCTGCTTACTGCCGATGCCGACGGCAACCATATCAAGTTTAGCGATAAAATTGATTTTACCTGGTTTGAACTTTGGCATCATGAAGGACGTCGCGCACGTATGGGAGCTTCCATGATGGCGCCGGATTATACGCATTGGCATGGTACCTATGATTTAGGTAAAAACTTTTATACCGGGTTTATCCCGGAGATAAAGGAACTTATAAGGGAAGGGCTTGCATCAAAGGAAAACAAACGGGTGAAAGACGCTAAAAACCTTAAGAAGATTTTAGATACGGTGCTGAAGACAAATAATCATAACTGGTTTATTGGCAAGATGTCTAAAAAAGAGAAGTTACAGCGTAAAAAGAATTCCCAGAATTTTAAGGCCCGTTATAAATAAACCATAGCGACAATATCTAAAAAAAGGCAACGCTTAAAAAAGTGTTGCCTTTTATATATCCAAAATGATCACTGGTTTGCAGCATCATTCATTTTAAAATGCTTATTTTAATTCGTAGCTATTATTTTCTTTTACGGCATCGGGAATATGGCTGCCCCCCAATTCAACCCGTACAACCTTTTGATCGACTGGTATGTTAAACGTTACCGTAGTATTTCCATCTGCCCAGGCCGCTGCCGTTTTAGTTATGCTTTTGCTGCTGTCATTGGCAAAGATCAGATTGACCTTTACCGGGGTCGGAAAATTGCCAACTTTTTCAACCACAACGCGGATCGTGCCGTTTTTACGTTCGACCTTTTTTATCCCAAGATCCGGATAGCCCGATTCAAAAAACCAGGGTTTTAAATACCAGTTGAGATTTTGTCCACTAAGATCATTTATCGAATTAAAAAAATCATAAGGCAAGGGGTGTTTGCCGTGCCAGCGGTTCATATAGCCATGCATGACCTTTAAAAATAATTTATCACCAAGCATATCACGGAGTATGGCATAGGCTGTGGCCGGTCGTCCATATGATGCGGTGCGGTAGGTAGAACCACGCTCCATCACCGATGGCGTTATCGGTGGCAATTCCATTTCCTGACCTGCAAAACGAATGTAACGTTTTACACGGATTGCCCGCTGGTCATAATCAGGGGCGAAATGGGCTTGGAGATCAAAAGGCAGCATGGTCGCCCAGCCCTCATCCATCCAGGCGTATTTGCGTTCATTAATCCCCATATAAAACGGAAAATAGCTATGGGTGATTTCATGGCTGGTCAAACCAACCGCCCGGCTCCATTTATCTATGTTGGTATCATTTATGATCATTGGGAATTCCATCCCGCCGCTTCCACCGTTAAAAGCCGTCAGCTTTGGGAAGGGGAAAGGTACGGCCGGAAATGTTTTAGACAGGTAGCCAATAGTCAGGGCCGCAATGGAGTCCACCTCGTAAAAACCTTTTGATTCCGGTTTGTATGCTGCGCTTACAAACACGCGACGGCCATTGTCGCCAACATCCACGCTGGTGGCGTCCCATAAGTAATGATCGCTCATGGCAAAAGCAAAATCCGGTACCTGTTTGGCAATCAGGTGCCAGCTTTTGGCATTGGGGTTAATAACAATCGAATCCTTTGCATAGCTTTCTTTGTTAATAATTCGGAATATTTTATCGCTATGATGGGCGTCGTTAAACATCTTCAATTGTTGCTCCGGATAGATTTCATCCGGGTTTTGCAGTATTCCCGTACCCCAAACGTTAAAACCGGCAGGTGTATGGATCTGAACGTCGTAATCGCTGAAATCATTGTAGAACTCTTGTTGACCGGTATAATTGATCCGGTCCCAGCCATCCACATCATCATAAACGGCCAATTGCGGATACCAATAGCCAATGAAAAAGGATGACTTGTCATAGGCCCCCGCGCGTATCTGTGATTTGTTGGGGATGGTGTAATCCCAGGTGATTTCGACGCGGACATTGTCGTTTGGAGCGAGCGGATTGCTGAGCTGTACAAACAGATTGGTGCCCATTCGCCGCGCTTTGGAATGCGCCTCGTGCAGATCGATCTTTTGCCCGTTTACTACCAGTGAATGAATATGCATGCCCTCATTTACAACGCTTGGGTCGATAGGGAAGTCGCGCATGTTGCCTTTTTTATAGAGATCGGGATAGGTACGCAGGACTAATTGCTTGAGACTGTCGGGACTTTCGTTAAAATAAATGATCCGGGCCTGACCGCTAAGCAGACGGCTGTGCGGATATACATGCACCGAAATTTTATATTGCGAATGGTTTTGCCAATACGACTTACCGGGCAAACCGTCCATGGAGCGGGTACCAGCCTTAAAGGCTTTTTGTATATTAATCGGCATATACAAACTGTTTATCTGCCCGCTGCCTATATGGGCCATACCAAAACAAATGGCAATAAAAAACAGAAATGTAACCCGAAATTTGCGCATGGCCATCCTCCTTATTTTATAAAACAGCAATATATCAACGATTTGCATTACATCCAAAGCGATGAATGCCGCAAAAAAAGGTTAAAGCCTTTTATAGACTCCGATTGTTCCTTTCCAATAGGTTGGAAGGGCGAGGCGCCGACGGACTTTAGGGTTTATTCTATATTTGCCCCCCCCCCGGGTCATGAAAAAAGGTTTTCGATATCCGCCCGTTCAAGGGTCTTAAAGAAAGTGCTATCGGTTGGGATAATCTGCTCGGAAAGCCCCTTTTTCCTTTTTTGTAATTGAAGGATTTTTTCTTCCACGCTTCCGCGCGTAATCATTTTATAAACGAAGACCTGTTTTTTTTGCCCGATGCGGTGGGCGCGGTCGCTGGCCTGCGCTTCCACGGCAGGGTTCCACCAGGGGTCCAAATGGACAACGTATTCGGCGGCGGTCAGGTTAATGCCCGAGCCGCCTGCCTTTAACGAGATTAGGAACAATTTGCATTCCGGGTCGTCCTGAAAGCGGTCCACCTGTGCCTGGCGTCCGCGTGTCCGACCGTCCAAATAGGCAAAGGGCAGGGCCCTGTCTTCCAGTTCGTTGCGTAACAGGTCCAATGCTTTTACAAATTGTGAAAAGATAAGCGCCTTGTGACCTTCTTTTACAATTTCATCGATAAGTTCCAGCACAGCGGTGTATTTTGGACTGGGCGTGACGGGCGACCCTTCGTCCGCCAAATGCGGGTGGATGCTGATCTGCCGCAGGCGAAGCAATCCTTCCAAAACGCTTATTTTGGATTTGTTGACGCCGACCGCGTCGATCTTCTTTAATAGATGCGCCCGGTAATAATCACGCCATTTATTGTAGGCTTCCTGCTGGGCACTGTCCATTTCGCAATAAAAGACCGTCTCGGTCTTTGGGGGCAGGTCCGGGGCAACATCTTCCTTTTTGCGCCTTAGGACAAAAGGATAGATAAGCCGGTTCAGTTTTTCTGCCCGGTCCCTGTCGCCGCCCATTTCAATTGGGTCGGCAAAATTCTCCCGGAAAAAGTTAAAACTGCCCAACATACCGGGGTTCAGGAAACGGAACAGGGACCACAATTCGCCCACGTTGTTTTCGATGGGGGTGCCGCTGAGCGCCAGACGGTGGCCGGGGGTCAGTTTAAAAGCGGCTTTAGCGGTTTGCGATTGCGGGTTCTTGATCTTTTGTGATTCGTCAAGGATCAGGTAATAAAGGGGTAGGGAGGCAAACAACGATACATCCCGCCGCATCAGGGCATAGGTGGTGATGATCAGTTCCTGCCCGGACAAAAAAGCCAGGTCCTTATTACGCCCTATGCCATAAAACAAATAATAGGACAATGTCGGGGCAAATTTTTCGATTTCCTTTTCCCAGTTAAAGATTACCGATGTGGGCGCCACGATCAGGGAGGGCCTGCCCGGTTGAGGGCGGGCCAACAACAAGGCCAGGGTTTGGACCGTTTTGCCAAGGCCCATGTCATCGGCCAGACAACCGCCGTATCCAAATTCATGTAAAAAGGTAAGCCATTCCAGGGCAC
The DNA here is from genome assembly GCA_964456445.1 of uncultured Calditrichaceae bacterium. Classification (GTDB taxonomy): domain Bacteria; phylum Calditrichota; class Calditrichia; order Calditrichales; family J004; genus CAYWBI01. Next base: position 17,838 of record CAYWBI010000036.1, read on the forward strand.
CTTGTTGATACGGGCGCAGTTTACCCTGCAAAGCCCTGGGCACGGACACTTTTTTGATTTCTTTAAATGATTTTAAATTTTGCAGTTTGTTTTTGAAATTACCATCGGGATTTTCCAATATCCCGTTTTCAAACGCCATGTCTAAAAAAAGCAGGTTGTTTTTGCCAAAACGCAACATATCGTTTCCGGGGACTTTTTTACCGAACGACTGCAATAGGGACAGCCCTTCCACAATCTCTCTGGTCAACTGGGCGTAGCGGCCATCGCTTAACCGAACGAAACGGCCGGCAGTTTTCTGCAATTGCTCTGCGATCTCCCTTGCGGAGATACGGATACCGTCAAAATCCAGTTCCAGGTTTAAATCGAACCAATCGGTTTTGCCATGAACGGCGCCGTACAGTTTGGGCTTGGCGTCCAGGATTTTAAATCTTTCCAATTTTTCCCTGCCCTGGGTTTTAAGGCCGTCCGCTTCCAATGCAGGCAGCTCATTGAACAGCCATTCCAGGGGCGATATGTCTTTGGCCACATAAAAAAGACCGAATTCTTCTTTCACGTTATGGGCAAGAAGGCTTTTTATGGTTTGTGATTCGGCTTTTTTATCCCGATGTGCAATGGTATAACCAGTATCGGTTCTCTTTACAAAGATATCATTCCTGGCCGGATAATTGATTTCCAGGCCGCGGTCATAGATAAACGAGAGGCCCATTTCGAGGAAGTTGCCGTTTTCCTTTAAATGGAGCCGCTTTTCACGGACGGTATCAATATGCCCAAGGGCAATCGGCGGCCGGAACTCAACCGGGACTTGTGCTTCCAGCAAAAGCGGATAAGTGGCGGTCATAAACGCATCCAAACCGCCGGGCGGTTCCACGTTTTTCTTTTGGGTAAAAGCTAAAATAATTGTTCCTTTGACTTTCACATCCACAAAATAAAGGACCCCGCCTTTGTAAAGATAATGATACCCGGCGGTAAGCATGAAGAAATGTTCGTCCAATGGTCCAAGGTCGCTGCCGTCCGGGTGGAGAAGCATGGCCGTTAACTGCGCGGCCCCTCTCTCATTTGTTTTGACCTTTATACGAAATTTTATCTTTTCCGGGTAAAAAGTGACCGGCGTGTTTGTTTTGCCCTCTATAAGCGTGGCCCCCTTTATCATATTCAATACATGTCCCATGCCCCCACCATAGGCGTATCCATCATAATTATAGGTAAAAGCCTCTTTATGCGAAGATTTGTTAAGCGCGTTAAGGGCAAATTTTTCCTGTGAGCTAAGTGTAAGTCCGGGATCGGACAGTGACTGGCCGTTTAATAGAAAAGTACGCCCGGGACGGCCATTGCCGTCCGGCTCGCACAATACGGGCCGGATGTTCCAACGGTCGCTTTCCAACTCCACTTTAAATGTAAGTTTTTTTTGGGGTTTTGTATTGGAATTATTCAGTTTTGCCTCCGGTTTGCCTGATAAAAGGTAATTGGTCTTTTCTGCCGGCCGGGGGCGCAGCCATGCCCATTTTAGCCGAAAACAGAAAATATAAATATTTGAAATTAAAAAAAATTATATAAAAGAATTATGTTTCCAATTAATCCGGGGCGTCGCCTTTTTTTGCGTGATCATGGAAATATGGTTATCTTGCCTGCCCTGAATGTAAATGGTGTATTTGTGTTCAATCTGTTTGATTGCGCTTCCCGTTAGATTCGGGTAGTGTGGTTAAAACTAATTTTATCGATGGACAATAATTTAAAAATATAAAGCCTTTTGTTGAAAGAAAAAATGCAGAAAAAAACCGAACTCCTGATGCCTGCGGGCAATTTTGAAAAAATGCAGTACGCCTATGCCTATGGCGCCGACGCCGTATATATGGGCATCCCGATGTTTTCCCTGCGCGCGCGTGAAAACGGCTTTAAACGTGATACGGTTATCGAAGCCATCAATTATGCCCATGGGCTTAATAAAAAGGTGTATCTGACGGCCAATATCCTTCCACATAATCACAAAGTCGGACCGTTTATCAAATATATCGGAAAGTTATTGGACGAAACACAACCGGATGCCTGGATTATGTCCGATCCCGGAATGATTATGCTCATGCGTGAGCGCCATCCCGATCAGGAAATCCATCTGTCCGTTCAGGCCAACACGGTCAATTATGCAAGCGCTAAATTCTGGGAAAAGGTGGGTATAAAACGCATTATTCTCTCGCGTGAGTTGAGTATCAGGGAAATAAAAACCATCCATGACTATTGCCCGGACATCGAATTGGAAGCATTTGTGCATGGGGCCATTTGCATCGCCTATTCTGGACGCTGTCTGATTTCCAACTATATGTCTTACCGTGACCCCAATCAGGGGACCTGCTCTCACTCCTGCCGCTGGCAATACAAAATGTATAAAAAGGACGACAATCAGCCAAAATCGTGGTTGCCACAGGCCGTTGCCGATGGGCTGCAACCCGCGGTTACCCAGCAGGGCGACGCGTATGCGCCGTTACGTGGCGATTATTATCTTGAGGAAACCGAACGACCGGGCGAATTTATGCAAATTGACGAAGATGAAAACGGCACGTACCTGATGAATGCCCGTGACCTTTGTGCCATCGAATATCTCGATGAGCTGCGCGCGGCCGGTGTTGTCAGTTTTAAGGTGGAAGGACGCAATAAATCCTCCTACTATGCGGCGACCGTTGCGCGGGCATACCGCCATGCCATCGACGATATGGAAGCTGGCCGGCCCTTTAATCCGGAAAACCTTACCGATGTATTTGCCGCGGCCAATAAGGGCTATATTGCCGGATTTTATAAAGGCAATCCGGGAAAATCTGCCCAAAAATTTGATGGCACCCGGGCCGAGCAGGTGTGCTATCGGGTCTCCGGTCTGATACGCGACTATGATGCCTTGCGTAAGATGATTAAGGTTGAGCCCCGCAACCCCATTCAAACCGGAATGAAACTGGAGTTGGTGGAAGCGGATAAAATAAGGACTATCGAAGTAGAAAAAATATATGACGCCCACATGCATGCAATTGATGTGATCCATGGCGGCCTGCACCATTGCTGGATACCCCTTGATCTGGCGCCCGCCGAATTCGCATTTTTACGCGAACAAACTGCTGACTTTGATCCGCTTGAAGTAGAGTTAAGCAGCAACGCAAATTCTTCATGCGGAGATGCCTGTAGTTGTGGCTAAAGGACTGTTGTTTTTATGATTTGTGTCTTGTCGTCTCTCCAATCTTTCATCGGATTTTAAAAGAGCAAGGCCAAAACTTGTAATCCAAAAAACCACGTTGCCTGTTGCTACTCTGTCTGCACGGATGAAATTGCAGCCGGATATTTATATAGGCAGCGATCGGGTTTTGCTGTCTTACGGAATACCGGGTCAAATTTTTTGGCCCGGTTGCTTCTCTCACTTGTTCCTTTTCTCCGGGATGTCTATCTTTGCAGATCACTTTTTCCATAAAATAAAGGTATTCAGCATGGCATTGTCGGCGCTGGATTGGGGCATTATCATCGCGTTCTTTATTCTCTCTTTGCTTATTGGATTGATTGTTTCCAAACGGGCGGGGAAAAATGCATCGGAATATTTTCTCTCCGGGCGCAATATGCCCTGGTGGCTACTTGGTGTTTCCATGGTGGCCACGACTTTCTCTGCTGATACGCCCAATCTTGTAACGGATATTGTGCGTCAGCATGGGGTGGCCGGTAATTGGGTGTGGTGGGCCTTTTTGTTGACCGGTATGTTGACTGTCTTTGTTTATGCCAAACTTTGGCGACGTTCGCGTGTTTTAACCGATCTGGAATTTTATGAGTTGCGTTATTCGGGTAAGGCCGCCGCATTTTTACGCGGCTTTCGTGCCCTTTATCTTGGGGTCTTTTTTAATATCCTGATCATGGCCTCGGTTTCTCTGGCAATGATTAAAATTGGCGGTGTCATGCTGGGCTGGACACCGTTGCAAACCCTGTTGGCGGCTTCGATTATAACCGTGGCCTATAGCTCGCTCGGCGGTCTGCGCGGGGTACTTATAACCGATTTTTTCCAATTTAGCATCGCCATGATCGGTGCTTTTGGAGCGGCTTATGTTGCGGTGAACCTGCCACAGGTTGGTGGGTTAAGTAATATGCTTCAACATACATCGGTTTTGCCAAAATTAAATCTTTTACCGGATTTTAATGATCATGAAGCATTGATCTCCTTATTTATTTTGCCCCTGGCTGTGCAATGGTGGAGTGTCTGGTATCCCGGCTCCGAACCGGGCGGTGGCGGATATATCGCCCAACGCATGCTTTCGGCCAAGGATGAAAAAAATGCTGTGGGTGCCACTCTTTTTTTTAATGCCGCACACTATGCCCTGCGTCCCTGGCCATGGATTCTTGTCGCACTGGCCTCGCTTATTGTCTATCCGGATTTAGCATCGCTGCACCATGCTTTTCCTGCCATTGATCCCTCTGTAGTAAAGAATGATTTGGCCTACCCGGCAATGTTGACCTTTTTGCCGAATGGCCTGTTGGGTTTGGTTATTGCCTCTTTGATTGCCGCGTTTATGTCCACCATTTCCACACATCTCAACTGGGGTTCATCATATATTGTGAACGACTTTTATCAACGCTTTGTCAATCCACAGGCCAGTGATAAAAAATTGGTTTCCGTCGGGCGCTGGTCCACGGTGGTATTGATGATATTTGTCATTGCTCTGGCTTTGTTGCTCAGCAATGCCCTGCAGGCTTTTAATATTTTACTTCAAATTGGCGCCGGAACCGGGCTCCTATTTATATTGCGCTGGTTTTGGTGGCGAATCAATCCATACAGTGAGATTACCGCCATGATGGTTTCATTCGTTGTGGCCATCTATTTCCAGGCGATCCATCCGCACACCGGATTGGCGCCCATCTCCACCCATATACAGCTTTTAAGCGGGGTAATTATCACAACTGTCGCCTGGCTGACCGTCACTTTCCTTACATCACCAAGTGATGACGAAGCCCTTTTCCGTTTTTATAATCTCGTGCACCCGGGCGGGCCCGGTTGGAAAGGGGTCATTGAGAAAATGAAATTACATAAAATCACTGAACAAAACTATGATGAAGCCTGGGATGTTCCACAAGGAATTTTAAACATGCTGTTAGGATGTTTTGGTGTATATGGGGCATTGTTTGCCACCGGTAACTGGTTATATGGAAATGTACTGAGTGCATCCGGCTTAAGCCTGGTTTCCATGGGCGCGATATATGGTTTGTTTGTAAACTGGAAAAAAATGCGGGTGGACAATGCCGGACAAATTAAAACCCGCTAAACGCATAAAACAACCTATCTGAAGTATATCGACCTAAAGATAAATGGACAGTTATTGTCCGAACCGTTTATTTTTTTTAAATCCTTACGCCTTTCTCCGAATTTTAAAGGAAATAACATTTTATTAGTCCGGAGGAAACCATGCGTAGATTTTCTACTTTTCTTTTTTTTGTTACATTTTTATTTGCGGGAAGCACATTTTTACAGGCACAATTGAGTTCGCCCGAGGTGGCGGGTGTTTATGGCGGCAGGGTAAATGCCATCGAGATTCTTCCCCTGGATAGCGCGTCTATCCGAATTTTTGTTGCCACGGAAAGTGCAAACTCATTGTTCGCAAACGATGTTGAATTTAAGCCTGAATCGGAACCGCTCAGTGATGGGTTCCTGGCTTTGCCCGACGCCAACGAAGATGATAACCTTGGGGCGGGAATCCGGGTCATGTCTGCAGACAGACGGTCGCATTATTTGTATTTTATAAATAATGGAACACTCTACGGCATTAATGTTGATGCCGGTAGCCGGACTGAAATTAGTACCGCTGGCGTGCAGGGGGTAAAGGCTTATAATGGCCGGTTGTTCTTTTTAAGCGGCCCCAACCTTAGTTTACATTTTGGTGAAATTGATTCCTTAAGCGGTTCATTTACCGAGTCGGCGGACAGTCCGGTGGAAGTTGTTGGCGCACCCGCTGCAGCGCCCAATGGAATTGGATTATATATAAATCCTAATAATAATAAAGTATATGTGGCCTGGGAAGGCAATCCGGCAAATATATACACATCCAGCGCTGTTTTCGACTCACTGGTTGCATCGTCTTCCTTTAGCATGGTTAATACAAGCGGATTGGGTATGTATCAATATCGGGCATTCGGGATGGGGCCCGACGGTCGGTTCTTTGCGGGGACATCGGCAGGGAATGGACCCAATCATAGTAAATTTATTGCCTGGACCGATGATGACGGCGCTTCCTGGGATACGCTCAGTACTGGTATTAGTGGCGTGGCCTCCGGCTCGATCACCTGCGGTTATGACAGTAATTATGCCGTTTATTTCGGCAGTGCCTATAGTGACCAAAAAGGGGCGGCGGGCAGTTGGGCAAATATCGGCTGGCAATCATCCGAAACCCATCCAAATGATGGAACAGTTGCCGTGGCCCCTTTCCAGCCGGGCCTGGTTATGATGACAACGGATATGGGTATTGGTGTGTCAATGGATTTTGGCGCCAATATTTTTGAAATCGATGAAGGACTTGAGGCGGTTCAGGTAAATGATTTTGATATGAATGACGCAAAAACGGATGCTTGGCTGGCATCCAAGTCCGGTATCCGCCATGTAGCAAATTATGGAACGCCCGAAGAAAATTGGAGCGTTTATTTTCCCAATCATGACGGATCGCCTTATTTTAGTATCGCGGTGGATAAGCAACGGCCTGATACGGCCTTTGCAGGCAATGTTCGTTTATACCGTACCTTTGATGGCGGGGTTTCCTGGAATCAGGTTTTTAGAACGGAAGATTATTGGGAAGGCGATCTCGATTTTTCAAGTTTTGTTTCCGATGTGATCGTCCACCCCGATTCATCCCGTTTTATAGCGCTTGGCGTCAATTCGCCGAGCAATGGCGTAAAAGGGGCTGTCTTTTACAGCTTTGATTATGGCACAACCTGGAACAAGGTGGAGACCGGTGTCTATAATACCGAAGTAAAACGGTTGGCCATTGATCCGGTAAATGCGGATTCATTTACCGTATATGTGGCATGCGATTATGTAAACGATGGCACCACATCCTCCTATGGTGTGAAAAAAATCGGCTTTCGTTTTTCTGATCAAAGCGTCTTTTTTACAAATGATATGATTAGCGAAACCGGCGGACATATTACCAATTTCGGGGCATCGGATATCGCTATTGCAGCGGACGGCAGAGTTGTTGCAGCGGGCGGCAACAGCTCCAATGAACCACGTGTTTATGGTTTAGCTCCCGATAGCAGCCAATGGATGGCTTTTTCCAGTGAAGGGTTTCCGTTACAGAATGGTGCCAGCGCTGTTACCTGGGGTTTTGACGCTTTTTCCAATGACGTGCCGTATGTTGCGGTAAATAACATACTTTATGCGCTGGATTCAAGTTTTGCAAAGTGGACAACAGTATATGATTATCCTCAGGGCAGTCGTATTAATGTTCTGTATTGGGACGATTTATTGGTTGGTACGGGTACCGGATTGTATGCCCAGTATTTGTCAACAACCGGAATAGCAGATTTAAAGACAGCGCCGGGCTCCTTTAAATTAAATGTCAACTATCCCAACCCGTTTAACCCGGAAACGATTATAGAATATCATCTTGGGGTCAATAGTATGGTTGAGCTAACCATCTTTGATATCACCGGACGTAAGATACGTGATCTGATCTCGGGCGTCCGTTATGCCGGGACACATTCCGTAACTTTTAATGCAGGTAATCTGGCCAGTGGGGTCTATTTTTACCGGATGAAAGCGCGCCCGGTTAACGGCGGACGGGCATTTGTCCAAACGCATCGTATGCTGTTGCTAAAATAATATTCCGGTTTTTTAAAACCTATCCGGTGGCGCCACCGCCACCGGATATTCTTATTGTCTTTAAGCTTATTATTGTTACTATTCAGCTATAATTTAAGGTAAAAAGGGTTGTAATATAAACGCTTTT
>CAYWBI010000037.1:0-25780 GCA_964456445.1 uncultured Calditrichaceae bacterium
TTTTACATGCTGTGCGTTATATCATCTTTAAAGCAATGTACGGTATTATATCACAGGCCCTCCGATTTTAAACCGTTTCGATCAGCTAAAAGAAAATCCGCAACTAATTATTACCTGTATAAATAAATCAATCCCTTTTGGTATAAAAAGTTCGTATATTAGCGCTGGTAAATCTTTACCAGCTAATTTATTTTTCTAACATTATTCAGGGAGGTACTATGAAGAAGTTTAGTTTGCTTCTTATGGCCATTTTATTTTCAGGCAGCGCTTTGTTTGCCAACGGTTTAAGCTTGAACAGCATCGGCCCGCGGGCGTTGGGTATGGGAGGCGCTTTTGTCGGATTGGCTAATGATTATTCCACGGTTTACTGGAACCCGGCCGGGTTGCGTAATCTTAGTGGCAGTTTTGTAGGTGTTTACTATTCCGGTGTTTCACCAGATGCAACATATAAATTTGCTGCAGCCGGAATTGACGCTAAAACCAAATCCAATCTTTATCCTTCGCCAGGATTGATGGGTTACTGGCAATGTCTGCTTTCGGACAAACTGACCATCGGGCTGGGCGCTTATGTGCCCGCGGGTTTAGGTGCGGAATGGGACGGTAATGATCTCAAGAACCTGAGCGGTGGACAGTCCTTTAACTGGAAATCACAGATCGGCGTCATCAATTTTTCCCCCGCTGTTGCCTATAGCGTATCCGACAATTTTTCCATAGGTCTGGCGGTAAATGTTTTTTACGGAATTTTCGATATGGACCGCCCGGCTGAGGTAGCCCCAGGTACTTTTATGCAGTACACCGAAAGCTCGACCGGTCTTGGCTATGGGGTTACCCTTGGAGCACATTATAAAATGAACGATATGCTCAGTCTTGGCGCATCGTTTCGTACAAAGACAACGGTTAAAATGAGCGGCACGGCCAAAAACCCGGCCTTTGCTGCCTATAACGCCGCGGAAACTGATTTTGACCGCGACGTGGCCTGGCCAATGTAGCTGGCCGGTGGCATCGCCGTTAAACCAATCAAAAACCTGACCATTACCCTCGACGCCCAATACAGCCAATGGTCGGAGAGTGAAAATGTTTTTGATACCAAATACAAAAGCCCGGTATGGCAGGGGGCCCTGGAACCAACCGGCGACAATAAGTTTATCCTCAAATGGAAAGATGCCACTCAAATCCGTGTTGGCGCCGCCTACGATGTAAATGACATGCTGACCCTACGCGCAGGTTACTATAATGATCCAGCCCCCGGCCCGGATGAAACCTATAACATCCTTTTCCCAAGCATAAGCAATAATGCCTTTACCGGCGGGCTTACCCTCCATTTTGACAAGTGGGTAGTGGACGCTTCCGCTGAGTACCTCTCGGGAACGGAACGCACCGTTCCGGCCGGAGTCTATGCCAAAGCCATCCCGGGCGTCCATAGCATGAACATCACGGCATTCAGCATTGGCCTCGGATATCAGTTCTAAACCGCTATAACAAGATTTTGGGTTGAAACGATCGTAGCACAGCTTATAAAACCAAAAAGCCTTGTGGGAAATTCCCACAAGGCTTTTTTTGTGAAGGTAATTATTTTACATGAACAACTTCACCGTGCTGGAATCAGCCAATGATCGCATCATCCGCACCATGTGTCAGTCGTTTTAGCGGCTTTAACAACAGCAACAACAAAATGCCAAAAACAGCGGTGAAAATAAAAATGCCCGTAAATATCTCAAATTCCCCGGCATTTTCCGCGAGCGAACCTACAACCCCGGCAAGTTTGTTGCCGAGCCCGGTTGCGGCAAAATAAACGCCCATCATAATGGAGCCGTAACGGGCAGGGGCCAGTTTAGTTATAAAAGACAGTGCAACGGGCGAAGAGGATAGCTCGCCTATTACCTGTAGGAAATAGGAAAGGATAAGCCAGATCAACATCGCCTTGCCCATGGTTTCCGCCTGATAAGAGGCAGCCGTCATCATTAAAAATCCGGTTCCCATGATCATGGTGCCCACCGCCATCTTAAACAAAGAGGAAGCCTCCTTGCCCAGTTTTTGTCGTTTGGCCCAGTAATAAGCAACGGGTGTCCCGAAAACAACCACGAAGAAGGCCGGAACGGATTGGAACAGACTGGCCGGTATCTGCCAGCCTAAAACAACCCGGTTAATCTTTTCCTTAGTATAGAGGTTCATCAAGCCACCGGCCTGTTCATAAGCGCCCCAAAAGACGATCACAATCAGAAAAGAAACCAGCATAACAATAATGCGGTCTTTCTCCATACGGGTTAAGGGGTGATGTTGTTTTTTGCCTTCCACTTTTTTTACGTGGATTAGGTTGCCAACTTCTTTGAGATATTTTTGTCCCCAAATATAAAAAGCGATACCAAACAACATGCCAATACCCGCCAGGCCAAAACCATAATGCCAGCCATATACTTCACCGATATAACCAACGATGAGCGGCGAAGTAAAAGCGCCGATATTGATACCGATGTAAAAGATGGTGAAGCCTTTATCCCGATTGATATCACCGGGCTTATACAGCCCACCAACCATTGTAGAAATATTTGGTTTTAATGCGCCAACACCCAGCACAAGCACACCAAGACCGGTATAGAAAAAGGCCATGCCATGTACCGCGAGCAACAACTGTCCGGCAGCGATGAGTATTGCCCCAATCAGAACCGTCTTTTTTTGTCCAAGAAGTTTATCGGCTATATAGCCGCCGGGGATGGCCATGAGATAAACCATCATGGTATATGTCCCGTATAAGGAGAGCGCATCAGCCTTACTCCAGCCAAAACCCGGATTGCTGCTGATGGTGGTTTCCGTTACATAAAGCACCAAAATGGCACGCATACCGTAATAGGAAAAGCGTTCCCATAATTCTGTAAAAAAGAGAATTGGTAGTCCCTTTGGATGACCTTTCATAAGAAAATCCTTTTTAATGATGAGCAAGAAAGCGCATAAGATACAATACCGTAGGCAAATTAACAAAGGAGATTGTTTAGGTGACTATCCGGCAGAGAATAAAAAACTTCAAATTCGGGGGACAGTTGACGTGAGGGAAAGCTTTGGTTTTGGGCTCTTGAATATAGAGCTCTCAAATTGAATCGGAGTTTGGCAAACATTGAATACTCTTAAGCGGGTTAAAATAAAAAAGCCCCCGATGAATCGGAGGCTTAAAGAACAAAAGAGAAAAATTAATTTATACCACCGCTGAGCTTGTTAATCTTTGGACTGATAGCCAGGAACAACATACCAAACACAAAGACAAAACCACCGACAACAGCGAAAAGAAGAGATGGTTCGAAGCTTTCCACATATCCGGCAACCAGGCCGGCAATAAGGTTGCCAAGAGCGGCGCCAAGAAACCAGGTGCCCATCATCTGGCTTACCAGACGCTTGGGTGAAAGTTTTGTGATGCTGCTTAAGCCCACCGGGCTTAACGACAATTCACCAACCGTATGGAAAAAGTAAGTTACGATCAACCACATCGGGCTTACTTTTGAGCCCTCAGTAGCATAGGAAGAGCCCCAGGCCAGGACAAAAAAACCAACGCCCAATAAGAGCAGCCCCATGCTGAATTTTATGGGTATGGACGGGTTTTTGTCACCGAGTTTTACCCACAGGGCGCCTACCACAGGCGCAAGGGTTACAATGAACAAGGGGTTTACATTCTGCAGCCAGCCCGTAGGAACTTCATAACCGGCAACAAAACGATCGGTCAGGTCACGCGCAAACAGGTTCATCGATGATCCGGCTTGCTCAAAACCGCCAAAAAATACAATGGCGCCCATAAACAAGAAGGCGATAAGGGCCACCCGTTTACGTTCTTCACTGTTTTCACAGGCAAAAATAATAATGATGGCAAAATATATAACAGCAACGGCCAAAAGGATATACCCCGTGCCTTGTGCGAAATTTACAATACTAAAGTCTGTACTGCTTTGGATGTACAAAACAATACCAATGACGATTAGCAGGGTAACACCGATCCCATACATAAATTGTTTGCGGGCACGTAAAATATTTTCAGATTTGCCGGCCTCGCCTTTTAATTTTCCGGCTTCTCCAAGATATTTTCCACGGCTAACATATTGGATCAAACCAAGGACCATACCAATGGCCGCGGCTAAAAATCCCAGATGCCAATCCACTTTTTCACCAAGCCAGGCACAAATAAACTGGCCAAGCAGGGCGCCGACATTGATACCCATGTAAAATATAGAAAAACCTTCATCACGTCGTGCGCCGCCTTCGGGATATAGATCACCAACAATGGCGCTGACATTTGGCTTTAATAACCCGGTTCCCAGAATCACCAGCACTAATCCCAAATAAAATGTGGGCATTCCCGGAACAGCAAGGGAAAAGTTCCCTAAGGCGATTAATATCCCCCCGATAAGCACCGAGCGACGCTGACCGAGTAAGGTATCGGCAATCCATCCACCAGGTAAAGCAAGGGCATAGACACCAAAAGTATATAAACCGTAAATCGCACTGGCGTTGGCGCTGTCAAAACCCAGACCACCTTCCGACGCAGCGGCTGTCATAAACAGAACTAAAATTGCGCGCATCCCATAATAACTGAAACGCTCCCACATTTCTGTCATAAATAAAACCGGAAGCCCCTTTGGCTGCTCGGCAAATAGCTTTATGTTCATTCTTCCTCCTTAAAATAGTGGGTTGCTTTTTTAGCGCAAGCACATCCCGGCCGATGGATTTTTTAGGATTACTAAATATAAAATACAAACAGGCAAGTTTCTTGTTGCGGGCAGGAGGCATGCAATGTTGAGTATAAACCCGACCGCTAAGATCATTCCTTTAAAATGAGAATTCAATAATATAGTGATATTGACAATAAAGACAAAACGTTTTTAGGGAATGGCATACTGCCGGAATAAACGGTCCGATTTTAAAACGAAACGCCTTCCAGCCCTGAGGCAGACATCGATTCCAGCCAATGAATAACTTTTTTATGGGCAGTGTGGATGGGAAAATCTGAAAATTCCCCCGGGGTTATCCAACGCCCGACGGATACATCGTCAGTTTGAGATAAATACTTTTTTGACAGCGGAATTAGAACTGCCATAAAGGTCAGGTCGATGTGGCTATATAGCTGACGAAAAACAGGTGAAGAATACATATCTGCACTGTTTTGTTGTTTGAGATGAGTCAATATTGAACCAGCCTCCCACCCTTTTTTATCGGTAAGATGACAGGGAAATTCCCACATACCGGCCAGTAGCCCCTTCTCCGGTCTGCAGCGGATAAAGTAGCTGCCATTGTATTGGTAAACCATAACGAGATGAAACCGCTTTTGTTTTTTTCTTGCAGGTGATTTATGAGGTAAACGATGAACAGTTCCTGCCTTTAATCCCCCGCAATCATCCTGAAACGGACAATGTTCACAATCCGGTTTTGCAGGCGTACATACCGCCGCACCCAACTCCATTAACGCCTCATTGAAAACACCCGGTTTCTCCCGGGGCAGTAAATTTTGCGCCAAGATTAAAAGTTCTTTTTTTACCGTGTTTTTGCGGATATCACCCTGGTTGTTGTAAAACCTTGCCAGGACACGAAGTACATTCCCGTCTAAAACTGCAAAGGGTTGTTTAAAGGCAATGGACAAGATGGCGGCGGCGCTATAAGGGCCGATACCCGGTAACTGTAACGCCGTTTTCATCTCTCGTGGAAATTCCCCGTTAAACGTATCCGCAATTATTTTTGCGGCTTTGAGCATATTTCGGGCCCGGGCATAATACCCCAACCCCGCCCAGAGTTTTAGAATATCGTGTTCATCCGCCAGAGCAAGTTTTTGTATGTTTGGATACGCAGAGTAAATTTTATTAAAAAATGGCAGACCCTGATCCACTGTGGTTTGTTGCAGTATAATTTCCGATAAAAAGGTTTTATACCAATTTGTATGTATTCTCCAGGGCAATATTCGGGCGTTCTGCCCAAACCAATGGATAAGTTTATTTTGTACCAAAGGAATATGCATAGATTATTTTTTGTATAGCGTGTCTTCGAACCATTTGGATGTGTGAGAGCGTACCATTTGCACCAGGCAAATTCGGGCAATAAATGGTCGGGGCTTGCTTATTGAATTTTCATACAAACTGATCAGGCCATTGCTGTATTTATCAAGATAAATGCTGTCAATTTGGGTGGGGTCTCCAAGCACAATTAGTTTTGTGTTCTCCCCGAGACGGGTCCCCAAGGTACGCATCTGAAAGGGATTGGCATTTTGAGCTTCGTCAAAGATAACAAAGGAGTTGGCTATATCCGCGCCCCGTACATCGGCCAGGTTCATAAGTTCAATCACACCTGAATCAAGCAGTTTTTTATAGCCTGCCTCGGTATTGGTCTCGTTTGTAAACTGCCGCAATTTGTCTATAAAGGGCCGCATTTTTGGCAAAAGTTTACGTTTGACAGAACCAGGCAGGAAACCGATATCATCACCAAGACGGCTTTTGGTTATGATCGGTTTTATTAATTTAATTGAATCATATTTACGTTCTTTAAAAACTTTTTCCAGCGCGGCAGCCATGGCAATGTGTGTCTTGCCGGTACCGGCCTTACCAATGATAATCTGTATTTTTATGCTGTCATCCATGGCCTGGACCATACAGGCAGCCTGCTCAAAGTTGAATGAATATTTCTCCATATCAAGCACTTTTGGGCCCGTATCCATGATGCGGGTGGCAAAATAATCAAAATATCGTAATCGCTCCGATTTACGGATGCCCATTCCTATCACATTACCATCGGGAGCAAACAAAGCGGCCACATCATTTTCATTTAGTTGCCATTTTTTTCGATAATTTATACCCCATTCTTTTTGTGATTCTCCGCCAAACAGGGCATTGACTTCGTCCTCGCCCAGTTGGATTTCCTGCAGAGGTTTAAAAAAACTGGCCAGATACTCATCCGATATTTTATCATGCATATAATCCTGGGTATCAATCCCCAGGGCCCGGCATTTGATACGCAGATTGCGATCCTTGGTAACAAAAATGAATTTCCGATGAGGGTATTTTTCGATAAACCCAATGGCCTGGGCAAGCATGGCATTATCTTTATAACTCATGGACAACTCAGGTGGAAAATTAGCGGAAATATGTTCCTTTATAAAAATAAGCGTACCATCACGTCCATTAGGTATATGCAGGGGGCTTTCTTCCCCATCCCCACGATCCAACAATTGTTCCAGTTTGTTGCTGATGTCGCGCGAATTATAACCAATACCGGGATCGCTTTTTTTATTGTCGATTTCTTCCAGGGTTAAAAGCGAGATCAGGACAATATGTTCATCAAAACGAAAAATTGCTGATGGATCATGTAGGACAACATTGGTATCCAGGATATAGGCAATACGATCATCGTGTTGATCTAATGTTTTATAAATATTGGCACTCATGCTTCCCTTTGTATCAAATACCTATTTCGCATTTACTCTCAGGCCAAATTGTAATAAATTATTTACATCGATGCTAATTATCCCAAACAAGCAGAGAGCAAAAGCCCCACACCCCTGTTTTGGGTAAGCGCAATATATTGGAATTTTGGATTCATTGCAGAAAATTATAGATGAGAATTTTGTTTGAATTTTAATATGGTGCAACTTCCCTTGGGAATATACGTAATTGTACTAAAATGGAGAAAGTCATGAAAATCATAATTCTTTCACTTCTGTTTGTTTTTCAGATTGTTCTGGCCGATGACGGCATGTCTGAAAAATTTAAAAAAATCCAGATGAATATAAATAAAGAAAACTATATATTGTTTGAAGATAGCTCGCTGATACTTGCTTCACGCGATAACGATATCTATCTCATCGAAATTTCCCCACAAGCGGCTTTGTTTATCCGCGGAGAAAAAGTTAAAACCTCACCAGCGCAAAAAACAATCCTAAAAGAATATTATCAAAGTATGTACACTACTTTTCGGACACGTAACCGCATCGGGGGAAAAGCGGTCAAGGTTGGTCTTGCCGGCGCCAAACTTGCGGTAAAGGCCATTGGCGGCCTGGTAGATTATGTACTGTCCGGCTTCGATGACCAGGTAATGAAGGATTATGAAAAGAAAATGGCCGATGAGTCGGATAAAATAGACGTCCAGGCCGATCGTATTGACGCTATGGGGGAAAAGTATAAAAAATTTCGTAAAGCCAACAATAAGATCGTGGTTGAAATCCGTGATAAGGTCCCTCAATTGGACCCTTTTAGATTGGAAATTGACGAAGATGCAGATGATATTAACATCACGGATTAAACCTAAGCATATCATCGTCCATGATCTCCGCCAGGGTGTAGAAACAGCATACATTCCCGGTGAGCATTTATCCGCGTTCTGATTTAATTGCAAGCTTGCTGCTACACTGTTTGAAAATTGTGATAAAATATTTTATGTAATTTGACATTTCCGACGTAAATTATTTTTTCAATTTACAGGAATATACTTTTCTTAGGATATACTCTTTAATAAAATGACAGAAAATATGTTGATAAAAATGGAAAACTTAAACGAGGATATGACCTATTGCCGGGCAATGCTGCCACGTGTTTCCCGCACCTTTGCGCCAACCATCCTCATGTTGCCTGAGGCCCTGGAGAAACCGGTTACCGTTGCCTATCTGTTGTGCCGAATTGCAGATACCGTGGAAGATACCGAAAGACTAAAACTTAATGACAAACGTCTTCTTCTTGAAAAATTTATCAATATCTTTAAAATTAATGAGCAGAACCTGCCTGCATTTTTAAATGCCATTGCCGATTTTCCTTCTGAGTGTGCCGATGATGAACTAGTGCATAACATCGAACGGGTGATGAGTGTATTTTATTCTTTCCCGGAAAAAGCACAAAAACATATCGGTTTTTGGGTGGTGGAAATGTCCCGTGGCATGAGCAAGTTTGCACAGGCCGGCGGACTTAAAAAACTTGCCTTCCTGCGCAGCATGAAAGACCTCGATGAATATATGTACTATGTGGCAGGTACAGTGGGCTATTTATTGACCGCATTGTTTTCATCATACTCGCAAAAAATTACGCCACCGCTGCAAAAACGGCTGACAAAATTAGCGGAATCTTTTGGCAAAGGTCTGCAACTGGTCAACATTATTCGTGACATGACCACGGATTTGCGTCGCGGACAATCCTATATTCCCGAAGAATTATTATTAAAATATGAGTTGGACCGCAAGACCATATTTGAAAAACAAAACGCGCCCCAGGCAGAAAAACTGTTTATTGAATTGGTCGATCGTGCAGTGGCACATCTCGACCAGGCCCTGGATTATATTTTGCTTATCCCAAAGGAAGAAAAGGGCATCCGTCTGTTTTGTATGCTGCCGGTGTTCTGGGCCATGCGAACCTTACAGAAGATACAGGAAAACACCCTCGCACTTTTAGGAAACGAAAAAGTTAAAGTTTCCCGCAAGATGATAAAAAAGGAATATTATCTGGCGATGATCAATGCCTATTCCAATCGTTTGACCCGCTGGCACTATAAACGGATAAAGCGCGCATTTAACGCCGCCATGCCCCTTCCCATAGAATCGGGATTATAAGTTTTTATGGCTGCCGTCGCAAAAGGGGGCATTGCCGCTTTGTTTACAACCACAAAATGCCACGGTTTGATCTTTGTCCAATTTGTCAACAATCGGTTTAAGATCGGTGGTTTTATGCGAGCCATCGCAAAAGGGTTGATTCGTGGAAAGTCCGCATTTGCACCATGCAAATTTTCCGGCTTTCATTTCCAGTACATAGGGTGCTTTTTGCGTAATCCTAGCCTTATCCATCTTCTCTTCCTCGTTTGGTTTATCAATTTATGAATATCGAAAAAATCAAATCAAATCAAGAACTTTATCAATATCTTAGCGATCTGCTTGGACCTCAATGTGACAATTTTTTATCATCTGAGGCCGAAGCGCGATGTTTGCGGATAAATGGGCTAAAATGCGGTCCAGCTGAATTTATAAAACACCTGTGCCCATACAAGCCAAAACTGGAAAAGCTGCCCTTTAGTGAAACTGGCTTCATGATACGTAAGGAGCCTCATCCCCTGAGCGCCAGTATCCCTTTTTTACGAGGAGAATTCGCATTCCAGGGAGCATCGTCACAAATTCCGCCCCTGGCACTTAACCCCCAACCCGGGGAGCGTGTGTTGGATATGGCTGCATCACCGGGTTCTAAATCCACCCAAATGGGCGCGCTGATGCAGAACCGTGGGCAGCTCATTTTAAATGATGTGAACCGTGGCCGCCTGCAGGCCCTGCAGGCCAATACACAAAAATCAGGGATGGTAAACCAGGCCGTATATTATTTGCCCGGTGAACGGCTGGGGCGCCTCTTCCCGGAGTATTTTGATAAGGTATTACTGGATACCCCCTGTTCGGGGCTGGGCACATTGGCCGGTCATGATGAAATTGCCGGGTGGTGGAGCCGGTCCAAGCTGAACCACTTGCAAAAAATTCAAACCCAGTTATTGATCTCCGCGATAAAGGCAACAAAACCCGGCGGGGAGATCGTTTATTCAACCTGCTCCATAGCACCGGAAGAAAATGAGCAGATCATCGGGCAGGCGCTTAAAAATTACCCTCTGGAAGTATTGCCCATAAACGTAGGCAAAGATTATTTCTCGCCTGGTAATACAGGTTACAATGGCCGAACCTTTGATGATCAGCTTTTAGAAACCCGCCGGATATGGCCACATCTTCAAAAAATGGAAGGCTTTTTTATTGCCCGGCTGCGTAAAACAGATAGTTATTTTAACCGGCATGACGCAGCAGTGGATCAACGAGCGGATATGCTTTCAGCAAATCATCCCAAGGTAAAGGACATTTTGGTCAGCATCTCCGATAGCTGGGGGATCGAACCGGCCTTTTGGGAAACGTACCGCTTTTACCGCACACGGAACAGAATCTGGATGACCGCGTCGGAGAATAATCGTTTTTGCGCCGAAGGTTTTATGAGTGCCGGCCTTTTACTGGCCGAAAAACGTTTATTTATCTGGAAACTAAGCACCCAGGCTTTGCAGTTGATCGACGGTGGGGTTACCAAACGCAGGATCAGCCTGGATCAGGATGTTCTGCATGAATTGCTGACCACGGGATACTGCACATTAAACATGGAGATTGGTTATTATGCCCTGGCCTATGCCGGTACATTGCTTGGCGTGCTGTTTGTTAAAGAGGACCGGGCGCGTTTCCGCCTGCCACACCCTTTTACACTCGTGCCATAAATATTAAGTGCGGCTTCAGCACAATTTGCCTGGCAACCATCCGGCGAGAATTTATTGTCGAGAATAAACGCACGCCACCGTTTCCGGCCATGCATCAGGATTGGGCCCGTATTTAGTTTCATGGACGTTCTTTAGAGATATCCCCAACTTGCTTTTAAAATCTTTCCTGTTGTTGCACTATACTGCTAATCGTTGTCTTTCCCGGCATTAAAACGCACCATCACCGGGCAATGGTCAGATATGTACTTGAGATAGTCCGGGATATTGTCACCTGTATATTCATCGGCTTTTTTTGAGCAGACACCGCCAACCTGCGCACTGTTCATAATATATTCATCCCTGGCCCCGGACGAAATGAAAATATGATCGATCTCAGAAGCCTGGACCCGTTCTTCCCGCCAGTTGGGCGTCCAATAGTTGGTAGGGGTATTCGGTATTTCACCGGTTGCCCAGTAAAAGTTTGTTTTTTTTAAGACCGGCAAAAATTCACCCGGGCCTTGTTTGGTCACATCGTTCATGTCGCCCATCAGAACAATGTCCGCGTCTTTGCTTTCTTCGGGTAATGTTTCAAGAATCCTTGCAATAACCTTCCACTGTTTCTCTCTTTTGTTCCAACCCCGGGGCGAGGCTTTAAGATGAACGACAATGGCATGGAAATCGAATCCATCGGGCAGGGTTTTAAAATAGGCGCGGAAGGCCGGGCGTAAACGGGAATTTGGGTCCAGCATCACACTGCTGTAGCTTTGAGGATTACCAATAAGTTTCAGCACAGAGGAATCATACAAAAATCCAACCTTTTGTGAACCGCCGTCCGGTGAATAAATATACTTATAATTTTCACCAAGATATTTTTTAGCCGAATCGGCCACCATCCGGGTATCCACAACTTCTTCCGTGGCCAGTAGTTGAAGATTTAAATCTTTTAGCATGGAGAACATTGCCCGCACATCAGTTTTGTTTCCCTTGGGCGGATAGCGCAGGTTGATGCCATATTTTTTCATAAGGTTGCCATCATCCTTGCAGGGGAACCATTCCATATTAAAGGCACCCATTTTGATGATCTGCCGGTTTTGAGCCCACAAGGGGCTAAAAAATAAAACTACAATTACTAAAAGACGGAAAATCATATCTATTGATTCCTTTCAGGCTGCGGATTTTTGTAAAGTTTGTAGGTATTGTTCAATAAGCTGTAAACGGTGCGCCAGAGGCTTATCTTCTTTGCTGCGCACATGCAGGTTATAGATGGCGTCAAATGGCCCCGGCGTCAGGTTTAAACGTAACGGCGCGCCGCTAAGCGCGCAAATATATGCACAAATACTATCGGTCACTTTATTGCCATCGACTATCAGGTCAAACTGTTCATCGCGGAATATTCTCAGATATTTATCATTTGGCAGACCCAACCAGGATAAATCGCTTTTACGCAAGCTAGAACGTCCAAACGTAGATACTTTTGCCCTTGGAAACAGTTTGTTTATGGTCGAAACAAAATCTTGTAAATCGGAATTGTATTCATCACCGGTGGGTAGAATGATTAAAATCTTTTCAACCTTTTTTATTTCCGCGGAAAAATCATAAGTGCGTTGGTTACTTATAAGCAGATGCAGACGGAAATTAAGGAAGCGTTTAAGCAGGGCTTTTTTAATCTTATTGATCATTTTCTGCTCCGTGGCGCTTAGGCCAGAGTTTTGTTAAATATTGCTTTAGTTTACCCTCACGGCCTTCATCGGTTGGACGGTAATATATTTTTCCGCTGAATTTTTCCGGGAGATATTCCTGCCGTACAAAATGCCCTGGGAAGTTATGTGCATATTTATAGCCTGCGCCATAATTTAAATCTTTCATCAAACGGGTTGGCGCATTACGCAAATGCAAGGGAACAGGCTGTAACCCGCCCTTTTTAATATCCTCCAATGCCGCATCGATGGCCAAATACGCTGCATTGCTCTTGGGAACACTTGCCAGATAAGTAACGGCCTGCGATAGAATTATCCGTGCCTCCGGCATCCCGATTTTTTTTGCCGCATCAAATGCCGCATTTGCCAGGCTTAAGGCATAAGGTTCTGCGTTGCCTATATCTTCCGATGCCAAAATAATTAAACGTCGTGCAATAAACAACGGGTCTTCACCACCGTTCAGCATGCGGGCCATCCAGTAAACCGCCGCATCGGGATCGCTGCCCCGTACACTTTTTATAAACGCGGAAATGGTATCGTAATGGTATTCGCTTTTTTTATCATAGGGCAGAACCTGTCCAACTGCTGCTTTTTCGATTAGTTCCGCGGTCAATTCCACCGGGTCGCCTTTCGGCGCAAGCGTAAAAGCATATTCCAGAATGTTTAATAATTTGCGTGCATCTCCGCCACTGTGGTAAATAAGCGGCTCCATACCACTGATAATAATCTTTTGACGGGAAAGGACTTCATCGTCTGCCAGTGCGTGACGGATAATGGCTTCCAGGTCTGAACGGTTAAGACCGGCCAACTGTAAAACCGTACACCTGGAAAGCAGCGCCGCATTTACTTCAAAGGAGGGGTTTTCCGTGGTTGCGCCGATAAGGGTGATGACGCCTTGTTCTGTTGCGTGCAACAATGCGTCTTGCTGGGCCTTGTTAAAGCGGTGGATTTCATCGATGAACAATAAAGAGCTACGACCATACAAGCTAAAATCATTGCGCGCACGGGCAATGATTTCCTTTACATCCTTGACCCCGGCGCTGACCGCGGAAAGTTCGTTTAAGGGTTGTTCGAGCTCAAAGGCAATAACGCGGGCGAGTGTTGTTTTACCCACTCCCGGCGGTCCCCATAGCAGAAGCGAACCGATATGCCCGTTTTTAAGCCCCTGTTCCAATACGGCATTCTTGCCGAGATATCGTTCGTGCCCGACAATCTGGTCAAGTGATTTTGGGCGCATCCGCTCGGCAAGCGGGCGAAAAAGTGATTGCCCGGCGGCTTCATCAAATAAATCCCGGCCCTGACTCATTGCTTACTCGATCACGATTTTTTGTAAATCAATAAAAACGCTGTTTTCATCACTTACCGAAAGAAGCAATACGTTTAAGCCCGGTTTAAGATAACGGTTAATCGGGATTGCGTCATACTTACGGGGGGATGTTTCCGCCGCCTTAAGAACAACCTTTTTACGAGCGGCAACAATGGCATTGTTCAGAATAACCTGATAGCTGCTTGTACCGCCTATGACCAATGGGTATTTGTCGCCGGAACGATAAATCCAAAGTTTAAGCGTAATATTTTGTGCCAGGTTTAGTTCATCCGGCATGCGGAAATAAACCGCAAGCGCATCCTTGCCCGGTGGATTTTGATGTCTGAAAGCAAATCCCATGTGCCAGACCTTTTGGTTCAGCGTGCTGTTATCGATAATTTCGGGAGCATTTATAGCGCTTTTCTTAAATTCTATGCCATTCATGATATACCCATAATTTACATACAGGTTACCATTGGTTGAGATTTTTTGCCCCGGCGCTATAACATAGTGAATTTGGGTGATGTAACTAAAGGAAAAATGGTTTTTTCCGATGGGAAGGACGTTTACAATTTGTGGCTCCGGCGTACCATATCCGGGTAGCTTGCCAAAAGATATTTTATGGCTGCCAATAGAAAGGGAAACGGTGATCTTGCCATGACCGGCTTCTTTTTTATCGATAAAAATAATCCCATCTTCCGGTTTGGTCTGCAAAGTAACAAGCCGTGTCGTCCCGTTTAAGGTAAAATCGGCCCGGGCATTTCGATTGTCATTTGAGATAGTGACGATTTGTTCATTGGGGTAAACTTTATAATTTTCTTTCTCAACGCGGACTACATAGCGCCCAAAGGGGATTTTTTGTAGAACATAGCCGGTTTCAAAACCAGTGGGCCTTCCGTTTAAATAAATTTTAGCGCCGGATATATTGGAGGTCACCTCGATTAAACCGGTGTGCAGATTGCCGGTGGTAACCGTTGCCCCGCCAAAGCGTCTGGCATTGTTCATACGGAAGGCAACATCTATTGTGTCGCCTTTGTGGATCGTAAATGTTTGCAGAGATGGAACGGTGTTATAGCCATTCATTTTTAAAGTAAGGGTATGATCTCCGGGATTAAGCGGCAGATAATCGTTGTCACGGACTGCGCCTTTAAAATCACCATCTGCATAAATTGCCGCATCCTGGTATGGCGCTTTTATTTGAACATAACCATAGTCTCCGGCGAGAGGTTCCAGACTAAAACTTATACGCGACGTGTCGCCGGTTACGCTGACAACGGTTTGTGTATCCGGTAATGATATAAACCCGGAAGAAATAATACGCAGGGTATGTGATCCCTCTTCCAGCGGATAAGGAATATTTGGTGTAAAACCAACCGCCAGGTTATGATCGATATAGAGGCTTCCCTTTTTACCCCCAAGGTCCACTTGTACAAAACCGAGACTTGGAGGTGGTTGCAATAGCCCAATCCCGAGATAAAGCAGCGCAATAAAGGCCATTGCACCTAAACCAATGATTGTCTTACGTACAACTAATTCCCTTTTTGAATAAGCGCGATCAATATATTCATCCTGGGATTCAAACTCGTTCACGGTAAGCCAGACGGTTTCCCCGATATGGTTTTTGTACTTGTGGTAACCTTTGAGCCGACTGTAAAAAAGGTCCTGTTCTTCTTCGATGATTGTACGTTCCAGTTCATCGTGGGCTTCACGTTTGTTGGTCTTGATAAATTCGCTATAGCTGTGCACACGCTCCCTGGCATCTTCTTCCAGCTCGGCACGCAAATTTTGGACAAGGGTTTTTATTTCATCCGTATCAGGGATTTTTACCACCGGTCGGTTAAAAATTCTGTCCTTAAGACGGTCCCAGAAATTTTCGTCCACCGGAAAAAATTCAAATTCACGTTCCAGTTCAACCGGGGTAAACCATTTGATTTGGCCAAGATGATTTTCACACTTAACAAATTCCGGGTGCCGGGAATATATCTCATCTTCCAGCTTTCGGCGCAGATGGTTTTGAATGTAAAAAGATTCATCCATAACCGGAACCGTCGGTTCGTCAACGGCTGGCTGCCCGGGTTGGCTTTGTTGCTTTTCCGCATGTTCCCGCTGGAGCTGCTCACGGATTTTCTGTCTTAGCTCTTCTTCTCTTTTTTTCTTATCGGCGTCGTTCATTTATCTAAAATACCATTTGGTTTTTGTCGCAATATATATTTATCGCAAATTCAAATAATGGACCGGTACAGGACGTTACTTTGAGGCAAACCCAATTTTTAATTCTTGGACCGGCAGGATGTTTGCATGGTTTGTTTTTACAGTAATTTTTCTAAATTCACAGCAATTTTTTCAAGATTTTCAAGAACACCCGCCAATTTATCCCGCTCATTTTGGACGACCGCCTCGGGTGCGCGTTCCACAAAATTTTTGTTTGCAAGTTTCTTCCCGATAACCCGGCTTAACGTCTCAAGGCGTTCCAGCTCTTTTTGTAAACGGTTTTTCTCTTTTTCCTTATCAATCAACTCGGCCAGGGGAACAAATAATTCGCTGCCCTGGACCACAATAACAGCCGCTTCATCATTTATAAAGTTATCGGGTGTTTGAGCAATATTTTCAATTTTTGCCAGTGATTTAAAATAAGTCTCGTTTTTGGCAAAAAGTTCCATTGCCGGGTCATTTTTTTGGATGTACAAATGCATGGTCTTGCCCGGTGGGACATCCATTTCGGCACGCAGGTTACGCAGTGCCCCAATGGCTTCCTGTATAATGGCCATCTGATGCTCTGCTTTTTCATCATATAGCGAATGGTCCATTTCCGGCCATTGGCTTATCACAATACTTTCTTCCTGCCCGGTTTTAAAATATTGCCAAATTTCTTCACTAATAAAAGGCACAAAGGGGTGAAGCAATTCCATGCTGCCTTTCATAATATACGCGGCAACCCGAAGGGCTGTGTCTTTTTGTTGCGGACTTTCTGAGCGGTAAAGACGTGCTTTGATCATTTCCAGATACCAGTCGCAATAATCGCCCCAGAAAAAATGATAAGCGGCCTCAAGCGCATCATGGATGCGGTAATTGTCCAGATTTTTACGCACTTCTTTTAAGGTAGATTGAAACCGGCTTAAAATCCAGCGATCGGCCAGCTCATAGTGGGCTTTAAATAAGTGATGTTCCGTATTGTAGTTTTCCAGATTCATGCTTAGAAAGCGAAAGGCGTTCCAGATTTTATTTGAAAAGTTCCGTCCGCTCTCAAAGGATTTTTCATCCAGGTTCAGATCCTGGCCTTCGGCGCTGCGCATAATCAGGGTAAAGCGGACAGCGTCGCTGCTATAGCGTTCGGCCATCTCAACAGGGTCAATGCCATTGCCAAGGGATTTGCTCATCTTTCGTCCCTTGTCATCCCGGACAATCCCATTAAAGAAAACATCACGGAAAGGAATATCCCCCATAAACTCCAACCCGGCCATAACCATCCGTGCAACCCAGAAGAAAATGATATCGGGACCTGTGACCAAAGTGGCTGTGGGATAGAAATATTCAAGATCGGCGGTTTTTTCCGGCCAGCCCAAAGTGGAAAATGGCCAGAGCTGGGATGAGAACCAGGTATCCAGCACATCCGGGTCCTGCAGCCATTGTTCATCCGATGTTGATGGATCATCGATACACACTTTAATATCGCCCTTGTCATTATACCAGGCCGGGATGCGATGCCCCCACCACAATTGGCGTGAAATGCACCAGTCACGGATATTGTTCATCCAGTGACGGTAGGTGTTTTCAAACCGGCCGCGGGGATAAAAACGGATATCCCCGTTTTCCACAACCGCGAGGGCCTTCTCAGCCAGGGGTTGCATCTTTACAAACCATTGTTCCGATAGATACGGCTCGATTGGGATATGCGAGCGGTAACTATGGCCAACGGCATGTGCATGATCTTCAATTTTTACAAGCAGCCCTAACTTATCCAATTCTGCAACCATTTTTTTACGGGCAACAAAGCGGTCCAGCCCGGCGATACTTATGGGAACGGGTAGTTCATCCTCTGCTTTTCCATCAACCATTATCTGGCAGGTATGCAGAATTTTTCCGTTTTTATCCAGCATAATAACCTGATCCAGACCATGCCGAAGACCCATATCAAAGTCATTGGGGTCATGTGCCGGGGTTGTTTTTACAAAGCCGCTGCCAAATTCCTTATCGACATGATAGTCGGCAAAAATGGGCACCTCGCGGTTTACAAAAGGTATGATTACCTTTTTACCGATCAACGATTGCTTATCCGTATCATCGGGTGATATGGCCACGCCCGTATCGCCCAACAAGGTTTCGGGCCGGGTGGTGGCAACAATAATAAAATCGTCCGAACCCTTTATTTTATAACGGATATGATAGAGTTTTCCATTGACATCGCGGTGTTCCACTTCGTCATCGGCCAGGGCTGTTCCCGATGCAGGGTCCCAGTTAACGATACGTTGCCCTTTATAGATAAGACCTTTTTCATAAAGCCGGATAAATACCTGTTGAACGGCCTTCGAAAGCCCTTCGTCCATGGTAAAGCGTTCCCTGTCCCAATCCAACGAACAGCCCAGTGTTTTTAACTGACTGATTATAGTCGAGCCATGCTCTTGTTTCCATTCCCAAACACGCTCAATAAATTTTTCCCGGCCAAGGTCGTGCCGGGTGGTATTCTCATTTTCTTTAAGATAACGTTCCACCACGGTCTGGGTGGCAATACCCGCATGGTCGGTACCCGGCAACCAGAGCGCTTCAAACCCTGTTTTTCGTTTATAGCGGATCAGAATATCCTGAATGGTATTATTAAAAGCATGCCCCATGTGTAACTTTGCGGTTACGTTCGGCGGGGGGATAACGATGGTATAAGCCTTTTTTTGTGGATTGACGCGGGCCTTAAAATATCCCTTATTCAGCCAATCTTGATACCACTTGTTTTCAACATTTTTTGGATTGTAAATTTTTTCAATCTCGTGCGCCATTCAAGCTCCCTGTCAATCGGTCCGTCCCATAAAACTTATAGGGTAATTTCATATTATTTTTATTTTTGAAAAAAGGGTAATATACAAGATTTCTGGATTTAAATAAAAATTTTCATCCGGGGGTAACCCTGAATTTGATTAAACGCATTGGAAATAAAAAATAGCAGAAGATAGCGGGAAAAAGATATATCGATTGGATGTAATAAACCCATGATTCCTTGCTCGCGGGATATGTAAAAATCTATTTATGAGTTCACTCTAAAAAGCCCTAAAGAGCTTAATGATGAGAGGGACAACTTCTTTTCCCCGCCATAAATGGCAGGGTTAGTCAGATGTTTTTAATAAAGTTACATACTTTGACTAACCCCATCCTTTAGGATGGGGAAAACACGACCCACCCCTAATTTGGGGCTTTAGCCCCTTTTTAGACCAGACTCATTTATCTTTTGATGAAAACCCAAAATTGGATTTATTTATCCCCCACACGCATAAGGTGATACACGCAGCCCGAAAGATTGAATATACCCCAGAACTTTTCCTGCTTAAAATATTAGCTGGCGTCATAACCGGGACATATTAATAAACCGCCCAAAGACAATTGATACACTCTTTTGTTCAGTAAACAAAACCATGTTTGAGCCGGAGGCATGGGTTCCGGCCATGGATGGTTCACAGCCATAATTCTCGCAAATTCTATTTTTTGCGAAAATCTTTCAGCGCCTGTTCCACGTCTTGCAGTAACTGTTGGTCATATAATTTTCCAACCAGGGACATGCGGGTTTTTTCGCCCATGCTATCGAAGCTGGCGCGAACAGCAGGATCATTGATTGTCGTTTTTTTCAATCCCTGTGCAAACATTTCGGTGCGGGACGTTTCGTTGTCCCTACGACTCAGACGGGTCAGTTCATTAAAATATTTCCGGCCTTCCGTCTTTAACAATTTTTGTTGATCAGGCGATAGTTTTTTGAACATCCTTTTGGAAATCAATACCGCACCGTTGGAATTGGCCAGCGGTGTATCGAGCACATATTTGACCTTTGTAAACCACTGCAGCGCCACGCAGGCCAGCGGCGAGGTATAAACCCCATCGATCAAACCCGTTTGCAGCGAGGTCATCACATCGGTGATACTCAGGGGAATGGCACTGACGTCAAAGGCTTCAAAGGTGGCCTTGGATAGCGGATCGCCTTCCCACATCCACATTTTCACGCCACGCATATCATCCTTGGTGCGCACCGGTTTGTTGGTGTAGATATACACCCAGCCGACCTCGGCCCAGCCCAGCAGGACATAGCCTTTCTTTTCAAAACCCCGGGCGAACCGTTCAAAAAATTTATTTGCGATAAAATCAATTTCCGCCTGAGAGTGAAAAAGGAAAGGCGTGTCTAAGATACGCACTTCAGGAAGAATCGAACCTAAGCCGACGCCTGTAAAACCACCGCTGTGCAATTGATTAATGCGGATTTTTCGAATGACGTCTTTTTCGTCCCCCTGGATACCACCGGGGTAAATTTTAAAATTTATCGTGCCATTGGATTTTTCAGCCAGGGATTTGCTAAAATCGTGCATCACATTCATCCATGTAGAGCCTTCCGGGGCCAGGGTTGCAAATTTTATTTTTACTTTATCCTGGGCCCAGAGCATTCCGACTGTGGTGATCAACAACAGCATTATTATTATTTTGATTTTCATTATATCGTTCCTTATTTGTGGCATTGATTTTTTAAATATTTGATGCGGACACCTCTTCCGCTTTCTGGCTAAGTGAGACGCTAATTTTTTATTCTAAATAAAGTGGTCATAAAAATTTAACCACCGGGAATCATGGATTAAAACAAATCATCCTTTTGGGCCTTCAGCAATTTTGCTTTTTTTTTCGCGATGGCATTAAACAAGGTCAAATCCTTTTCAATGTCCACAGAGGTATCCCCTACTTTTTTCAGATAGCTGTCGAACAGTTCTTCATTCAGGGTTTGGGCCGCATAAAAACGGGCCATGTAGATGTACGTCAGCAGAAAATGCCCCTTGGTCAATTTAAGGTTTTTCTCGAAATAATTTAACGCTTTTTGCGGATCCCCGCCCAACATGCGCGGCTTCATCCCCCAAACTGAGCCCTGAAAGAGATAAACCGCTCCATGGAAATAGCCGGGCCAAAGTTTTTCCACACGGTCCATCATCAGTTGCACCCTGGCCAGATCCAACAAGGCCCGGGGTTCATCCAGCGAAAGATTGATATATCCCGCCCAGGCAAAAGCGCTCCAAAACAACCCCGGAACCCTCTCTTTATTGGCGCCTTTTAGATATTCTTTAAATTCTTCCATCCCCTTTTTTTCCGCGTTTTGAAAATCCGTATCCTGGCGCAATGCAGAAAGCGCATAATCCCTGGCTCGCAGATAAAATCCTTTAGCCCTTTGGGGATTGCTGTCTTCGGCAAAACCCAGGGCATAGCCTGCATAGGCCTGGGAAAGGAGCAAAAGTATTTCCGTATTTTGTGGATCGCTTTTCAGCATCCCTTCCAGCAGTTTCAAATTAGAGGCCAGGGCCTGATCGGCCAATTGCAGGTCACTCTCTTCATACAGGGCCTCGGCGCTTTTTTGCAAAACCGGGGTCATCTGGCGCACTACGAGACGATTGATGCTGCAGGAAGAAAGAAGCCCAATCACAATCATAAAGATTACTGTTTTCATAATATAATCCGGATATTTTTACGGCAACCGATAGCAAACGTGCATCCTGCATTTTAGGATAATTTTGATTTATACTCAACTGTATTTTTAATCTCTTTTCCGGGCCCTAACTGTTTTTATTATCTGCTTGTGGCAGTATCTA
The DNA here is from genome assembly GCA_964456445.1 of uncultured Calditrichaceae bacterium. GTDB lineage: Bacteria > Calditrichota > Calditrichia > Calditrichales > J004 > CAYWBI01. The sequence continues at coordinate 22,026 of CAYWBI010000037.1, forward strand.
AAAATAAGACAAACATATTTTCCGCTCTCAAGGCGGTCTATCCATATTTGATCCTATCCGAATTTTAAAAATTACTTGACTCTTACCCAAGGGGAATGCTTACATTAACCCAAAAACAAAAAATGATCTTCTAAAATCAACAGAAAGTATCGATTATGTCCAACCCGCAAGATATCTTCTATACAATAGGCGAATTTTCCCGGATGACAGGCTTATCTGTAAAAGCCCTGCGCCTATACCATGAAAAGCTTATACTAATACCATTTAATATCGATAAATATACAAAATACCGGCTCTATAATAAGACCAACATAGATCAGGCCCGGGTAATAATTGCTTTACGCCAGATGGATTTCCAATTAAAGGAAATCCGGGAAATCCTGGAAAACTTTCAGAATGACGAAGGGATCATCCAGGCGCTTGAATCACAAAAACTTAAGATAAAAAACAAAATTCTGAATTACCATAAAGCCATAAATACAATCGATTCCATTATATTACGGGAACAACATGCGCGGGAGGCCACGTACCCCGGCCCTTTTGAGATTGAAGAGAAAGATGCGACGACGCTGCTCTTTGCGGGATTGAAATTCAACGGCGCATACCCTGAGGCCGGAAAATATTTTCATAAACTTGCCAGGCTGCTTAAGTCCAATATCTGTGGTACCCCCTTTTGTCTTTATCATGATGAAGAGTATAAGGAAGACAATGCCCAAATCGAGGTTTGTTTCCCTATACAGAAGGGAAAAACATATAAAGGCGTACATGTAGGGGAATTGGCCGCGGTGCGTGTTATTTCCCTAATCCATAAGGGTCCTTACGAAAATCTTTGCCGATCATATACACGCTTGATTTCTTTTCTAAAAAGCAGAAACCAGGCAATCGCATTGCCCATCCGGGAAATTTACCATAAGGGGCCGGGGATGGTTTTTAAAGGAAATCCCGGGAATTACCTGACAGAAATCCAAATACAAGTGAAAGAAGCTGTGTAAAATAAAACAAGGGGAAACGATGGAAAAAATCGATCTTAAAAAAGAATGGCCTCATCTGTACAAGCCTTCCGCAAAAAATATCGTGACGGTTGACGTACCGGAAATGAATTTTTTGATGATCGACGGAGAGGGCGATCCAAACATCTCGAACGATTTTCAACAGGCCGTCGAAGCTCTGTTCGCTATTTCCTATACTTTAAAATTTATGATAAAGAAACAGGAAATTGATATCGGTATTAAAAAGCAATTGGACTATGCCGTTATGCCGCTTGAGGGGCTGTGGTGGGCCGATGCCCCCAATGATTTTTTAAATGGCGTCAAAAAAAACTGGAAATGGACCGCGATGATCATGCAACCGGATTTTATCACACATGAAATGATCGCCGCCGCATCAAAAAAGACGTTGTCAAAAAAAGATCTGCCCGCACTGTCCAAAATGACTTTTAAAAGCTATACCGAAGGGAAATCTGCCCAGGTTTTATATATCGGGCCGTTTTCCAACGAGGGGCCGACAATCCAAAACATACACAAATATATAACAGAAAACGGTGGAAGGCTGCACAACAAACATCATGAAATATATCTGAGCGATATAAGACGCAGCGCCCCGGAAAAGTTGAAAACCATTATCCGGCAGCCGTTCATCCCTAATGAAACAGCGTATTAAACCAGAAAATCTCTGCTGCAAATTATAACGGGGCGCCAATAGCATACAGATGATAAGGTTTACGGTTTGGCTCCCACCAGCATAAATCGTGCATCAACCTTTAAGATGTTGAAGATGAGGTTGCAACCGAAGCGGCTATCACAATAGTCAACGCAGCCATAATTTCATCTACAATTGCAGATACTGCGCGGCCTATCTCCTCACCCTCAATTATTTCCTTTATGCGTTGTTTGGCGCGCTTTCTATCTTCCTTCGGGAAGAGCTCATTGAGCAAATCACACGCTTTCACCAAACTCAACAGAGCAACGTCCTCTTGATTTGGCCTATCCTTTTGGATAACAACCTGATGAATCCGGGTTCTTATTGAATGCTCCGGAGCGGCATTGATCATGGGATAACGCTTTGCCGGAAATACCCATAATATTTTTTGATCTTCTCTTCTCACTATTCCCTGGGCCACCAAACTATCAAGAAGCCGATCTTTCAAATCCTTGATCGCGGTATTAAATTTTTGTATCCAGTATTTAGCGCTTCTCAGTTTTTGAGAACTGCGGATCAAATCGAGCGCTTTATCGAGTAGATCATTGCCGGTCTGTGAACTATCAACAATAATCACTTTACCATTTTCCATGGCAACTTTTTTCTGAAAAAGTAATTCAATTAAAAGAGACCCTGCTAAACCATAAGGCAATGCCGTGGAGGCGGAAAAGATTACTGAACCTTTTTCATCATGAAGCGCCAATAACATCAGTTTTTCTGAAAGTGTAAGCATATGTCTCCTTTTACAGTTTTTTGTTGTATAACGACCATCGGTTAACCGGCGCTATGCACGCCCCTAAATTTTGCACAATTCAAAGAACCCGGACGCGTGCCCGCGTCTGCGTTGAACCGCTGGTTAGCTGCCGCATAAGGTTTTTTAAGAATCCATTTTCTTTAGAAAATCAGAAATATCTTTTTGGAAATCCGAGTAAACTATTTTGATATCTTCTACTAATGTTTCCATCCTTTCCGCATATAAATCAAGGGCATAAGCATGGCTGAAAAAATGACGAAAGGCGAGATATTCACCAACTTCGGCCTTTGTCGATTCTGAAATTATTCCTATATCAACTGCACGGTCAATTAGATCTTTATGCCATGAGCTACCTTCAGGTAAGGGAATATTTTTTTCTTTGAAAATCAATTTTAAAATATTCTCAACACCGTTGTAAAAATTATGTAAAACCGTGGCAACACCTGCAAGCTCTAAAAATTGTAATAATGATAATTTTTCTTTTTCCGGTAATTCGAAAATAAGCTTATCTATATTTTCATATTCTGCTTCTATTTTATCTTTAAGATTGGCCATATATTTGGATGCCTTCTGAAGTAAGTATTTCAGTGAACTTACTTTTTCTATTTAAGTCAACCAAATCAACCGGCTGAGAAAGATTAAAAATTAATTCGCTATAAAATTTAAAAAATAGTCTATCGGGAATGCCTTCAACAGCTAAATCAATATCTCTGCTTTTTATTTTATCTTTACTACCTGATCCGAAAAGAACGATTCGTTTTACTTTATATTTTTTAGCTAAATCCAAAATTACTTTTTTATCTTTTTCGGAAATCATATTTCTTTCCTAATCTTATGCTTACAAAAAAGAAATTACAATATTTTGGTGAAAGATTGCAATTTTTGATTATTAAAACGTTTTGCTTACTATTACTCTAAGGCCGTTAACATAGTATTGAACCACAATATTCGTCTTTTGGTTTTGATAGACCAATCAATAAAACATCTTTTTACAAACAGATAGGTCGTTTTTTAAAATACGCTTTTAGAACTGTCGTCAGCTTTGCCTTTTTGAATTTTCTATGTTCATTTCAAAGAACAAACAATCGAAGCTCTAAACCCTGCGACCTCGGAACACGTTGCCTTAGCCGTATTGTCTTCCCGGGGTCAGTAATACGGCACAATATTATAATTCAAGATGAGTCAAGAACAAAGATGAGTTGCGCTCCATGTACATTGTAGGTATGAATAAATTAAGATTCACATGGAACCAACAGAAAGCGGAAGAAAACATATAAAAACATGGTATCGCATTCGAAGAAGC
>CAYWBI010000038.1:0-25599 GCA_964456445.1 uncultured Calditrichaceae bacterium
GGAGGATTGGGAGGAAATTGAAATAACTGATTTATTTGAAATTAGAGACGGTACTCACGATTCGCCAAAACAGAAACAATTTGGCAAAAAACTAATTACATCTAAACATATTAAAGACCATAGATTGGATTTTGAAAGTGCTTATTTAATTTCAGAAGAAGATTTTGAAAAGGTTAATCAGAGAAGTATTGTTAATCAATTTGATATTTTGTTTTCAATGATTGGTACAATAGGATCAATTTATTTTGAGCAGAATAATTCCATTGATTATGCAATAAAAAATGTTGGATTATTTAAAACATCTCAAAATAAAACGTGGGTTTATTATACATATTTATGGCTTAGAAGTGATTTTGGGAAAAGGTTTGTTTTTGAAAATAAAAGTGGAAGTACACAAGAGTACATTTCGCTCGGAAGTCTAAGGAGTATAAAATTTAATTTACCAAAAAACATAGATATTCAGTCGTTTAACAATGAGGTAAAATCTCTTTTTGATAAAATTTATACAAATACAACCCAAATCCGCACCCTTGAAAAAATGCGGGATACATTATTACCAAAATTGATGAGTGGTGAGGTGAGGGTAAAAATGTAAGGGTAGCCCTTGTGGCTATCCTATAATAAAAAGGGGCAACCACAAGGGATTGCCCGTACAGGGAAATATTAATTATGAAAAAATACAATCCAAAAAAGGGCAACCACAAGGGTCGCCCCAACAGGCGTTCAATTCGACTAAAAGGATACGATTATTCGCAGGCAGGTTTTTATTTTATTACCATTGTTACCCAAAACCGTGAATGTTTATTTGGGAATATTGAAAACGGAAACAACAAACGCCCCGATGTAATTCTTTTTGTAAATGGTATTCCATTGGTTGTAATTGAATTAAAAAATCCTGCCAATGAAAATGCAACGGTAAAATCTGCATTCAAACAAATGCAGACTTACAAAGAAATTATTCCATCCCTTTTTACGTACAACGGCTTAATGATTATTTCGGACGGATTAGAAGCCAAAGCAGGTTCTCTATCCGCAGGATTAACCCGTTTTATGGCTTGGAAATCGGCAGACGGAAAAGAAGAAGCATCAAACTTGGTTAGCCAGTTAGAAACGCTAATAAACGGAATGCTGAACAAAGAAACTTTGTTGGACTTAATTCGACATTTTGTAGTTTTTGAAAAATCAAAAAAAGAAGATGCCAAAACAGGAATAGTAAGCATTTCAACCGTTAAAAAATTAGCGGCTTATCATCAATACTATGCTGTAAACCGGGCCGTAGAATCCACTTTAAGGGCTGCAAACTATTCCCCTCCTTTGGAGGAGTGCCCGAAGGGTGGGGTGGTAAATACCCCTGCATCAGCGGGATGGTCGAAGACCGGGGTGGTCCCAAACCCACGAATAGAAGAAATAAAACGAAACTCTAAAAACTACTTCTCATTACCCTACAACCCTAATCTTAAGGAACGTGCCAGAGAACTTAGGAAAGCCGGCAATCTCCCGGAAGTTCTTTTCTGGAATAATGTAAAAAACAAACAGTTTAAAGGATTTGATTTTGATAGACAAAAAATCATTGGTAATTATATTGTGGATTTTTTCTGCACTAATTGCAATGTAGTTATAGAAATAGATGGAAGTAGCCATGATAATAAACAAGAATATGATGCTGAAAGAGATGTGTATTTGGAATCATTAGGGTTAACGGTTATTCATATTCCTGTCGTGGATGTGATGAAACGGATTAAAGATGTAATGGAGATGCTTTACAACCACCCCGCCCTGTCGGGCACCCCTCCAACGGAGGGGAATTTGGTAACGGTGCCGCCTGAAAGTTACGGAGTGGCAGGAGTAAAATCACAACCCAAAGGCGACAGAAAAGGTGGTGTTGTTTGGCATACTCAAGGCAGTGGCAAATCGCTTTCAATGGTTTTCTTTACAGGGAAAATTGTTTTGGCTTTGGATAATCCAACAGTTTTGGTAATTACCGACCGCAACGATTTAGACGACCAGTTATTTGATACTTTTGCATCATCAACACAGCTTTTAAGACAAGAGCCAAAGCAAGCCCTAAACCGAGAAGATTTAAAAGAGAAATTAAAAGTTGCTTCGGGTGGTGTTATTTTTTCAACCATTCAGAAATTTCAACCTGATAATGGGAATATTTATGAAACTTTATCAGAAAGAGAAAACATTGTTGTAATTGCAGACGAAGCACACAGAACACAATACGGTTTTAAAGCCAAAACAATAGATGATAAAGATAATGACGGCAATGTAATTGGAAAGAAAATCGTTTATGGTTTTGCAAAATATATGCGTGATGCTTTACCGAATGCCACATACATTGGTTTTACAGGTACACCAATTGAGAATACTGATGTAAACACACCTGCTGTTTTCGGAAATTACATTGATGTTTATGATATTGCCCAAGCGGTTGAAGATGGTGCAACCGTTCGTATTTATTATGAAAGCCGATTAGCAAAAGTAAATTTAAGCGATGAAGGCAAACAACTTGTTGAAGATTTAGATGAAGAACTTGACCAAGAAGATTTAACAAATACACAAAAAGCCAAAGCAAAGTGGACACAACTGGAAGCTTTGATTGGTAGTGAAAATAGAGTCAAAAATATTGCAAAAGATATTGTTAATCATTTTGAAGCTCGCCAGGAAGTTTTTGATGGAAAAGGAATGATTGTTTCAATGTCAAGAAGAATTGCAGCTGACCTTTACGATGAAATCATAAAAATCCGTCCTGATTGGCATTCTGATGATTTGGATAAAGGAGTTATTAAAGTTGTAATGACTTCGGCAAGTTCTGACGGACCAAAAATTGCCAAGCATCATACTACCAAACAACAAAGAAAAACTTTGGCAGACCGAATGAAAGACACAGAAGATGAACTAAAATTGGTTATTGTTCGTGATATGTGGCTAACAGGTTTTGATGTTCCAATGCTTCACACTTTATACATCGACAAGCCAATGAAAGGTCATAACCTGATGCAAGCAATTGCAAGGGTAAACCGTGTTTACAAAGATAAGCCGGGCGGCTTGGTCGTTGATTATCTTGGCATTGCTTCAGATTTGAAAAATGCACTCTCTTTTTATTCAGATGCAGGTGGAAAAGGAGACCCAACAATTCTACAAGAACAAGCCGTTAAATTAATGTTGGAAAAATTAGAAGTTGTTTCTCAAATGTTTAATGAATTCCCCTCCACTGGAGGGGTGCCCGAAGGGCGGGGTGGGTTCCCTTATGAAGAATATTTTGAAGCAGAAACTTCAAAAAAACTTACAATGATTCTTTCAGCCGAAGAACACATACTAGGTTTGGAAGATGGAAAGAAAAGATACATAAATGAAGTAACGGCACTTTCAAAATCTTTTGCTATTGCCATTCCACACGAGCAAGCAATGGATGTAAAAGATGAAGTTGCATTTTTTCAGGCAGTAAAAGCACGATTGGCAAAATTTGACGGAACAGGTGCAGGTAAAACAGATGAAGAAATTGAAACAACAATTCGTCAAGTAATAGATAAAGCATTAGTTTCTGAACAAGTGATAGATATTTTTGATGCAGCAGGAATTAAGAAACCTGATATTTCAATACTTTCAGAAGATTTCCTTTTGGAACTGAAAGGAATGGAACATAAAAATGTTGCAATGGAAGTTTTGAAAAAACTCTTAAATGATGAAATTAAATCCCGATCAAAAAAGAACTTAGTTAAGAGTAAAACATTAATGGAAATGCTTGAAAACGCTATTAAAAAATATCACAACAAAATATTAACAGCAGCAGAAGTGATGGACGAACTCATTAAATTGAGTAAGGAAATTGTAACTATGGACAGCGAAGCCAAAACACTCGGTTTGTCTGATTTTGAATATGCTTTTTACACAGCAGTTTCGGACAATAAAAGTGCACGAGAATTAATGCAGAAAGATAAATTAAGAGAACTTGCCGTAATCTTGACTGAAAGAGTAAAAGCAAACGCATCAATTGACTGGACAATAAAAGAAAGTGTAAGAGCAAAATTGAAAGTAATAATAAAACGGACATTGAGACAATTCGGGTATCCGCCAGATATGCAAAAACTGGCAACAGAAACCGTGTTGAAACAAGCTGAATTAATAGCAAACGAGATAACAAATGAATAAGCCCACGCTAAAGCCATACATCCCGAAAGCTTTCGGGACCAAGTCGCTCGAAAAAGCCAACCGCACAAGCCAAAACTTGTCAATAAGTATGTCTTTGCCAACGCTAAAAAATATGCTAACAAAATTGAAAGAAATAGTAGAAATGAAGAAAGCCCACCAGGTAACAATGTATATAAGTCATTGGGCGAGTGTTAGTTAAACAGAAAGATTGTAGATATAAACAAACTGCATAGTAATTTGAAAGTTAGGTGTTTCAAAATGCCCAACGCCTCATATACATAACCGTGACATCAGAGACTTCAATTAAGAGATAAAATTTTCATAACTTTGCACGGTTAATTACAGAGTGACAGGATAAATGATATTAAAAATATGAGTAGGGTAAAAATATCCATACGTTTTTTTGACGACCGCAAAGTGCAAGCTGTTTGGGATGAAGAAAACGCCAGGTGGTGGTTTTCGGTGTTGGGTATTGTTTCCGTGCTTACCGACCAGGACGACTACACCAAAACCCGCAACTATTGGAAATAGCTTAGAGCCAAATTAAAAAAAGAAAACAGCGAGTTGGTTAGTGCCACTACCCAACTGAAGCTTTTAGCAAGTGACGCTTCTTTCCCGGGAGCGAACAACACACACAATTAATGGTATGTGACGCCACTTTAAAAAACTTGGACCGATCGGCGCCGGGCATGACACGATGAATCCCGGGCATATGAAAGGAATGGCCGGGGAACTGAAAAACGGCCGGTATCTGTATCCTCCCAATGGCGGGAATGGGACTATGTACGGTGACCAACAAACCTACTTTAAGGGCGTTATCTGTTTTTTGAAGGATGTCGATGGTGGTATTCATTAAAAATTACATATAAAACACGGGGCGGAAGGCGGGGTGGTCATCTTTGTGATATTGCTTTAATGCCCCCCGATATACAATCGGGAGGTCATCAAGCTATGTTAGGAAAGTCTAATAGAGGGTACCGTCTTGTATCATTTCCCGTCGGATAGTATTCAGGTTAAAATTTCCCAAAATCTTCATCATCCAATAATATTTGCGGGCTGGAATTGTCTTGATCGTTCTTTGTTGCACCCGTTTGAGTGTTATTATTAAAGACCCTTTCGGTCACTGGTTTCGGTTTGACGATACCGGCATTGTCAAGCAGTGAGTTAATGGGCGCGGAATCCTTTTTAAGCAATTGGAATTTATTTATAATCTGTTTTAATTGAACGGCTTGTGCCGATAGTTCTTCCGCGGTGGCGGCGCCCTGCTCGGCAGCGGCAGATTGTGATTGTGTTACCTGATCGATTTGCCTTAATGCAACTGTGGTCTGCTCGATCCCTTCAACCTGTTCCTGTGAAGCCACGGCGATTTCTTCAACAAGTGCGTTCACCTTTGTAATACCGGAGATGATTCCGGTCAGGGCTTCCGCTGTTTGGTTGGCAATGGTGGTACCGTTTTTAACTTTTACAATTGAACCTTCGATTAATTCGGTGGTTTCTTCGGCGGCCTTGGCGCTACGCTGGGCCAGGTTGCGCACTTCTTCGGCAACAACGGCAAATCCCTTGCCGTGTACGCCGGCACGCGCGGCCTCTACGGCAGCATTAAGCGCCAACAGATTGGTCTGGAAGGCGATTTCATCGATTACCTTTATAATCTTGGAAATCTCATTTGACGACTGATTTATATCCGTCATTGCAACAAGCATTTTTTGCATCTCTGTGTTACCTGTTTCCGCGCTTTGACGAGAACTTACCGCCAATTTGTTGGCTTCGGTGGAATTCTCCGCATTTTGACGTGATTGTTGGGTGATTTCTGTAATAGAAGCTGTTGTCTCTTCTAAGGCGCTGGCCTGTTCGGTAGCCCCCTGCGAAATATCCTGGCTCGAATCTGATACCTGGCCGGCCCCATCGGAGACTTGTTCGGCGGAAAGGGTAATCTGTTCTAAAAGATTGTTCATGGCAAAAACAGTGCTGTTCAAGGCGTCCTTCATTTTAGCATGGCCACCTTTGTAGTCACCCTTCATGCTTACGGCCAAATTGCCCCGCGCCATTTCGGCCAAACATTCCTGTGCTTCCAGCACTGGTTCCATGATATTGTCGATGGCTGAGTTGAAACCCGTTATCAGTTTTCTGTAATCCCCTTCGGCCTGTCCAACATTGGCACGTTTGTCAAGTTCCCCCTTACTAAGCAGGTCGGCCATGCGGTTTACTTCGTTTACAACGGTTTTAATATTTGTAATGTCCACGGCCTGTTCCAGGGCGCCAATAATATTTCCATTTGCGTCGGTTATGGGCGAACCTGAATACTGAATAGGCAATTCCACGCCATCTTTTACCAGCACTGTTTCTGCGGTAACGGTCTTTTTTTGTTGCATTGCCCTGGAAACGGCGCATTGATCGGTTTCGCAATGTGGATTTCTTAACAGTTCATAACATTTTTTCCCTATACATGCATCCTGGGATATGCCTGCAACTTTTGCCCCTGCCGGATTTATGTATTGGACCCTTTTGTCTTTATCCACAACATGCACCGGAATACTCAGATTGTTTAAATAGGATACTTTCAACTGTGCATCATTCAATACGTCTTCCAGTTTATCATGGTTTTCCTTTAGGTTTTTCTGCATGTTCAGAATAGCCTGGCCGAGTACATCGGACTTTGATATGGATTTTATTTTAGTTGCTAAGTTTCCCGCAGCTATTTGATTGGCGGCTTCCGCCTTTTCTTTTAAGGATATGGTCATTTTGCGAAAGGCTGAAGCCAGTTGGCCGATTTCATCACTCTGTTCAATATTGATATGTTGATTAATATCCCCTTCCTGCAGGGCAATTGCGGCGTCTGTGATTTCCTTTAAAGGGTTGTTTATAATATTTCGGAAAAGCCAGATAAGAAAACCCACCAAAACCAGTAGGGTGATTGCGAAACCGGCAAAATTTATTTTTGTCGAACGCGATAAAGCCTCTTCCAGGGAACGGCGTGAAAAACCAATCTTTATAGAACCAATGACTTCATCATCGGATATAATTTTTTTTGAAAATACCCGGGTCATATCGTTCTCATTGCTTTTTTGCGATGTAAGCGGTTTGTTTTCAGCGTCATAAAAAACCGCCCACTCTATCCCTTTTTGGCTGGTAAGGTCTTTTACAATTGCATCCAGCATTTGAATATTATAACCTAAAATAAACTCTGTGCTTATTGTAGAAAGGGAATTTACCATTCCCTGGCCCCGTAAGTTAAAGTCTTCTTCCATCCCCGCATTTTGATTTTGATAGATAAACCACGAACTGATAAAGCGGCTTATCACAATTATAATGACCATGCTGAGTATAAATTTAAGGCTTATGCTTTTCCTTACTCTTGAAAATATTCCATTCCCCATTTCCATGGTTACCTCGCTTTTGTGCTATTTTATTTTATAAGGGCCAACCTGGAGTACTTTTAAGCACTCATCAACGGACTTGTAGTCCAGCGGAGCAGTCCAACCGATTACTTTTGCTTGTTGCGCCGCGGCGCTGCCCGAAGGCATTGATAACAAAGCCTTGGCTACTTCTCCGGCAACTGTTTCTGCTGTTTGTTTTGTTTTTGCCATTGGCCATTCCGGGTATAGCTGGGTACTGCATGCAAAGGGAAAACCCGCATGTTTTGTTTTGTTAATTATTTTAAATTCAGATAATTTTATTTTTCCTTCGGCGGCCATTCTTTCATAGGTATCGGTTCGCACGGTGCCGGCATCCACAACCCCATTGCGGATTGCTAACATCACATTGTCATGGGTCCCCCCAAACACTAACTTTTTAAAATCCTTAAAGGGGTCAATATTGTTTTCCTTTAGCACACGGTAGGCCATTTGCCATCCGCCAAAAGAACTTTTCTTCACGGCCATAAATTTTTTGCCCTTTAGATCAGCCAATGTATTTATTGCCGAATTATCGGCCTTGGCAATAATTACCCCGCCGAATTGTTTAAGGGGCTTTCCCTGCCGGGAGTTGACCATAGTTGCAATGGCCTCAGCGCCGTAAGCATTTTTCAGTACAATATAAAATGATGAATTGGCCAATATAAAGGCTACCTTTCCTTTTTCAACGGCTGGCTTAACTTTATTAAAATCCAGTGGTAATATTTTAAAAGACTTTCCTGGAATTTGTTTTGTGAGATAGTCCGCTGTTGCCTTCCATTTTTTCACGGTTTTTGCCGCGCCCCGCTTGGCTAAAACGCCAATAGTGAAATCTTGTGCGTTAAGGCCGGTTGACAAGAAAAAAGTAAAAATAAATAGCATCGTCAGGAGCGGATACATTTTTTTTGACATATTTTTTATTGATTTTTTCATTTTGCTTCTCCTTTTAAGTTTTAAAAAGCCACCTGGAACATTACCTGAACAGCGCTTTTGGAACCGACGTCCGATGAAACATAATTAAGTTGAATTTTAGATTGGTGCCGTTTTTCCGGGTTGATAAAATAATTCAATCCGAACGTTAAATTACTTTGGTCCGCGCTGTTTTTACGCACATCAAGTTTCTCGTATTTAACAACCGGTTCAAAATGTGGATCAATCAGGAAACCGGCCTGAATATAAAAGTCGCTGCCATCGGCCTTGGAATTATTGTCGTCTTTTCTGAGCATGTACTCGGCTTTTAGCTGCAGGGCGTCGTATTTAAATTTGGCGGCGGCGCCCAAAATGGATACACTTTTAATACTGTCGATACTTGAATTTGCCAACCCGCCAAAAGCTTCCGCATAAAAATTTTTGACCGGGCTTATGTTCACCCTTCCGACAAATGAATAGTCGTTGCCCTTCTTTGGGTCGCCAACATCATTTGCGGCGTTTGGCCCGGCGTTGAAAATACCGGCCGCAACCCCCAACTTGGATTCGCCAATATTCTTAAATTGGGCCATGGCGCCGGCATTACGTTCAAAAACCAGTTTTTGACCAAGACCGCGTTTCACGACATCGAGTTTATAACCCGGTGTCCCGAATTCCATGCCGATCGGCGTTTTGAATTTTCCAAAAGAAAGACGCAGGTTTTTAAAAGGTTTTATAATCATTAAAGCGTCTTTTATTATTGCGGGCGTATCTCCGTCTTTATCGACGTCTGTTGCCTGTTTTACAAAATCCACCATCAATTTAAAATCAACGTATTGATTTAATGTCCCCTTGGTTACAATCCGTACACGGTCAAAACCAAAAACAAAGCCGCTGTAATTTTCCCCTTTTACGGCCGTCCCCTAGATAAACCCGCCTAATTTTACCACAGGCTTTTGCGCAAAAACGGATGAATTAAAAAAAAGCATAAACAACGCTGCAACCATGGCAATGTGCAATTTGTAGTTAATTTTATTTCTTGTCATTATACTCTCCATTTAGATGATTTAGTAAATAATTTTTGTTCATATTCTATTATTTTAAGACAATACAGTCATATCCAAGCTTAAAAGAAACACCCTGCTTTCTGCCGACGTGATGCGGTGGCAAAGATGGTTGGCCCGTATTTATATATGTTTTTCTATTTCCCGGGCCGGTATTTTAATTTACAATGTGATTTTCGAAGACTAGCCCTGAATAAATAAGTAAAAGAAAAAAAAGTGGTCAATTACCGAGCAGAAAACAATGTGGAATTTTGGCGGGGATGATTATAAATATTTCCCTTTTACGAACTGCCCTGTTCCGGCAGGCCATGCTGCGTCATCGATGAGCCGGGATGTTAAACGGAGCGGAGCAACCCCATTATAAACATCAATATCCTTCATTGTTGCGGATGGGATTTGAAGCCATGATGTTGTTAGCTAAGCAAATCCCGAAGCTGCTTAAGAGAAATCATCTTAATGGCAAAGGGCAGGGTCAGCGAAAGGGCGCTTAAAATCAACCCATACACAAGCGGATAGCTTATAATATTCTCCGGAAGATAGGTCAACAGCAACAGAGCTGTTGTCAGGAAAAAGGGTTTTCGGTAGTTTTTTACCGGGAAGCTGATCGGGAAAAAACGATGTGAGACAATCAGGGTAGATATGAATAAAAATACAAAGCTGAAGAAGGTAACCACGGCAGCGGCCACAATTCCAAAACGGGGGATAAACAGATAGTTCAGCACAATATTCAATACGGCCGCCCCCCCGGAAACCATCGAAAAAACACCACTTTTTAGTCGTAACAATAATCCCGCGCTTATAAAATCGGTCAGCCCATAAATAATATATCCCCAAAGCACCCAAGGTATAATTTGGGTTGCCAGGATATATGGCCCGGGAAGGACAAGCGGAAGATAAAAGCGGGTCAGGATGGTCAAGAACAGGCCGATCATTGTAATAAGCGTAAAATATAAACTGCTGACCCGGATTATGGTTGCCCGTGCTTCGGAATCTTTTTGAACGAAAATATGCGGGAACCAGGCCAGTGAAAACGAAGTGTTGATGTATTGTACCGCTGATCCCAGCTTGTAGCTCATGCCATAAACGGCTACGGCTTCCAGCCCGATTAAAAATTTGAGCATAACCTGGTCGATCTGAAAAAGCAGGTACATAGCAAATCCGGTGAAGATAAAGGGCAGGCCATAGCGTAAAATTGTACCAAATAAACCCCGTTGGAAATTGAAGCTAAAATGTGTGCGGGCGAAAGGTAAAACGATCAACAAAAGGACGACCCCGCCAATAAGCAAAGCAAGGATTGCACCTTGAATACCCAAATGGAAATGTGCCAGAAAGAGCCAGCTTAAGACAAGTTTTAAGCCATGTTTACAGAGCAGGGCAATGGCATAAAGCCTGCTGTTTTTTTCGATCTGTAACAAAACGATAAACAGTAAATTCCAGGCTTCGACAATCCCAACAAGCAAAATCAGCCGGAAAAGGCCCACAAGTTTAGTATCGTCAAAGAGCAGCCCTGCGGCAGGAGTTGCTAAAACCCCCAAAAGTAATGCCAAAATCATGCTGCTAAGACTGACCAATAAAAACGTGGCCCCAAATACAGCATGTGGATTTTTATCGGTTTGGAGCCGTGTATAAAAGCGGGTCAGCGATTCATTTTGTCCCAGAGTGCCTATCAATACAAAAAAATTTATGAAAACATAGCCAATGTTCAGCGCACCGTATCCGTCCAACGGCAAATAACGCATGTATATGGGGATCAGCGCCAGGTTAAATAGTTGTGCCCCGGCTTTCACCATAAAGTTTATCGATGTGCGTTGGAAAAGGCTGGCAGATTTTTTCATAGTACTGATTTGATGTTTTTATATAATGGTGAACTTTTGGACTTTATTGACCTTAACTATCCTGGTTGAGCGCTTGCATTATTTTCCCTGATATCGTTGCCGGCGCATGATGGGTTTTTACCCATTGCTTGCCTTTTGTGCCAAGTGATTGCCTTAGCTGTGCCGATTTGATATAGGGTTCCAGTTTTTCCCGCATGTTTCCGGCGTTTATATTTATAAAGGCATGTTTTCCGAGATAGGCCTCAAAGTCCGCTTGTAGCTCAACCGCGGTTGGGATGCCCATGCTCATGGCCTCGAGGCTGTTAAGCCCATAGCCCAGCTCACCGATCTGATCGACGAAAATGTCACAACCGGCCTTTAGCTGCATAGCCTTCTCATAGGGCATGTTTTCAATAAGAACGATTTCCATCGGGAAGTGTTGCTGTAAACGGGACAAATTCTCCAGAATAATATCGCTTCCCTTTGCCGCGCGGTTCGTAGGGGCATGCCCGATACGGATTTTATTGTGAGGCGGATGTGTTGCTTTAGGCGTAAAATAGTTCCGGTACGGATAAAATAAAAAAGTAAGTTCCGGGTCCAGCAGGGTATGATCATACTCAAAGGTAAAGCGGGCGTTTGCCCTGTCATGCAAATCCGGGATAATCCCTCGGGTGCGCAGATCGCTGCCATAGTATGTGCAAATAATTTTTAGCTCTGGTTTTTTAAGCGACTTTATGATTGATGCATTGCGCAGAAAACCCGACCCACCATCCAGTATCAGGGCGTCAAATGAGTGGATATCAACTTGTTCTAAAAATGTCTTAACCCTTGGCTGCCAAACCCGGTCGCGTAGGTCAAAGTATATTTTTCCTGCCCCTTTGGGTGAAAAAACGGGCAGCTCTCTCCTGCGTCGGTTGTCGATTTGTCGTTGATCACGGGATTGCAGTTTTTTCAAAAAGGGAATAAAGGCGTTGTCAATCCAGGGTAAATCTAAATAATAATCGGCCTGCCTGTACTGTTTATAGGTTTCGTGCATAACCACGAGATAGCTCTCATGCCCGAGCGCCCGTTCTTCCTGAACCAGGGTTGATGGGATACGGGAATAGTCTTCAACGGCAAGGTGCAGGATTTTCATGATTTAGAGTAAAATCTCAAAGGTGTCGCGGAAGAGGCCCCTGGCGCCAAAAGATTCCTTAAATTTCCCCAGCCCCCAGTTCGGTTCCATGTTAACCGTAAAAATACCAAAGTCATAAAAGGTGTAGCCCGCATCAATGGCCCATTGAAAGATATGATAAAATAGATTATTGACCGGCCGATAGGCTTGATATGATTTATCATCGCTGATATAAAAGGCGAGCACCACATTGTCATTGCAAATAAAATTTACCACGCCGGCGATCATGGTTTCCTGCAAATAGGCGCCCCACAAGTGGATTTTATCCGGGAAAATTTCAACCAGTTTTTGAAGCTCGGCCAAAGTATGGGTGGGATTTACATGGTGGCGCAGGGCAAGGTTGTGTTTCAGGATTTCATAGTAGCGCTCATAATCATCACATTTTCGGATAGAGATTTCATTTTTTATGGATTTACGTGTTGCCGTGCGTGCTTCGGGTTTAAACATCGGCAGGATGTCTGCGCTGGCAGCGGGCAATTGAAGAACACTGCTTATTTCACGTTTCATATAACGAAAGCCATTTTGCAATAATGCAAAGTCGATATAGTTGGAATAGCGTTTCATATACACCAACGGCGGCAGGGTAAGAATGACACGGGTAAATCCTTGCTCGCGGGCATGTTCTTTCAAATTGTGCACAATATTAAAGGCATCACGGATGCCGAGATCACGGTACACAAAACCGCCATAAGAAGAACCACGGTGTGAGACCAGGGTTTTGTCCTTGTCGAGTTGCACCTCGGTTGCCGGGAACAACGCTTTTATCTTATCCCGGGATTTTATAACCAATGAGTGATCTTTAAAACGCCCTTGCGGATGATAACCTAAAAATCGCCGGGTATGAAAAATAGTGCCATTTTCAGATTCGGCGATAAAGCGGTCCCACTCCGGGGCAAATTCCTGTCGAAATAATTCGGTTGTTAGATGCATAAAACCTTTATCTATATGAAAATTTGTTCTTGCTTCATAAATCCATACTGAAGTGTTCCTTTGGGGGCTTGCTTTCTACCAACACAACACGCCACCGTTGTTCACTGTTATTTGTTCGTTGATTTTAAAAGCGTCGCAATAATGGCTTTTTGTACATGCATCCGGTTTTCGGCTTCGTCAAAAACAATGGAATGCGGACCATCGACAACCTCGTCTGTTATTTCATCACCGCGGTGAGCAGGAAGACAGTGCATCACTAATACATCCTTGTCCGCGTGCTGCACCAAAGTATTGTTTACCTGATACGGCATAAAGATTTTTCTGCGTTCAGCGGCTTCGGCCTCCTGGCCCATACTTGCCCAAACATCGGTATAAATCACATTGGCGCTTGTTACTGCAGAAACCGGATCACTTATCACTTCTATTTTACTGATACCTTTTGAGCGGGCAAACTCCAATGTTTTTGAGTCGGGTTCATAACCGTCGGGTGCGCAGATAACCAAATGCAATGGCAGTTTAGCCGCAAGGTTTAGCCACGAATTGGCGATGTTGTTACCATCGCCTATATAAGTGATTTTAAGATCGGTGTGGCGTCCCTTATGTTCTTTGATTGTATAGATGTCTGCCATAATCTGGCATGGATGGTTATAGTCCGTCAGCCCGTTTATAACCGGGACCGAGGCATATTCGGCCAGTTCAAGCATGTGGGCATGATCAAACAAACGCGCCATTATAATATCATTATAACGCGAAATGACCCCGGCAATATCTTTAACTGCTTCCCGTTTGCCAATGCCAATGTCATTTGGGGAAAGGTATAGTGCATATCCGCCCAATTGGTACATCCCGGTTTCGAAAGATATCCGTGTGCGCGCAGAAGGTTTGGCAAAAATCATCGACATGGTTTTGTTGGCGCATACCGGGTGGTTTACACCTGCCTTAACCTTATTCTTTAATTCTTTCGTTGTGGCGAAAATAGCTTCAATTTCCTCCTGGCTATAATCTGCGATGGATATAAAATCTTTGTTCACAATTCCTCCTCAAATTTTTAAAATGCGGGTTCGTAGCGTTCTTTTATTCAGTGCCCCTAATGATTACACGTTTAATAGCCTTTACTTTTAAGGTAATATTCCAGGATTTATTGCCTGATTTCGTAAAAGCAAGGAATGCAAATAAAAACAACATACCCGTTCCGGGAGCATGCATTTAAATTCGTAGCCCTGCCGGGATATTTATCTCCCAGGTCAGTGTTTATCGATAGAATGTCCGTGGACCCGAACCCCATTTTATAAGATATATTTGCTCAAATCTTCATCTTCCACGATATCCTTCAGCTTGTCATCTACCATTTCGGCATTGATGGTTATACTTTTCTCTTTCATATCGGGTACTTCAAAAAGAATTTCTTCAAGTAAAGTGGACATGATTGTATGTAAGCGTCGCGCGCCTATGTTTTCCGCCCGTCTATTTACCAGGGCAGCCTGATTGGCAATACGCCGAATGGCGCCATCTTCAAAATTAAGGGTCACATCTTCCGTTTTTAACAAGGCTTCATATTGTTTGATAAGTGCATTTTGCGGCTCGGTCAGGATACGGTAAAAGTCATCTTCACTTAGGCTGTTCAACTCCACCCGGATTGGAAAACGCCCCTGTAATTCCGGGATCAGGTCCGATGGTTTGCTTACACTAAACGCACCTGCGGCGATAAATAAAATATGATCGGTTCTGACAATGCCATATTTGGTGTTTACCGTGGTGCCTTCCACGATGGGCAAAAGATCACGCTGTACGCCGCCACGGGAAACGTCCGGTCCCTGTTTGCCGGAGCCTCCGCCGGCAATCTTATCGATTTCATCAATAAAGACAATGCCGGAATTCTGAACCCGATCGATAGCGAGACGTACGACTTCATCCATGTCGATTAATTTTTGGGCTTCTTGCTGGGTCAGCAGTTTAAAAGCAGCGCCTACAGTGGTTTTGCGTTTTTTGCTTTTTTTGGGAAGCATCCCGCCAAATATCTCCTGTATGTTCATCCCCATTTCTTCCATGCCCATAGGAGAAAAAACCTGCATCATAGGCGTCGCGTCGGAGGGCACATTAATTTCAACCGGGCGGTCATCTAACTTACCCTCGATTAATTGGGTGCGTAATTTTTCCCTGGTTCGTTCATGGCGTAATTCCAGTTCATCGCCTTCGTTCATTTCGCCAACCGGTTTCTTTGTGGCGGAAATAGGAGGCAACAAAAGGTCAAGCACAAGTTCAAGCGCCTGCTCATGTGCTTTTTCTTCCACATTGGCGGTTTTTTCATCACGGACAATCTGGATGCCAATTTCTGTAAGGTCGCGGATAATGGATTCCACATCACGGCCTACATAACCCACCTCGGTGAATTTTGATGCCTCGACTTTGGAAAAGGGCGCGCCGGCCAATTTGGCCAATCGCCGTGAAATTTCCGTTTTGCCCACGCCGGTCGGGCCGATAAGGATAATGTTGTTGGGCATAATTTCCTCGCGCAGGTCACAGGCAACCTGTTGTCGGCGCCAGCGGTTGCGCAAGGCAATGGCCACCATTTTTTTTGCGTTTTTTTGGCCGATGATATAGCTATCGAGTTCCTGTACTATTTGTTTTGGCGTCAGTTCTTTCATGGTTGCTCCAATAGATTTCGTCTTGACCCACATCGTGATCGTTTTACTTGTGTGGTTAGCGACTGCCGCATTATGAAAATATCAACGGTTGTCATGAAATAAAACGTCCATTCTGTGACCGGCGTTTGCCGGTTGATTTAAGTAAGTGTTTCCACAATAATATTGTTGTTGGTGTAAATGCATATATCAGATGCAATTTTTAGACTTTCACGGGCAATCGTTTCGGCGTCCAAATCCGAATACGCAACCATGGCCCGGGCGGCGGCCAATGCGTATGAACCGCCGGAACCGATCGCTGCAATACCATCATCGGGTTCGATGATGTCGCCGGTGCCGGAGATAATATAAGTGTATTTTGCATCCATTACGATTAGCAATGCTTCCAGTTTGCGCAGATAGCGGTCAGAGCGCCAATCCTTTGCCAACTCCACGGCAGATCGCGGCAGATTACCGGAAAATCTTTCTAGCTTTTCTTCAAAGCGCTCAAAAAGTGTAAATGCATCGGCTGCGGCGCCGGCAAATCCGGCAATAATTTTATCATTGTGAATACGTCGAATTTTTTTCGCGCTTGCTTTCATCACGGTATTGCCAAGCGTTACCTGCCCATCGCCCGCCAGGGCAACCTTACCTTTATGACGGATGCCGCAGATAGTGGTGGCATAAATGGTTTGCTTATTGTGTTCCATATATTTCCTCTGTATTATTGCGGACATTGCCGCTTTTTTGTTTAAGTGGCAAAATATACGTTTTTTTGCCGGACTTTAAAACACCCATCTAAATCTTGTTTATAAAAAGATTTGTATCCCGCAAGGCAATTGCGGATCGGGACGAACTATGTCCTGCTTCGCCAATCAATTTACGGAACTTAATAATTTGTATTGTCCTTTTTAATAATACAGGGGATGCGGAGACTCTTATGCCCTAAAGGATCATGTGTACAGTAGTTTATAACCGGATAGTGGGGACCGGCAAAGTTAGCGCTTTTATTTATAACCATGATACAATATCGCCTTTTGAAATCGCTCCTCCATATAGTACCTGTCCATAAGCGCCGCCCCGCCAATCCGGCCCATTATATTTCTAAGACCGGTCAAAGCCTGCTCCATCCGTTTACAGGGCTTTGTTTCACCCATAATACGGATTTGGCAGCTGCCGATTTGTAAGATTTTCCCCTTACTCTCATTTAAGGATATTCCTGTTAGCATCAGGTTTGCCCGTCGGGTAACCGCTGGCAAATTTGCCCCCATTTCGTCCATAAGCCAGCTCCAGATTTCCGACTCGATAAGCGTAACCTGACGTTTGCCCCCCTGGTTGGCGTTGCCTTCCAGCCCCTGTGCGGCAATTAAACTCGCACGGTTAACCGCCTGCATCCGCGGCCCGTTGTTTTGGTTTTAACCAGATTGCGCTTATATATGCAATTTGTTTCATTTATTCGCTA
Organism: uncultured Calditrichaceae bacterium; assembly: GCA_964456445.1. Taxonomy (GTDB): domain Bacteria; phylum Calditrichota; class Calditrichia; order Calditrichales; family J004; genus CAYWBI01. The sequence continues at coordinate 17,519 of CAYWBI010000038.1, forward strand.
TCATCTTATGTAGTGATTAAAAATATTAAATTAATATTCCTGTCCAGTTTAAATTAAAAATCCTTGACATTTCCACATAACTCCATAAAAAAACAATAGAATATTTTCTTTTTTCATGGAAATAAGTTCCTCTGTTCTTCCATATAAGGAGTGAGCCTGTAGCCGCCTGCCGATCCGCATTTTTTTGCTTTTTCAGTACACTAACCCCGTCCTTTAGGGCGGGGAGGAAAGCGGGCAACGCAACGAATGGGGCTTTAGCCCAACCACTTCACGGGCTAAAGCCCGGGCTAATCGCCAGGATCGTTTGTCCCCGGGATAAATCCCGGGGTTATTCATGAAGGCGCCGGAGTTATCTCCCAATATTAAACCGTACGGTAATGTTAAATTAATTAAAATTACTTTTTAATGGAAATCGGTGTTTTTAAAATCCATCAATACGGGTGAGCGAACAAAAGCGATGTAAAATCAAAATGATTTATGCTAAAGTTTGCGGCATTTATGATGAGTCATTACATTAAAACCATTCACTCGTAAACCAAAAATTCTTTTTGGGTATTATTGTACATTTTGTTGGAGGATTAATTGAAAAATCATTGGATTGCTGTATTTGGAGGGGCGGTTGCGGGTTCGGAAGCTGCTGCTATCATGGCGGATCATGGCGCGGAAGTTATCTTGTTTGAGCAAAATGCATTGCCTTATGGGAAAATTGAGTATGGGCTCCCGAAATGGCATGTAAAATTGCGGGATAAACATGAGCGCAGCATCGATGAAAAATTAACCCATCCGCATATACATTATGTACCGTTATGCAAACTTGGCCGCGATATTGATTTTGATGAAATCTGTACATGTTGGGGGGTAAGTTCAATTTTGCTGGCCACGGGGGCCTGGCTGGACAGGCCCCTCCCCGTGGAAGGTATCGATAAATACATCGGCAAGGGACTTTATTATCAAAATCCGTTTGTACAGTGGTTTAACCAAAAAGATGACCCGAAATACCATGCGGAAAATTATTCTGTTGATGATGAAACCATAATTGTCGGCGGGGGATTGGCTTCAATCGACGTGGCAAAAATTGTCATGATCGAAATATTTCAAAAAGCCATTGCTAAATTCGGAAAATCATTGGACGCCTTATCGATAGAGAGGCTAGGGTTGCCAAAAGCCGCAGAGTCTCTTGGGTTGAATATTGAGCAGTTGAATATTAAAGGCTGTTCTATCTTTTATCGCAGAAGAATAATAGATATGCCGCTTTCTGCAAATCCGCAAATTAATACCATCGAAAATTGGGAAAAAACCTATGCCGTGCGGCGTAAAATTTTAGCAAAGGTAAAAGAAAAATATCTTTTCGATGTAATTGAGTGTCATTCTCCAATCCGGGCACTGAGCAATGGAGATCATCTTGATGGGCTTGTGTTCGGTATAAACCGGATCGTTGACGGGGCGATTCAGCCAACACAAGAAGAAGTCATTGTAAAAGCAAATTTAGTTATTTCTTCAATTGGCAGCATTCCCGAGCCTGTTAAGGGGCTAAATGCCAATGGAGAGTATATGCAGCCGGTCGATAAGGCGTCAGGTAAAATGAAGTGTATTGGCAATAATATTTTTGTTTTGGGAAATGCAATCATTGGGAAGGGTAACATTAAAGAATCTTTATCCAATGCAAGGCAAGTGTCTGAATCCGTTGCAACCGAATTTCTGGGCTTATCAAATGAAGATAAGCGGGATGAAATTGAAATAAACACCCCGGTTGCGGGTCAGGTGGCCCGGATAGAGGAAATTATTAAGTTTACACCAAAACCCGGTTTTGGCCAGATAAAAACCATGGCAACAACAATTAAGCGTTTGCAAAAAAAAGCAGGCTATGATGGTGAATATGTAAACTGGATAAAAAAACATCTTCCTCTGCGTCTCGAGGATATCATACACGAAGATGAAAAAAATGTCAGCAAATAAAAACTCTGTACTCGTATTTTCAACAAATCCCGAACGGGAAAATCCGCAGGAAGAAAATCATGCTTCAAGATCGATCAATGGGCAAAACGCATATATTGAATGCGATCGTAAAGGACGTAAGGGGAAAAACGTTACCGTTATATCAGGTTTGGATACAGATTTGAAAGCATTAAAAAAGGACCTGCAACAACTATGTGGATGTGGGGGCAGTGTTAAAAACGGCACGGTTGAGATCCAGGGCGATCATCGAACGCGAATAGCAGGGTTTCTCGGGAAGAAAGGCGTTAAGGTAAAATATAAGGGCGGGTGAATGCCCGTCCGGTACTTAACCCGTGAATTTTTCTTTATAGTCCGCCTGGCTACGCTTAATTACCTCATAAGCCTCTTCTTTATCATAAATATGCGTTATTTCGCAAATATGTTTTTCTTTGCCCGGGATGTCTTTGTAAGTCAAAAAGTAATGTTTTAGCCGTTCGATCAACTTTACCGGTACATCTGCAATATGCTGCCATTCACTATACACCAGGTCATCTTTCATATAGGCAATGATTTTATCGTCCGCTTCGTCATTGTCGATCATGCGGAATCCCCCAATTACCACTGCGGGGATTAGAATATTGCTGTTATTTATTGGCCGCTCTGTAAGGATGCAGATATCCAATGGGTCATTGTCCCCGACAATATCTGTCCGGTTTGTATGTTCGTTGCAATATTGGGCAATGCGGCTCCCGCAATAGGTTCTGGGGATCAGTCCATAGAGCATGGGCGGCATGGATGAATATTTCTGTGGCCGGTCAACTTTTAACAGACCGGAAGATTTGTCCAGTTCGTATTTTACCGTATCGGTGGGCGTCATTTCAATATACGCATTAACTATTTTGGGTGATTCCTCACCGGCGTCGATGCCATGCCAGGGATGGGCACGGTACATCATAGTCATCAGGTTCCAAATTTGTCCAGGGACGGAATTCATTGATTCTCCATTTTATTGTGATCTTCTTGTAACGGATATATTTTAAACTTATGTAAATATGGCAAACTTATATTGCATCCATTGATTTTTTTATTAAATTAGGGTGTTTTTGCAAAGTGACCGTAATATCTGCATACGCTATAGCGCTGATGAAACTATTCTTGCTATGGTTCGTCTAACAAACGATCGTCTGAATATGGTTTTAACTTAATTAAATTAACAAATAATCATTATTCTCTGAGGGGGGAACATGGGGAAGAGAAATAGCACACGGCCTGGAATAAGTCGTATTGATTCCATACATACACATGGATGGTATGTCCGTGTATATGCAAACGGAGGCGTCTTTTTTGCAAAACTTTTTAGCGACAAAAAAAGTGGCGGAAAAGATGTAGCTTTGAAAAAAGCGGTTGTGTATCAGGAAACACATCAAAAGATTGCAGACCAATATAAACGCCAGGGGCGTAATCCACGTCGGAAACCTTTGTATAATACAGCTCCCAAGAACAATAAAAGCGGTTTGGTTGGTGTAAATGAGGTAAAAACCACCATTCGCGGACGGCTTGTACATTATTTTCAAGCTACATGGAGCATGAATGGACAGGCGCAGTCTGCCAAATTTTACATTTCCAAAAAGCGGACACGTGATGAGGCCTTTGAACTGGCAAAAAAATTAAGGCTTAAACAAGAAAAAGAAGTTCTAAAAGCCTGGAAAAAAAATTCGAAGGAAATGCTTAAGGCCGATAGCGATCGGGTAAAAGCAATGGAAAAAGCGGATAAAGAGTTAAGCAAATCCTGAACGGATTGATTTCTTACGAATTATATATGGTCACTTGCATTTTTCTTATTAATGTTAGAAAGAGAAGGGTTTTGTAGCGCAAAACTTTTTTTGTTGCACTTTATGATGTACGGTGCCCAAGGCGATTATGATTTTAACATTTCGGCATTTATTAAATGCCGAAATGTTATTTTAACCTCATTCCATTCTTGGCAATTTTTGATGTTATTCTACCGGTAAGTAAAAACCGGCCGATTCTTTTGTTGCAATGATTCTTTGTCATTGGATTTTTTGATTTTTCATTGACGCCTTTTTTATAACATTCAAGTTTATGTGTATTTTTGCCTGCTCTATACAAGACAAAGACACAAAGAATGATTTTCATGGCAGCCATCCATAACACAGATATATTTTGAGAAGGACAGGCGCCCAACTTTTGAGATTTTTTTATGATAGTTTTCCTTCAGGTACAATTTTTTACCAATTTATTAAAATAAGCTAGATTTAATTATGGATAGGATCTTATGGCATTTACCATGGAAAAAGCCGTCCGTTCAGCTTTGCTGGACTGCATGGCGCTTAAAAAAAGTGAAACCGTCTTAGTCGTTACGGACGATGGCACGATGGACGTAGGCCTGGCCTTATATAAAGCAGCGCAAATATATGGGAAAAGTGCACAACTCGTTACCATGCGCCCGGCCAGGGTAAATGGTGAGGAACCTCCTGCGCCGGTTGCCCAATTAATGTCCCTGTATGATGTTGTGCTCTGTCCGACAAAGATGTCGCTTACCCATACAGATGCACGGCGTGAGGCATGCAAAACCGGAACACGCGTCGCCACCTTGCCCGGTATAAGCAAAGATGTGTTTTTACGTACGCTTCAGGCGGATTATAATAAAATTGCCGAGCGGACTATAAAAATGAAAAAACTGCTCGATAACGCAAGTATCGCCCATATTACTACACAAATAGGTACCGATCTTAAGCTCCCTATTCAACAATTCTCCGCCATCGCCTCAACCGGTCTGATCCTTGAGAAGGGCAAAGGGGGCAACTTACCCAGTGGGGAAGCTTTTATGGCGCCCGACGAAGGCAAAACCTCGGGGCGGCTTGTTGTGGATGCATCGATAGCGGGTATCGGCAAGCTTAAGAACCCGATTATAATCGATATTGAGAATGGTTCCGCCATAAAATTCAGCGGAGGGCAAGAGGCCGATCAGTTTGAAAAGATGCTGGCTGAATATGGTGCCCCCGCCTTTAAAGTGGCCGAGCTTGGCGTCGGCAGCAATGAAGCCGCCATTATTACAGGAAATATTTTAGAAGATGAAAAAGTCTTTGGCACAATACATATTGCCTTTGGGAACAATATTGGCATGGGGGGCACAAACAACGTGTCAATCCATTGCGATGGGGTTGTGACAAAACCGGATATGTGGTTGGATGAAAAACAAATAATAAAAAACGGAAAATGGCTGATATAGAAAGAGAATGATGACTACTTGTAAAGGATATTTAGAAATACTCGATAAAGGCTTTGGCTTTTTACGACAGATTGAGCAAAATTTCAGACCTTCGGATGGCGATACCTATGTGCCACTTACCATTATACGTAAATTTCATCTTAGAGAAGGGGCGCACGTAGAAGGCATTGTAAAAGAAGGACAAAAAAAAGGGCAGAAACAACAATTGTTAAAAGTTGAAAAAATTAATGGACATACACTTGAAGAATACAATAATATTTTTCAGTTTAGAAGCCAGACGACAATAAACCCTACCGAACAATTAAATTTATGTTTGAATGATAAAGACTTAAACGGCAAAATTCTTAATTTGCTTGTCCCCATTGGAAGAGGCCAGCGCGGTTTGGTTGTTTCCCCACCCAAGGCCGGGAAAACAACGGTTTTAAAACATATCGCAAAAGCGATTACACAAAATCATCCGGATGTTAAGGTGATTATTTTACTTGTGGACGAACGACCGGAAGAAGTTACCGATTTCCAGCGCTCCATACCTGCCGCCCAGGTGGTTGCATCTTCGTCTGACGAAGAGGTGGAAAGACATATCCGTCTGACCCAACTTATTATGCAGGTTGGCATGCGCGAAGCCGAAGCGGGGTATGACATAGTGATACTGATGGATTCTCTTACACGGATGGGACGTGCGTTCAACAAAACGGCAAATTCAAATGGCCGCACACTAAGCGGTGGCCTTGCGGTGAATGCGCTTGATCTACCACGTAAATTTTTTGGCGCAGCACGTAATCTGGAAGATGGCGGTTCCATGACCATCATCGCGTCTATTTTGGTGGATACCGGCAGCCGGATGGACGATATCATTTTTCAGGAATTTAAAGGAACGGGCAATATGGATTTAATCCTTTCCCAAAAGTGTGCAGAAAAACGACTGTGGCCGGCCTATAACCTGCGCGAATCCGGCACACGAAAAGAAGAAAAATTGCTCTCAAAGGAAGATTATGTTAAGTCGATGCGTTTACGGCAATTATTGACATCTCTGGAAGAAACCGAAGCAATCCCTTACGTGAAGGCATTTATCAAAGATAAAATGAGTTAACTCTCTTCCCAGGATATATTACGTGGAATTAACCTTATTTTTTGCCGTTGTGACTGTCCTGTTTGCATATTTTGTGAAATCAGCCACGGGATTTGGGCCCGCTTTGATTATGATTCCGATCTTTTCAATCTTGTTCAACCCCAAGCAGGCCATTGTCCTGTCCACATTGTTTGATTCGATTGCGGGATTGATCCTGCTGGCCACAATCTATAAAAAGGTAAATTGGCATTTCATTATACCGGTGATGCTCTTTTTAAATGCGGGTATTTATTTAGGGGCCAGCCTGATGGTAACTATTCCATCTTCCTTCCTTTTCATTCTTATTGGCGGTATCCTGCTCGTTTTTGCCGTATTCATCTTCTTTAATAAAAATACCGGTACAAGCCATGCAAAATATAAAACCCATTGGGGCAGTTTCGTGGCCTTGTTTTCGGGTTTTCTCGGTGGACTTACAGGCATTTCCGGCCCTTTATTGGTCAGTTATTTTAAATTTAGTTTTGATAAAAAAATATTTCGTGATTCTTTGATCGCCATTTTTGCCTTCGCGGCGGTCTGGCGACTTGCGGTGTATTTTTATTTTGAAATTCCCTGGGAAATAACCGGTTTGCAATTGGGTTTGTTTCTAATTGCAATGCTGGTTGGACTATTTTTAGGGAAGATGTTCAACCAACGTATGAATGAGTTGACCTTTAATAAAATTGTGGCGATTATATTGTTGGTTCCGGCTTTTAATATGCTTCTGCGCAATGTGTCATGAAAACCATTTTTGTTTGTATAATCATTTTTATTGGATGTAGCGGTTCACCCGAACCGCCGGATTTGGCGTCTGTTGACCGGTTTATTACTCAGGGAAAACTCAAACAAGCCTCCAATAAAATTGATACAATTTTGCACCGCGCCGATTTAGATTCCATTACAATTAGAAAACTGGATCATCGCCGATTGCTTATAAATAAACAGATGTGGTTTATGCCTCTGGCAAATGGACTGAACAGAAAGGACACCTCCGGTTTATATCAGCGTATAAAATTATCGAAGTATTCATTCTCGATTTATGATACACTTAAAAAACGCTGGTTCTGGCATGATTATCTATCTTTGCTTTCACAATATTATTTGCTAAAAAAAGATAGCGCAAAGTGGCTGGACTATGGTCAAAAAGCTTTAACATATCCGGCACAGATCCCAATGCGTGAAGTAGCCAGAATGCAAGACTTCGCCTTTTATTATGCACGGAAAAAAAAATTCGGAAAGGCCAGGGAATGGATGGACCGTGCCGCCAGGTCTTTTGACAAAAAATCTTTTTCTCCGGCGTTGCTGGAAGTTTATCAGGCTTACGTCGATGGAAAATATTCGCAGGCTTACAAATATTTAAGGCGGATACCGTCTGAAAAAAAACAAGTACATTGGCAGCGCATGGAACAATTTTTTAAATTATATAAAGATTCATTAAACCAAAAAAACAGATATAGGTTGTGGTAATATGCAAACAGGTAAAGTAAAAATGTGGGACAGTCAAAAAGGTTTTGGCTTTATTGTCACGGACGATGACGACGAACTTTTTGTAAACGTTGCCGATCTGCATCCAACGGTTGCGGATAAACGGCTTCTTGAAGGTCAAAAAGTGAAATTTGACATGCGGTCCGATATGAAGGGCGATAAGGCAGTGAATGTTCGGGTGATAAAATAATATTATTCGTATCTTGCGTTAATATTTTTTAAGCATTATATTAAAAACTCTTTTGAACGCGCCCGTAGCTCAATTGGATAGAGCGTCTGACTACGGATCAGAAGGTTGGGGGT
>CAYWBI010000039.1:0-24734 GCA_964456445.1 uncultured Calditrichaceae bacterium
GTCATAAATATTTCTTGTCTTATCAGTCAACTTTATCCAAATACATTTTACATCATTATTCAGTTCCAATAAATTTCTTGCTAGGGGACATCCGGCTAACATTGGGATATTAATCTTTGATGCTTCTTTCGCTCCGTCCAAAAATTCATCATTAATTTTGATAGCCATTTTATGGTTTTTAAGACCAATTTTAGGTCGTTTAGGGTAAAATCCAACCATTCTAAATTTATCTTGTTGGTGAAGAGATTTTGAAAGATTATTTCCTTCTCTTGTCATCCAAGGATAAATTGGAATTACTACTTCAAACTTTTGTTTCAAAATGTCAGTCAATTGTGGAATTAATACATATTCAGCTGTATGTTCACTAATAAAACTTGAATATTTTTCTTTCATATTTTGAAGTCTATTTTATGTTTTTAATCCAACTATATATTTATCGGCACTTATTGCATACAACATACTAATAAGTCGAAAGATCGTCCCAACGGTTAATCCGCCATATACCGCCCGAGGAGCGTCTTAAAATGAACAAGGCCTCACCGTTAAGGGTCGGTATTTCCCGCCCACCGTCAAGGGTCAGCTGAAAAACCTGTTTAAGCTCCACTGAATTGCTATCGGTCGTTAAATAAGCCTGCCGGATGGTGCCTCCCCAAATAAGGCTAAGAGTTTGGAAATGACGGAACAATCCAACGGTCGTTTTTAAATCCGTATCCCGGCCCCAAATAATATCCGTAACAGGGTCCGTGGCATAATTTTTTGAGACAAATATAAACGAACTGTCCAATAAGTCGCTATATACAAGGGAATCCTTAAAATTATAAGCATAAGCAAAGTTGGTCATTACATCCTGTGGTGTTTTCTGTTCGGTAAGGATTTGCGATACGGGTTGATCGGCGTCAGAAAGTGCCGGTGCAAACGGATTGCATGCAGGGAAGAAGAATAGCACAATAAGGGCAAAAAATATTTTTTGCATGTATTTTCCCATCAGCGGTTGGCCACTTTTAGCGCAGTCCATGAAGGCCAGTTTTTATTTGGGTCAGCCTGGTCCGTCCAAAGATAGATTAACCACTCTTCACCGGCGGAATTTCGATTACGGTATAAGCGGAACTGGCTGCGGCCCCTGTAAATTTGTATGCTGTCACGATATTGCACACTCAGCTCATAACGAAAAAAGTCGGTTTGGACAGAATCATCAAAAGCGTTAACATTTATTGCTTGCAAGGTGGGGATGGAATCGAGATAGCTAAAACGTAGTTGTGGGGCAGCCTTGTCCGCAGGAAAAATGATATGTTCAAAATAGTTCCGCTCATCGGCATACCCCCAACCTTGTACAAGCTGTTGATTAAATCCTGCGTCGCCGATAAATTTGTACCTTTTGCCGTCCGTGCCGTCAAAAGATGAAAAATTTCTTAAATAACGCTCAATATTTGCCTGCTCAATGGAACGGGGCAAATTTAGAAGAACATTCTCCGGGCGCCCCGGGTCTTCATAAATATCAATCGATGCACCTGCATCGGGTGTTTCTATCGAACGGGTATTGAAGGGGTTTGTACAGCCATTTATTAAAATAGACAGCGCGAATATCAAGACCGGCGAAAGATAAATTTGAACTGTTTTATATTCTAAATGCATTTTTTCAACATCTGTTTTTACAATTATCTTATTTTAGCAAATCTTACATATAAAACCAACCATTGCAGCCGGGTTTCGGCGCTAAATTTTATGTGAAGATAAATTGACTTTGTTTCGTATAAACCGGGGGCTTTATGGATTTTAAAGAACGTGCTCAGGTCTTACGTTCCGCCATTAGGGAACATGATTACCGCTACTATGTTCTGGCCGATCCTTCTGTTTCGGATTTTGATTATGACGCGCTTATGTCTGAACTGCTCCGGCTTGAAGAGGCTCATCCGGAAATAATAACGCCAGACTCGCCAAGCCAGCGGGTTTCGGGGCAGCCAACGAACGCATTCGGTACGGTGACACACCGCTATCCCATGCTGTCGCTGAGCAACACCTATAACGAGCAGGATTTCCGTGAGTTTGATAAACGCGTCCGGGCGGCATTGGATGTGCCCTATAGCTATGTTACCGAGCTGAAAATCGATGGCCTGGCCATTAGCCTGATCTATGAAAACGGTCGTTTTGTACGCGGAGCGACACGTGGCGACGGCGTACAGGGTGATGACATCAGCAATAATCTGCGTACCATCAGAAGCATACCGTTAAATATCCGCCCGGTGGAAGGTACGCCCGCTTCATTTGAAGTTCGCGGCGAAGTATATCTGCCACGCCCGAATTTCGATAAAATAAACGCTCAGCGGGCAGAGCAGGGCGATCCGCTTTATATGAACCCGCGCAATGTCGCTGCCGGCAGTTTAAAAATTCAGGACCCAAAAGTGGTTGCTACCCGCGGATTGCGCATGTTCTGCTATACCCTGTTGGCAGACAAGCCTGAAGTTTTTGGTGAAAGCCAGTGGGCGCATCTGCAAATGCTAAAAAAAATGGGTTTTGCGGTCAATCCAAACATTCGTCATTTAAATTCCATTGAGGGTGTGATTGCCTTTGTGGATGAATGGGCGGAAAAACGCAACGGTCTGTCCTATGATATTGATGGTGTTGTTGTAAAGGTTAATGACCTTGCCCAGCAAAAAACACTCGGCAGTACGGCTAAAAGCCCGCGTTGGGCCATTGCGTTCAAGTTTAAGGCGCTGCGGGAAGAAACACGTATCAATGACATCACCTGGCAGGTAGGGCGTACGGGCGCCGTTACGCCGGTCGCCGAGCTGGAACCGGTCCTTCTTGCCGGAACGACCGTTTCGCGCGCAACTTTGCATAACATGGATGAAATCCGTAGAAAAGATATCCGGGTCAATGACCATGTTTTTATAGAAAAGGGCGGTGACATAATCCCGAAGGTGGTCGAGGTTATTCTCACTAAACGCCCAAAAGACAGCTTGCCAACAAACACCCCGGCAAATTGTCCGTCTTGCGGGACAAGCCTTGTACAGGGCATGGGCGAAGCTGCCTTACGTTGTCCAAATGTTCAATGTCCCGAACAGATTAAACGACGGATAGAACATTTTGCATCCCGGGGTGCGATGGACATCAGCGGATTGGGCAGCGCACTTATCGATACTTTGGTGCAAAATAAGCTGATCCGGAATATAAGCGACTTGTACCATTTAAACCATGATACATTATCCGGGTTGGAGCGGATGGGCGATAAAAGCGCTGCGAATGTATTGGCAGGTATCGAGGCAAGTAAAAGCAAGGAAGCTTACCGATTGCTTTTTGCACTAGGCATCCCGTTTATAGGGCTCACCGCATCCAAGGCCATCATTAAGAGTTTAGTGAGTATCGACAAATTATGGCAGGCATCTGAGGCAGAATTGCTCACTATTGACGGGCTGGGCGGGAAAATGGTCGAAAGTATCAAATCGTTCCAAAAAGATGCAGACAATATGCGCATTTATCAAGATTTAAAAAACGCCGGTCTAAATACGGTGGATAAGGAATTCACCGATAGCGACAAAAAAGTATTTTCCGGTTTAAGTTTTGTATTAACCGGCAGTTTAATGGAGATGACACGCGGCGAAGCTTCAAAATTGATTGAAAACAATGGCGGCAAAGTAGTGTCATCGGTATCAAAAAATACCAGCTATGTTTTGGCCGGGGAAAAACCGGGGTCAAAATTAATTAAAGCAAAGAAGTTGAATGTGCCCATATTGAACAAAGATGAATTTTTACAATTAATCAGGCATGACCAACAGATAGGCGGTAATTGAACCGCTTCCAGCCGGCGCCTAAAATATGTTTGACTTTAAAAATCATCCCTCCTAAATTTGTCATCTTTTGTTAAACTCTTTGGATGGCAATGATGCCACTGAAATAATCCATGTGAGTGCTAAATAATTAATTCAACCAAACATTATAAAACATCCCTGGAGGAACCTTCGTTAATGAAAACGAATATGACGACGCGCGTTGTTTTTATAGTTCTTGCCGTCCTTTTGGCCGTGTATTTACTCATTCCAACAATTAAAATAAGCATGATGTCCGACGCCGAGGAAGCTGCGCTGAAAAAAGATGATCCTCAGTCCCTGGTCAATCTAAAAAGTAAAGCCATCAGTTTAGGATTGGATTTGCAGGGTGGTATGCACGTACTTTTAGAAGTGGATGTGAAGGAACTTTTAAACAAACTGGCGCGAAATAAAAACAAGGAGTTTTTAGACGCCCTTAAAGAAACGTCTAAAATTGTCAGTAAAAGCGATGAAAACTTTATCTCTGTATTCAACGGTAAGCTTAAAGAGAAAAATATGAACATTGCCCGATATTATGGTAATGCCGAACGGCGCACCGAATCGGATGTCATCGATTATCTCGATAAGCAATCGACCGAGGCGGTTGATCGTTCGCTTGATATTTTACGCAACCGTATCGATCAGTTTGGTGTGGCCGAACCGACAATTCAAAAGCAGGGAAACAGCCGGATTATTGTTGAGCTTGCCGGTGTTTCCGATCCGGAACGTGTTCGGGGCATCATTGGCAAAACAGCCTTATTGGAATTTAAGCTTTTAAAGAACCGTGAAATTGCCGACCGGGTTGCGGACCGGATCAATAAATATATTCAATCCCGTATCCAACCGGGTGATAGCAGCAAAACGGAAAAATCACCGAAAGATACCTCTTCAACTTCATTGGAAGAACTTTTTAGTGTAAACGATTCCAGTAACTCGGATACCAGTAAAGGGGTCGCAAAAGTCAAGGATTCTATCTTTGAAGAAAATATTTTTTTCCAGTCCCCATATGATCCAAGCACCATCCTTGTGCCATCGGACAAGGAAGAAAAATTCAAACAAATCCTTGCTTTGGCAGACATAAAAAAGATTATTGCCGAAGAAGGTGGAAATGCCGAATTTTTATGGGGCAGCAAAAAACAGGGTAACGGACAATACACACCGGTTTATCTTGTTAACAAAAAATCTGAACTTGGGGGTGAATCCATTGTAGATGCACGGCCACAAGCCGGTAGCCCCAATGATCCTTCATCCATGGGTAAATATGAATCGTCACTAACCTTTAATGATGATGGCGCCCGTTTGTTTGCACGTGTAACCGGTGCAAATATTAAAAAACGGTTGGCAATTATTCTTGATAACCGTGTTGTTTTGGCGCCGACATTGCAAACAAAAATTGCAAACGGGCGTGCGCGGATAACCGGTTTGGACACCTTTGATGACGCCAAGGATTTAAGTATTGTGCTTAAAGCAGGGGCGTTACCGGCGCCTGTGAAGATAATTGAAGAACGTACCGTTGGGCCATCCTTAGGGCACGATTCAATTATGGCCGGGAGCTATTCGGCGCTTATCGGTCTGGTAGTGGTCATGATATTTATGATGTTTTATTATCGTTTTGCGGGCGTAATTGCAGACTCTGCATTGTTTCTGAATATCTTGTTCATCCTGGCGGTAATGGCCTCGCTTGGTGCAACTCTTACCTTGCCGGGGATTGCAGGTATAATCCTGACCATCGGTATGGCCGTTGATGCCAATGTGCTGATATTCGAACGTATCCGGGAAGAGCTGAGACGGGGTAAAACAATACGCGCTTCACTGGATCAGGGCTATGCAAAAGCCTTTGTTACCATTTTGGATGCAAACGTTACAACTTTTATCGCCGGTTTGGTGCTTTATACCTATGGTTCCGGCCCGATAAAAGGTTTTGCCGTTACTATGATGATTGGTATTGTGGCCAGTATGTTTACGGCCATTGTGGTTACCCGCGTAATTTTTAATTACTATCTTGGGGCCCGTCCTGTTAAAAAATTAAGTATATAGTCTGCTTTCTGAATTTAAGGAGTCAATAAATCCATGCAGTTCTTTAATGATGTACATTATAATATCGTTTCCAAACGAAAAATGGGATATTTTTTTAGCGGTACGCTGATCCTGATTTCGATTATTTCGCTTATCCTCCACGGAGGCCCGCGGTACAACATAGATTTTACCGGTGGTACATTTATCCAAATGAAATTTCAAAAAGACATTGAAATTCAACCTTTGCGGCAGGTATTGCAAAACGCCGGTTATGCGGAGGTTGAACTGAAACATTTTGGAGCGCCAAATGAAGTGGCCATACGTGCAGGTGTCGAGCATCCGATAGAAGAAGTTTCATCGGGTATAAAAGCTGCCCTGAACAAAGCGATGCCCGACAACCCATATAAGGTTGAACGGATCGAGAAAGTAGGGCCAAAGGTAGGGCATGAATTAATTATAGAAGCGATGCTTGCTATTTTTTGGGCAATGGTTTTGATTTTGTTTTACATCATGTGGCGTTTTGAACTCAAGTTTTCAGTTGGCGCAATTATTGCGCTGGTACATGATGTTACAATAACCATGGGGATATTTTCTGTTTTTAACATAGAGATATCCGCGCCGATTATTGCCGCTGTATTGACCATTGTAGGGTATTCCCTAAATGATACGATCGTGGTTTATGACCGTATCCGCGAAAATTTACGGACAATGGGGAAAAATGCCCGGGATATTACAGAACCGGTAAACCGCAGTATTAACGAAACACTTTCCCGTACGGTGATTACATCTTTAACAACGCTCTTTGTTGTGGTTGTTCTCTATTTCTTTGGTGGAGAAGTGTTAAGGACCTTTGCCCTGGCATTGATTATCGGCATCATTGTTGGTACATATTCGTCCATTTTTATTGCCAGCCCTATTGTTGTGGACTGGAAAACAAAAAAGGCTTAAGAACCGATTGAGCAGCCATTGGTTTTATTTCAATAAACTTTAGGAAACAATTGATATGGGGATATTGGAAATATCGGATAACGGTCCGGCTACCATTCTTGCTTTAAGTGGGAAAATTATGGGTGGCCCGGAAGCAGGTCAGATAAATGATGCAATAAACGATTTGATTGACAAAGGGAAAAATAGATTTGTCATCGATCTTGACAAAACGGAATGGATGAACAGTTCCGGGTTGGGCATCCTGATCGGTGCGGCGACCACCCTAAAAAACAACAATGGGAAAATGGTTCTGGTACATGTGTCCGACCGGATCATGAACTTGCTAAAGATAACAAAATTGATAACGGTATTTGAAATATCCGGTTCGTTGGATGAAGCCATAAATCTCTTGTAAATTAAGTTTTTTAATTTTAAACTCCGGTTCTAAACAGACCGGAGTTTTTTTTTGAGGAAAAATATGTCCATAGATATTATTGTAGGCGCCCAGTGGGGCGATGAAGGAAAGGGTAAGTGCATTGATGTGCTCAGCGCCCATGCCGATATGGTCATTCGATATCAAGGTGGCGCCAATGCCGGACATACCGTTTATATTGGGGAACGCAAATTTGTAATGCACCTGATCCCGGGTGGGATTTTAAGGGAGAAGGTTACCTGTATTATTGGGGCAGGCGTGGTTCTGGACCCCATGGCCTTTGAAGATGAGTTGAATATGCTGGCCGGGGCCGGTATCGATCCCAGCGGACGATTGTTGATATCCCCACGTACACACATTATTTTTCCATATCACAAAAAATTAGACAGTTGTTCCGAAAATTTTAATAAATCAAAATCCATAGGCACTACAGGCCGGGGTATCGGGCCGGCATACGCCGACAAGTACAATCGCATTGGCATCCGGGCCATTGATTTGCTCGATGAAAAATTACTGGAAACCCGGCTGCGCGGGAACTTGCAGTTAAAAAATCATTTGTTTACAACTTATTACAATCAGGACCCGGAAGATGTAGAAGAAACATTGGTTACCGCCCGCAGATATGCACGTATTTTAAAACCATTTATAAAACAAACAATCCCCGTAATAAACAAGTTTAAAGATACAGGCCGGCATATTTTATTGGAAGGGGCCCAGGGCGCTATGCTCGATATCGATTTTGGTTCTTATCCATTCGTAACCTCTTCCCACCCCGTGGCAGGTGGCGCTTTTATTGGTACAGGTATCGGCGTACAGCCCGCCCGAATATATGGCGTGGCAAAGGCGTATCTTACACGTGTAGGAAACGGCCCTTTTCCTACTGAACTAAAAGACGCCACCGGAGAATTGCTTAGAAAACGTGGTGCAGAATTCGGCGCGACTACAGGACGCCCTAGACGCTGTGGATGGCTGGACCTTGTTGCCCTTAAATATGCCGTGGATGTCAACGGCCTGACGGCAATTGCGCTAACCAAAGTGGATGTACTAAGTGGGATGAAGGAAATTAAACTTTGTACCGCCTATAAACAGGATAATGAAATTATTTCGCACGTGCCTGCATTAAACAGCGGTTTTGAAAGCGTTATGCCCGTGTATGAAACTCTTAATGGTTGGGATGATAATCCGGGTTCTTTGGTGTCGTATGAGCAGTTCCCGCAGGCGCTTAAAAACTATATTTCATTTATTGAAGACTACCTGGGCATCCCTGTCAGCTATATATCAACAGGGCAACGCCGGGATCAAATCGTCCAAAAAACATGAAACCCACATTTGTCTTAACCTGTTTGCTCCTTCTTGCCGGATTTACTTTTGGGCAAAACAGACTGGATGGATATCATACCGGCGATGAGCCTGATCCTCGCTGGGCGCGTGTTCAGCTTTTATACTTTGCCAATATTAATGGTAATTTGGAGAATTGTGGTTGTGGCGATCCATCGCTTGGCGGGATGGACAATCTTATCCCCCTGATCGATAAATACCGCAAAAAGGCAATGAAAACCATTGTGGTTGCGGGTGGCGATATTCTTAATTCTTATCCGGATTCACTCCTAAATGATACCATGCTTAAGGGCATTGCATTTATTAAACCGGATCTATATGCCCCTGGTGAACAGGAACTAATGGATGGCCCCCGGTTTTTTAACAACAGAATAGATAATAAACGTATTACCCTGTTAGGCACAAACTACTATCTGAAAAATTGCACCGCTTGTGTAGATGACAGCTATAAGCTGAGTCGCCCGGCGATAAATATTTTATCCTGGTTTTCAAAAAATGTTTATCATGGTAAAAAACCGCCACAAGACTTTTTATACAGGGACAAGCGTTTTAAAGAGAAATACGGTCGGATGGACAGGAGTGGTTTTAACATCCTGATGTTCCATGGCGCCCTGCAAAGCTATTTTAAATTTGCCATGCGTTTTGATGCTTTTGACCTGGTACTTTTTTCCCATGACCAACGGTTAAAAGTCCAAACAAATAAAAACGTACGATATGTTTTTCCCGGATCCGATGGGGAATACCTGATACGCGTTGTTTTGTATGGAAAGACATCAAAACTAAAAACCTGGATTCAAAAAATTCCGGTGAATATCGTATCATATCCATCCCTGGAAATAATTCGATTGATAAAAGAATATCATAAAAAAAGCCCCTGATTTATTCCGTGTAGAATTAATGAAGGGAATATAATGAATTTTAATTTTCCTTCGATAATAACTCTATAGGGTGCTTTTCGTACAATATTTATTTTATTATCACGGGATTAATTAATTGCGATGCAAAAGAGAGTCATTTATATTTAAATCTTGTCAGTTATATTTGTCCCCGAATGAACTGCAACTAGTAAAAATAATTTCTCTTTAATATGCCAAACAATAAAAATATTCTTTCAGAAATCATACCCTTTCGTGAAAAGATTGACGCCCTTGACGATGAACTTGTAAAATTATTTAACCGCAGGGCAAATTTGGCCATGCAAATTGGCCATATTAAAAGACGTCATAATTTACCGGTATATGTCCCTTCACGGGAAGAAGATGTAATAGCCCAGGTGCAATCCGTAAATCGCGGTCCCCTGAGCAATGAGGCCATCCGCAGGCTGTTCGAAAGGGTTATCGACGAATCCCGGCGGCTGGAGCGCGAAACTTCGGGGCTGGATCCAGAATGACAGCTACATTTCGACAACGTATCCAGGCCTTGACAGGTATTCAAAAATCAATAATAATACTGGTTTTCCTGTTACCGGTCTTGTTGATGGATGTGCTTAATTATTTCTCAACCGATAGCAGCAGAAATGATTCGTACCCCAAAACCGTTGAAGTCATATTTCCCAAAGGGGCGGGGCTCGCACAAATCGCCGATAGTTTGTTAGCTAAAAAAGCCATTGGAAGTAAGGAGTCATTTATATTCTGGGCTCAATCTTTAGGATATGAAAAAAAACTAAGGGCCGGTCACTACACGGTTCCCCTGACGCTTAATGAATATCAGCTTATACATTTTTTACGAGATGTGAAAGAAAACCAAATATCCGTTCGATTGCTCGAAGGATGGACAGTAAAACAAATATCCAGGCACCTGGCAAAAAAATTATCGATTAATGATAGCTTGTTTTTTGCATTGTGTCACGATCCCGGATTTATTGAAACGCTAAATTTGCATTTGTTGTCCCTCGAAGGTTATTTGTTGCCGGACACTTACCTTTTTGAAAGCAGTGTTACGGAAAAACAGATAATTCGTCGGCTTGTCGGCCATACCTTACGAATCTTTAAAAGGGATTCGGTTCAAAATGCCTTAAGGGGGCTTAATATGTCCCGGCATCAGGTGATAACACTGGCATCGATTGTAGAGGGGGAAGCAATATTTGATAAGGAACGTTCGATTATAGCCTCGTTGTATTACAATCGATTGCGCAAGCACTATAGATTGCAAGCCGACCCGACTATTCAATATATAATCGAGGGGCCGCCGCGACGTTTATTGTTTAAAGATCTGGAAATGGATTCTCCTTATAATACATATAAACACTATGGATTGCCTCCGGGCCCTATAAACAACCCCGGACGAAAATCTATTATGGCAACTCTTTTTCCAGCCCACACGGCCTATTTGTATATGGTTGCTACTGGTAACGGAGGCCACCGTTTTTCAACGAATCTAAAAGCGCATTTAGCTGCTAAGGCCGATTTTGACCGGGTACGCCGGGACGTACGTAGGCAAAGCAAATTACGAAGCAAAGGAAAACATTGATGGCATTTGATTTTACCGGACTGAATGAAAAACAAGCGGAAGCCGTAAAAAAAACGGAAGGGCCAGTCTTGATCCTTGCCGGGGCGGGCAGTGGAAAAACACGTACACTTACGACCCGAATCGCCTATCTTATCCATGAAAAAGGCGTGGACCCCCGTCGCATCCTTGCTGTAACCTTTACAAATAAGGCTGCCCGGGAAATGAAAGAACGGATTGTCAAGGTTGCCGGAAACATACAAGGGTTATGGATCGGGACCTTTCATAGTGTCAGTGCCCGGATTATGCGCAGAGAAGCGCACAATCTTGGCTATGATTCGAACTTTTCGATTTATGACGTAGATGATCAGGTGCGGGCGGTAAAAAAGGTTATCAGCACGCTTTCGGTTCCACAGCAGCAATATACACCAAAGATGATCCAGAATCGTTTGTCACGGGTCAAGAACCAGTTTCTCTTTCCGGAAGACTTGTATCGAATTGAAGACCGCTTCGGTCTGGATGAATATCTGCCCTCAATATACCTTTCGTACCAACGTTTTCTTCATGAAAATAATGCATTGGATTTTGATGATCTGCTTATGAAACCTATTGAGTTGTTTGAAAAATTCCCCGAAGTGCTAAAAAGCTATTCCGATCGGTTCCAATATGTGATGGTGGATGAATACCAGGATACAAATAAAACCCAATATATGCTCGTCAACAAAATTGTTCAGGATCATCATAATTTATGCGTAGTTGGTGATGAAGACCAGGCTATTTATGGCTGGCGTGGCGCGGATATCGGTAATATCCTTAATTTCAACAAGGATTATCCCGATGCCAAGGTTATCAAGCTGGAAGAAAACTATCGTTCCAATAAAAATATTTTAACTGCAGCCAATGCCGTTGTAAAACACAATACCGAACGTATTGGTAAATCATTATGGACGCAGAAGGAAGATGGCCCGAAAGTTGATGTTTTAACTGCCCCGAATGAGGGCGACGAGGCCGCGCGTATTCTTGAAAAAATCCATGATCAGGTTTATACCCATAAACGCAGTTTTCGGGATATCGCAATTTTATACCGTACCAACGTTCAAAGCCGGGTAATCGAAGATACCCTGCGCAGAAATGCCATATCTTATAATATTGTAGGCGGAACAAAGTTTTATGACCGTAAGGAAATTAAGGACGTTTTGGCCTATCTAAAACTGGTTGTAAACCAGTCGGACAGCATTGCCCTGAAACGGATTGTAAATTTTCCTTTGCGCGGGATTGGCGCAACCACGGTTTCAAAAATTGAAAAATTTGCGGACATGGAGGAAATTCGATTGTTCGACGCCATGGGCCGGGTGACGGATATTGCCGCCATTTCGCCTGCAATGTGCAATCGCGTAACCGGATTCTATAATTTAATTTGTAAATTTGTGGATTTGCAGGAAACGCTGTCGGCGAGTGAACTGGCGTCCGCCTTGGCCAATGAAGCTGAGATTATCCATCATTATAAAACCGAATATGATGAGTATGAAGGTGAAAGCCGTGTAGAAAACATCAATGAACTTTTCAGCAGTATCAAGGAGTTCTGCCAAAGGCGGCTGGACGAAGAACGTGATGATTCCCTGAGCGCTTTTTTGGAGGAAGTCAGTTTGATGACGGATGTTGATAATTGGAACAATTCCGGCAATGCCGTTACTTTGATGACCTTACATGCGGCAAAGGGCCTGGAGTTTCCGGTAGTTTTTATTGCCGGGCTCGAGATGGGGCTTCTGCCGATGCAGCGTAATGACGCCGAGTTGGGGCAACTGGAAGAAGAGCGCCGTTTGATGTATGTGGGGATGACCCGCGCGGAAGAAAGGCTGTATCTGACTTATGCCGACTCACGGAGACGGAACAATACTTTTGTCCATAATTCGCCTTCGTTATTTCTGGATGAAATCCCACAGGATCTGCTGAACTATGAAGCCAGTGCATATTCCCGTTTTAAGGCACCTGCGGCACGTACAAAACAGCATTCATCAAAAGTAAAAGGTTATTTAACGAAACATGATGAGAATCAAATCGTTAATGATGGTTTTAAAATTGGACAAAAGGTTTACCATAGCACCTTTGGTAAAGGACAAGTCCGAAATGTTGAAGGTCGTGGTAACAAAATGAAAATTACCGTGGAATTTATTGAAGAGGGTATAACAAAAAAATTGCTCCGTGAATATGCAAACCTATCTCCATTGGAAGAGTAGTTGCTTCCCTTGTATGCCACGGAAAATATTCAACGATAACTCACTTTACTTAATATGATTCGATAATATGAAAAAAACCATAGCGCTTTTAGCCCTGGGGATTTCTCTGCTTGTTGCCCAAAATAGCAGCAATGAATTTTCTTACGCCCTTAAGCTTTACAATCAAAAATTTTATGATTTGTCTGCCAGGCAGTTTATAAAATATTACAACCGCTACCCTGGCACCGATAATGTGGATGAGGCCCGTTTCTACGCAGGTATGTCCTTGTATAATTTGAAGGAATTTCATAATGCCCGTGTCGAGTTCCAGGCCCTGGCTCTTGAATATCCTTCCAGCAGCCGGGCCCCGGAAAGCTGGTTTAAAATCGCCGATTGTTACATCCGGTTAAAAAAGCCATTTGAGGCGGCAAAAGCGTATCAAACCATAAAAAACCTGTATCCTAAAAATGATTTGGCGCCGGAAGCACTTCTCAGGGGCGGGCTTATTTTTATGCAACAAAAGATGCCGGAAAAGGCCAGGAGCATTTTCCTTTCCATTACAGATCGATATCCCGGTTCAGCGGCATATCCACAGGCCCAATTGGAACTGGCGCTTATCTACAAAGATAAAAAGGCATTTTCCCAGGCCGTTAACAGCGTGGAAAAGGCCCTGCAAAGTGGTTCACCAAAAGATATCAGGGCAAATGGCAATTTTATTATGGGAGAAATAAACCGGGCGCGTGGATTTTTATCCGTGGCCGAAAAAAGATATCAACAGGTTATCAAAACATTTCCCAAAACAGAATATGCGCAGAAAGCAGCATTTCGTCTGGGAGAAATCGCCTTAAAAAAAAATAATCATAATCTGGCGCTTAGTTATTTTCAAAAAGTCGATCCGCATAAAAACAACCGGGTGTATGAAGCCCTTGGTGATGCCTATTTTTTAAAGGGAAGTTATAAAAAAGCGGACGAAAAATACGGGCAGGCCCTGAAACTCCAAAAGGAAACGGATCTTTTTTTAGAGTTAAAACATATTCTTGTTTTTAAAAAGCTCGGGCAGGATCAAAAGGCGGCGGATGCGCTACAGGAAACCATCAGCGGACATAAATTAACTACCTTTACTATAAGCAAAGTTTATATTACTTATCTGCTCGATATAAAAGACTTTAAGCGGGCCGTCCAGTTTATAAAGTTAATATTCCCAAAAATAAAAGATAAAAACCATCGTTATGAACTTACAAATATTTTAGACGATATTTATCTGAATACGAATGCCTACGAAAATTTAATACAGGTTTCGGCGCCTCTTGTACAGGAATATAACCGCTCTCCGTTTATTGATGATATTAATTATAAATTGGCCAGGGCTTATGAAATTCAAAAAAAATATGCACTTGCCGCACAGGCATTCGGCGATATTCTAAGCAACTATCCGGCCAGCTCATTATATGCTTCTTCGCTGGAAAAACTATCTCTGCTTAAAGATTATTATATCATAAACAGTGACCGTGCTTTACGTACTCAAGGCGCCCTGTTAAGCCGGATGATTTCCAATGTGGATAAAGGCTCGTTGTTGCTGGAGCTTGGCCTGATGTATTATAACGATTTGAAAGACTACGAGCTGGCAGAAAGTCAGTTTGAATCGGCAGCAAACAATAAGGGTGAGAGAGAAGGCGATGCGTTTTTGTATTGGGGGCGATCTTTAAAAAAAGAAGCCTATAAGCCGGGCCGTGCGGTTGCCGATAGAAAAAAATTATTAGAAGCCGCGGCAGAAAAATTTAAATCGGCTGTGTTGAACAAGGCAACGGTTACCCATCCGGATCAGGCCTCATGGGAATTTGTTCAGACACGCTTAGAAACCGATACGGTAAAGGCGTCAAAGGAGAAGGATTATATCGAGACCCTGATAAAAAAATACCCGGATAGCCCGTTACAGGAAACATGGCATAAAACACTGGCTTTTACCCAGGCCTTCTCAGACAGTTTTGCAAAGGAAGCGTCCGTTTATTTTAAGTACCTTGTAAATAATTATAAAGGTTCTCCCGATTATGCGCTCTATTTGCTCAATTACTCACAGTTGATCACGGAGGGGGAACCGGTAACCGCCCTCGCTATAAATAAGGAAATTGTATTCAAATATGCCAATAGCCCACAGGCCGCCATCGCGCTGTACAATGTTGCGCATTATTATGAGAAAGAGGGCGCTTTTGAAAATGCAGCCCAGCTTTATACGCGTCTGCAAAATGAATACTATTACAGCCCGCAGGCGGATATCGCCAACAAAAAGATTGGCGCCATGCTTGAAAAAGCCGGCAGGTATTCGCTGGCAATTGAAGCCCTTGGGCCACAGGTGCAGTCTCCATTTTTAAATGACCCTGTGCTTGCCAGGGCGTTGGTTTCTGCGGATGTTAAAAACAATGTTTATTATCTTGCAAAGGCATATAGAGGGATAAAGGCCGACTCCACAGCCATTTTCAATTATACCCGTTATTTGAGTATCGCCCCCAATGGCACATTTCGTAACAATGCCGCTTTTGACCTAGCGGAGATGTATTACAACCACGGGGATTATGCCCTTGCTCTTGATAATCTGAAACAGGTTTCAAATACGGATACTCTGTTGTTTAAACAATCCCGGCTTTATATGGCGGGTATTTATTTTAAACAGGGCGCCTTTGATGCAGCTCTGCCGTTGTATAAAAACCTTTTGCTCCATAGTAAATCCAAGTCAGATAAAAAGGAATTTCTGAGTAAATATATCCTTTGTGAAATCCGGCTTGGAAAAGTTAAAGATGCTGAAAAAGAAGTTTCTGTCTATAAACGTCAGTTTGAGGATGATAAAGAAGCTTTGGCCGGCTTCACCATTGAACTTGGCAACTATTACCGCATCCATAAAAATTTTAAGCAGGCAATTAAACTTTTCAAACGGGCAAAGAGCAAATATGATGATACGGGGAGTGTGGACGACGCGGTGTATTACCTGGCGCTGACGGATATTACCCTTAATAAGCATGAAGATGCCCTGGATATCTTAACATCCTTTCCCGCTGATTATCCCCGCTCGGATATGCTGGCCTCTGTTTACAATTCACTGGGCGCCATCTATTTTAGAGGGGAAAAATATGAAAATGCCATTGCCTCCTTTAAAAATGCATTAAACCATGCACCGGACAATGAGCTAAAAAAACAGGTGATGTCCAATCTGATCAAAACCTATACCATGACGGGTTTCTGGGACGCCGCGCAAAATTTGGCCCGCGGATATGTGCATGATTTTCCCGGTGCAGAAGATGTCGGGGAAAAACAGGTACTCATCGCCCAGGCCTATATCAATCTGAACCAGTATCAAAAAGCCGTGGATTATTTGCGGCAAATCAAGAAAAACGCCACAAGTGAAAAAGAGCCTGAAATACAATTTTACATTGGGGACGCTCTGCTCAAGGCCGGGCGCTATGAAGAAGCCATCGCTGCATTTGTGAAAATCCCGCTGATGTCGCGTAAAACCAAGCTACAATGGGAAGCAAGCGCCTTATATTATTCCGGCCAGGCCTATGAGAAATTGGGACGTATTCCCGACGCTATCCGCATGTATGAGGAGATCATCAACAGGCCGGGTATAGATTTGGTTTTGAAACGGGATGCGAAAAAACGGATTGGACAGATAAAAAATTAGTCTTTGTGGAAAATAAATCCAAAATATTACGGGCATTTGTTTTTTGCGTAAATTATAGAAGGATTGGCATGAATGGACGATGTACATTAAATTCATACGCTTTGTTTATTCGATTCGGGATAGAAAATAATATAAAAAATTTATTTAATTGCAGAATATTTTCCAGCATCGACCGATGATGCAGAAATCCAATTTATATTTTTGAGGTGGAATATGTTGAAAACGGTGATAAATGTATTTATCATGATGGCTTTATTATGGCTTGTGTCATGTTCGGGAACCAAGGGCGGTTCGTCCGACGAACCTGTCTTTCAGGACGAAAAAGTTCAATCTCAGGTTGATGACCTGCTCGATAAAATAAATGATAACCCAAATAACCCTGCCTTCCGTCAACAGTTAGCTCAGGTTTATAGCGATAACGGGCGCAATATTGAAGCTTTAAAACTTCTGGAAGATGGTTTTAATATTGATCCGAATGACGCTGAATCAAGATATCTTTATGCTACAATTGCGGAAAAAAACGGTGACAAGCGTCGTGCCTATGCCGCCTATAGGGATGTATTACAAACGCCCAGCGGTGTGGATTATCTCGATCGTATTTCGCCAAAATTTTCCGATGCGTTTGCCGTTACAAAAGTTGTTGGCAGCCCGGTGGATGAAGCTTTTGCCTCTTTTGCCGGTGATTCCAGTCTGATTGTATATCAGGCTTCTCCCGATAGTAACTGGGACGTATTTACCTACAACCTTGCAACGGATGAAACAAAACGTTTAACCCAGACCGCGGATAACGAAGAAGAACCATCCATCAGCCCCGATGGAAAATCATTGCTTTACACATCTACAAAAGATGACGAAAGCGGGGCGCCTGCTGACCAGCTTTTACGCGATATTTATATCAAGGATCTGCAATCGGGCCATGAGCAAAACATTACACTGAACAGTTCCGATGACTGGATGCCGCGTTTCTCATTTTCCGGGCAATCCATATCTTTTATCTCCGAGCGGGACGACCTGAGCGGTGCGGACTATGCCAGCCTGAAAAGTGAAGTGTATGTGATGGAAAAGAATGGACAGTTTCAGCATCGTGTCACACATTTACAAAGCCATAGCGGGGGGGCCCAAATTATGCCGGGGGCCACTACCGATGAAGGCTTTCTTGTTTTCGATAATGATCAAACCGGTAAATTTAAAATCTATAAAACGGATTTTAGTGGTAAGGATAGTACACAAATCACCTTTGATGCAAATTCCAACGATGCAGCGCCAAGCATTTCTTCCAATGGGGATAAGATTACTTTTTTCTCGGACCGGGACGGTAACTATGAAATATATCTGATGAACAGCGACGGTTCGGCGCAGATGCGTCTGACTTCCAACCCCGCCGATGATTTGAATCCGGTTTTTTCCCCGGATGGCAGCAAAATTTTATTTCATTCCAATCGTGCCGGTAACTATGATATTTATATGCTGGATTTGAACAAACAAGCCTCGGCCCCATCAATTTCTGATGTCATTTCCAATATAGACCAGGCATTGCAAGCCTTGTAAACAGACTTATATCTTCATCAATAAACCTCCGCTGCGTAACACCGGAGGTTTTTTTTTAACTTGAAATGCCGGATGTATGTTTACCTGCGGTGATTTGGAATTTCATATACGGGTTTACAGATTGCGTTTATGCGAAGAGACCCTCCGTAAAAATCCGCCAAAATACAGGTGATCATTTGTTTTGTATGCGGCGGGCGGTTAATTTTGTTTTATGAATTTAGAACAATTGATCGACTATCTCTCCCGTGATGCAGAGTTTCAATCCCGTCTTACCCGCTGGCAGGAAATACCCGCGCGGGAAGCTGTATATAAACCTTTTCCGGCGGCGATGGACAGCCGTTTGCAACAAGCCATGAAAGACAAGGGAATCGGGCAATTATACAGCCACCAGGCCGATGCTTTCGAACATGTGATAAACGGTGAAAATATCGTCGTGGTCACGCCGACGGCTTCGGGCAAAACCATGACCTACAACCTGCCGGTGTTCAATACACTTTTGCGGGACAAAGAAGCGCGGGCCTTGTACCTGTTTCCCACCAAGGCGCTATCACAGGACCAGTTGCACGAGTTGGACGATTTTAACAAACGGCTTGCCCTTGGTATAAAAACCTATACATTTGATGGCGACACACCGGCCGATATCCGAAGGACCATCCGCAGCGCCGGTCACATTGTGGTAACAAACCCGGATATGTTGCATCAGGGCATTTTGCCCCATCATACACTGTGGATTAAACTATTTGAAAACCTGCGCTATATAATTCTTGATGAAGTACATACCTACCGTGGTGTGTTTGGAAGTCATCTTGCCAACCTGATCTCCCGGCTAAAACGGCTTTGCACGTTTTACGGCAGCAGCCCGCAATTTATCTGTAGCAGCGCCACCATCCAGAACCCTGCGGAACTGGCCGAAAAACTGATCGGCGCCCCGGTAACGCTTATCGATAACAATGGCGCTCCAAGCGGGAAGAAACATTTTTTAATGTACAACCCGCCCGTGGTCAATTTTGAATTAGGGTTGCGCAGGGGTGTGGTAAACGAGGTAAAACAGATTGTGCGCAAACTGTTGCCGACCGGTGCGCAACTAATCATTTTTGCCCGCAGCCGGATGCGGGTGGAATTACTGACCACCTATCTGCACGACCTGGCCCGGGAGCAGAAAATCGATACCCATAAAATCCGGGGTTACCGCGGCGGTTATCTGCCTTCAGAGCGTAGAAAAATCGAAAAAGGATTAAAGGACGGCAGCATACAGGTGGTGGTAAGCACCAATGCCCTGGAACTTGGCATTGATATCGGCCAGTTGGATGTGGCGATTATGGCCGGCTATCCCGGTTCCGTTTCCAGCGCCTGGCAGCAGGCGGGCAGGGCGGGCCGCAGACAAACCGTGGCGCTGACCATCATGGTGGCATCCAGCGCGCCTTTGGATCAGTACATTGTGGAAAATCCTGATTATTTTTTCGGCAAGAACCCGGAAACGGCCTTTGTTGATCGCGGAAACCTGCCCATTTTAATGAGTCATTTAAAATGTGCCGCCTTTGAACTGCCCTTTAAAGAGCATGAAGAATTTGTACCGGTCATCACTACGCAATTGCTGGATTTTCTCGCCGATGAACGCATCCTGCGCAAAACGGACGGACAATATTTTTGGATGAACGATATCTATCCTGCCGATGAAGTAAGTTTGCGCAATGCCACACAGGAAAACGTGGTGATTATAGATACCGGCAACCAAAACCGGGTGATCGGTGAAATCGATTTGTTTGCCGCACAGGAAATGGTACACAGCGAGGCCGTTTATTTACATGGCAGCGTACCCTTTTATGTGGACAACCTTAACTGGGACGAGCTGAAGGCCTACGTACACCGGGTGGACGCCGACCATTATACCGACGCAATAACCAAGGTGGACGTCAAGGTGTTGGATATCCTGGAAGAAGAAACTGTGGGAAGTTATAGTAAGGCTTTTGCCGAAGTAGCCGTGGCACGTACGACAACCGGATATAAAAAAATAAAATTTCGCAGCCATGAAAATATAGGTTTCGGGCGGGTTTATCTGCCTGAACTGGAAATGCAGACCAATGCCCTCATATTTAATTTTAATACGGATTTTCTATCGTCACAGCAACTCAAGGAATCCGCCATCGGTGAAGGTTTAAAAGGTATCGCCTACAGCATGCAAAACCTGGCGCCGCTTTATGTGATGTGCGATGTTAGCGATATTGCCGTTTTTTCCATGGTACGCGATCCGTTTAATTCCAGACCGGTGATATATGTATATGATAAGTATCAGGGGGGCATTGGTCTGAGCAAAAAACTGTTCCATCTCGATCAAACCCTGATCCGCGCCACGCTGGAACATATTCAGTCCTGTGCCTGCGTTTATGGTTGTCCCTCCTGCATTGGTCCCGCGCTGGAGGTTTCGGAAAGTGCAAAGTCGCACGCCATTACAATCCTAAAAGGTATGCTACCTGGTTATTGAAAAAGTACTAATTGTAATTGGTGTTTTATATCTTGTCCTGCAGAATTTCTTTGCGTGGATTGGGGATGATCACCTTGCTGACCAAAACGCCTTTTGATTTTATATAATTGGAACCCGCATCCACGGCGGCAGTAACCGCGGCAACATCGCCGGTAAGCGTTACATAGCCCTTGCCACCAATCGCCATTGCGAGATGGATTTGTATCAACTGCACGTCCGCTGCCTTGATGGCGGCATCGGCTGCTTCAATAATCGATGCGACGGAAAATGTTTCAATGATGCCCAGCGCGTCAGGTTTTTCCACCAGAGTTGTACCGCTGATGGCCGGGAATACAGCCGGGTGCACATTGGGTAAAATCAGTTCGTCCACCAGGGTGGGCCCGGCCATATCCTTTCCTGCCTCAATACTTGCGGTAACCGCGTCTATATCCCCCGCCACCATTACCATAAACTTACCCGGACAAATGGTTCGGTTGAACAGGATTTGTACATTGGCGGTCTTAAGCAGGGCGTCGGCAACCTCGTATCCCCTGGCTATGGATGTCATTTCAATAAGTCCGATGGCAGAAAGCATGCTATTCCCTTTTGTAAAATGAATTACTTTTTGTTGATGGTGATAAAGTGTTCGTCCATATCCGTCACCGTCCCATCTATACTGGCATGAGCGGCTATGCTTAAACCTATTGCCGGACGGGCGATCATCTGGCCCCGGGACACTTTTTCACCAATGGCCACAACCGGGATGGCCGCCGTCCCGATATGGGCGTCCAATGGAATTTTAACTTTATCCGTTTTAATAGTTCCCGCATGATAGACCGCGCTTATCGCAGTTAACTTTTCCAGCCCAAGACGACGGACAAGCCGCTTTGTCGGTACGGATCGGTATTCCTTTAAAGGATGCGGCCCGAGCGTTAGTTCCTGCAATTGTTCGGGTGAAAGCCACGCATCTTGCTGTTTTAAATCACGTTTTGTTGTAACACAAATATTACGTGGGTCCAATTCTTCCGGGCAAGCCCATAACGAACATATATTGCATTCACAGCATGCCTGCGCCCAATGTGTAAGGCTTTGGCTTAGCTCGCCGGTGGTTAAAAGCGAACGCATCACCAAATGCGGTTTTATCGGATAGCCCAACAAATAACGGGGGCACATTTCCGTACATAGACTGCACTGGTCACAGGTGGATTTCCCCGTTTTTTTATAACTGCGCTCGGTTTGCATCTTGCGCATCGAGAGATGAGCGTCACGGGGCATGACGATAAATCCTGCGGATTTTGCGCGGACAACGGTCTGTAAATCGGTGACCACATGCCCCATCATTGCACCGCCATCGATTAAAACAAAATCATCAATCGTTGCCCCGCCCGCTGCTTCCAATACTTCGCTATAGGAAACGCCGATCGGGAAAAATGCGGTGAGCGGGTTTTTCACATAACCATGAACGGTAAGTATGGAATGTGTAACAGGTTTTCCTTCCAGCGCGCGCTTAATATTATAAAGCGTTTCTATGTTTTGTACAATTACGCCAACATCCAGCGGGAGGCCGCCCGCTGGAATACGTTTGCCGGTTGCATGAAATACCACCTCGTATTCGTCTCCTGCAGGATAGACATCTTCCATTTCAAAGATGGAGATGTTTGGTGGCAGTTGCTTTGAAATGGCGGCTATTGAATTTTTATTCTTGTTCTTGATGGCCACAATGCCTTTCCGGGCACCGCTGTGATCCATAACCCTTTGCAATCCCTGAATAATTTCCTGTGGAAAATTTTGCATAAGGGTTTGATCTTTGTTAAGTAGCGGTTCACATTCCGCGCCATTGGCGATTACGATATCCACCTTTGCCGAAACCTTTTTATAAGTGGGAAATCCCGCGCCGCCAGCCCCGATTACCGCTGCCATCTGCAATTGTTGTTCGAAATGGGTCATAGTCTGTTTTGATTGTGAGAATTTTTAAATTTACTCAATTACAATTACAGCGCCAATAGAAAATATGTGAATACCGGATTTTTATCAATTCGGATATCTCTAAGTCCTGCTCTGTCCATCAGCTCGTCGGTGTTATTTTT
Source organism: uncultured Calditrichaceae bacterium (assembly GCA_964456445.1). Classification (GTDB taxonomy): domain Bacteria; phylum Calditrichota; class Calditrichia; order Calditrichales; family J004; genus CAYWBI01. Next base: position 22,948 of record CAYWBI010000039.1, read on the forward strand.
AACGAATTCCCTATCTAAAAAATTGTGGAAGTTATACATGGAATTTGTATTCCACTATAAGATACGCCCTGATGAAAGGTATAATCCATCCGGACGGATTAAGAAAACTTGTTGTTTGAAATATGTCCGCTGTGTATATTTCGGTATAATACTGTATATCCATAAAATGGAGGTATAGAGATGGCAAAGCTTACATTTTTAGGCCATGCCGGTTGGCTTGTTAAAGGGGCTCAAAACACGGTTGTAATCGATCCTTTTCTCGAAGGCAATCCGTTGGCCGTTCATAAAGCGGCGGATATAAAAGCCGATTATATCCTTTTGTCGCATGCCCACAGCGACCATATTGGCGATACGGAAAGTATTGCATCTGCAAACCGCTCCACAATTATTGCCAATTTTGAAATAGCCACGCATTTTGGCAATAAGGGTTTTAATGTGCATCCGATGCATATCGGCGGGGCACATGATTTCCCTTTTGGCCGTGTTAAGCTGACGCCGGCGTTTCATGGTTCATCTTTCCCCGATGGCAGTTACGGGGGGATGCCTGCCGGTATTCTTTTGACTATTAATGGATTGACAATTTATCATACAGGGGATACGGCATTATTTAGCGATATGTCGCTTATAGGTAAAAATGCACCGGTGGACGTGATGCTGACCTGCATTGGGGATAATTTTACAATGGGAATTGATGACGCCGTTGATGCCGTGGTGCTTGTAAGGCCAAAATTAGCTGTCCCCATGCACTATAAAACATTCGATCTGATCGATGTGGATCCACAGGAGTTTGCATCCAAAACCGAGTTGATGGGACATAGTGTAAAGGTTTTTGAAATAGGGGAGACATTTGATATCTGAAGACCATGGTGATATTGTTTATCTTTACACTTTGCTTTCGAAAATAAAAATGCAATATCCGCCCGCAGAGGGTTATTCCCTGCGGGTTTCTTTTTATCCATATAAACATCTCAGTCATACCATCCGTCTGCGAAATGGGGTTATCCAATTGCGTTTGTCCGATAAACTTCGCCAGGCGCCGGACGAAGTTTTAGAAGCGATTACGGTCATCTTGTTTGACAAACTTTTCCACTATCAAACCCCCAAACATGTTCGGACTGTGTATAAAGCATACGAAGCTTCTTTAGACGGAGCTCTGGTAGAAGTTCGGCATCGGGACGTGACAAAGCGCTATACGCCGCATGGCAATTATTATAATCTTAGTGACCTTTTTGAGCGATTAAATAGATTGTATTTTGGCGGAGCGCTCAAAAAACCCCACCTTGGCTGGAGCCATAAACGTAGTTACCGTCGGTTGGGTTTTTATAGTGAGCGACGTAAACTTCTGGTCGTCAGCCGGATTTTTGATCATAAAAAATGCCCGGGCTATGTGGTTGAGTTTATCATGTACCATGAGATGTTGCATTTGGCTTTACCGGTTGTAAAAAAGAATGGGCGGAATGTTATTCACCCGGCGGAGTTCAAAGCGCGGGAGAAAAATTTTTATGACTATTTCCGGGCGGAGAAATTTCTGCAAAAGAAACTACGCAAGTTGCTTTAAAACCTTGCTTCAATTAAGCCCGAATGAGAGTAGTTATATCATTAGTGTCCGGTTAAAATGTGAAATATTAAAACCAAGCCCTTTGATGTCAAGACCAAACGCCTGAACTAAAATAGTTGTACTTGAAGCAAGCTTGGTTTATGGCGAAATTTCTGTTTGAGTCCGGCGGCTGCAGGACGAGTTAAATTTCGCCTGGGCTTTTTGTTACTTCCCCGCCTTCGCGGGGACA
>CAYWBI010000040.1:0-24628 GCA_964456445.1 uncultured Calditrichaceae bacterium
GAATTGGTTTTTGATATACGAACAAGGAACACCGATTTTTGATTTTGGAACGGTGCAATCATGACAGATCGAAAATCTTCAATCGTTGATCGGTGTTCGGTGTTGGTTTTTGTGTTATGCTCAATTGCCCCTGCCTCTGATTTACGAACAAGGAACACCGATTTTTGATTTGGAATGGCGTAGCCTGCTCTCGGCTTTCTCTCGAATACTGGCCGGATTTGGTTCTATTTTGGGAAGGGTTCTAAAAAGCAAAACCCCGGCAGTGCATACCGGGGTCATAGGGTGTGAGCCAGCGGGGAATCGAACCCCGGACCAACGGCTTAAAAGGCCGCTGCTCTACCAGCTGAGCTACTGGCTCGTTTTTTTATAGATTGGGAATATACAGTGGATATCTACATGTGTCAATAAAAAAAGGCGCCTCTTTTAAATTAAATTCAACGCCTGATCATACATAATCGCTTCCAAAAATCCACCGGCCACAGCATACGCCTTGCCCGGTAAAAGTTGCGGTATTTGCTGCCTGCTGATTTGTGCAATAGCCTGCCCGCAACCGACATACGCCCCGCTACGTAAAAGTCCGTAAACAAACCCGGATTCTTTGGCAACAACCCGTTCATCACCAATGGTACCCAGGGCTTCCCCGATATTTAAATGCTCACCGGGTGTTTTAAAACTTATAAAGACCCCATCAGATTCTGTTTTGACAACCTGTGGACTTTCTGATGTTTTTCCGGGTTCACCGATCTCAATGAAGGGATATCCAACGCGACCTAAACAGGGGCCATGCGCACACACCCTGTATTCAGCTAAGGAAAAGGAAGGATCAAAACCAAGGGCCAGGGTCGGCGGTCTGGAATAAACTTCTAAAATTTTATCAGGGAGCGGACGGCAAACAATCAGGTAGTCCATAAGATTGATCAAACTCCGCGAAAGATCAGTCATCTCAACAAAGGGAACAATACGATTGGCCCATGCATCCCTTATAAACCCCAAGGTGCTTATATCCACCGATGTGGAATAACGCTCCATATATCCGACAGAGGTTAGCGCAGTTACACCATCAACCGTTTTTGCACCAAGAAGAGGGACAAGATTGAAATTTCTGTAAGAGAAAAGATCGGCGCCCAGGAAATCATCTATAAGACAAGGCCGGAACCCGGAGCGGAACAGACGCACGGCAGTGGCCGTGGCCACATCATCAGAACCAAAGATGAGAATTTTTTTCATTTTATACTTTATGCTGTGGCATCACCGGAACATCAAATTTTTTCATTTCGGGATCAAATGAAAATAAAATATCGGCTTTTTTACGTTTTAAAGATTCCGCGATATAGAAATAATGTAAGGTCAGTGAGCCGTCCGTATTTTTTAGAAAACTTTCAAGCACCATACGTCTTACCCGGCGCGACGCCCAGTCAACTTTGAGGTGAACAGTCAAAACACTTTCATTTATAACGTTTAGAAAGCGGCGTACATCTTCCGGCCCCCGGCGCATCTTTAACCTATCTACCGCTTTATCGACGGCCAGGGCACAGGTAACGAGCCGCACGCCCCCTTGCAACAAATTGGAAAAATAATCCCTCGCTTGTATATGGTTGGTATCATTGCCATCAACGATGGCACACCAGGCAGAACTATCAATAAACACAACACTGTTTTTTTTCATTGTGGGTTACCTGTATTGTTCCACACAGAACAACTCAAATCTATAAAATATGTGGAATTATAAACGATTGTTCAAATTGATTAATCCTGAATATCCAGCAATTTACTTAAGGGATTCCGGGCAATGTTAATATCCAGGCGTCGGGAACGGATGCGTTTTATCTGTATTTCCACCTTATCTCCTGCTTCGAGTGACAAACCTGTTTGGACTTCCACGGGAATATCTATAGAATTTTTATTCTTTAGTTCCGTGATAAAGATGCCTGAATTGGCCATTTCTAATCTCCCAAATACCAACTAATGAATTCACGGGTTTCAAAGACCCCTTCTTCTGAAATAACACGATTTATAAGATTATAGGGGATCTCTTCAAAATAACGGTTTACGACACTCATGGATCCATCCAGTCCAGAATAGACTTCTTCCACGGGTTTAAAATTATATTTTATTGACCGTTCAGACACTTTTAATATTTTTACTGTTTCTGCAACCAGGTAAACAGGTGTATTAAAAAATCGCGCCAACAAGCAGAGGGCCAAAGTACCCGACTTGTTTATAAGCCCATCTTCATAAAGACGATCGGCCCCGATTAACACCAGGTTCATCTCGTTCATTACGATACCTGCCTGCGAATCGGCCAACAAATGTACTTTTAGTCCCATTTCGGATAATGACTCCGCAAAGCCAATGCCTTCGCCCGGAGGGTCGCTCTTTAGGCTATAGACTTCAAATTTTCGTTTTTGTCGACTGGCAACATCAAAAACCTTTTTTACAAGGGTACTGTTACTGATGGTCAGAATTTTATTAAAATTGGTAATTATTTTTGCACCGCTTTTCGCTATGATATCTGAGTTGTGATGCATCTCGGCGATATATGACTGAATTTTTTCATCCACTGCCTGGTATATTTCATTTGCTGATTTATCATTTTTTAAAGAGCGTTTAAAATAGGACGTGATGACAGCAACGGATTTCCGCAGCAGAACCATGTTGGGTTGGTGCTTTATCAGGTCACGGAGTGTATGATGAAGCTCATCAAAGGATTCATCAACTGCAACTTCATTATTCTTACAATCGGCGATATATGCCCGTAAGAGTTCCAGCAAACGACAATTTAAAGTGTAGGAACCTGATTGGTTATCATTAAGGACGGATTGCAAATCTAATTTCATTTTGATCCTATAGTTTCAGTGATCCATTCCAAATAATTCTTTGAACCTTCGTCAATTTTACAAGCAATAATTTCCGGAGTTTCGTATGGATGTTTATCCAAAATCCATTTCTCCAGACCGGCGTATGACGAACGGTTTGTTTTTATTATCAGCAGGGTTTCATCATCCTCATGGACTGCCCCTTCCCAGTAGTAAACGGATTTAATCCGCGGTACTATATTGCAACAAGCGGCCAATTTGTTTGCGACTATTTCCCGGGCCATCGTTCGGCCTGTTTGCTGGTCTGGCACGGTACATAGAACAATCAAAGCAGAATTCGACACGCTATGGATATCCTAAAATGATATTTCAAGTATTGAATTTTTCGATAAAAAACTTATGGATAAAATTATCTTCGGTCAATTCAGGATGAAAAGTAGCTACAAGGATATTTTTATTGGAGGCCATGACAACATCTTTACCATACCAGGCAAGGGCCCTGGTTCCAGCTTCGCAGGATTCGATTTTAGGCGCACGGATAAAATATGCATCCATATTAAAAGGCCCGGCGCCAAAATTTACACTGATTTCCCCCACAAAAGAATCAACCTGCCGGCCATAGGCATTGCGACGGACCTTTAAATCAATAAGCCCCAAACTTTTTAAGGGCGAATCAACAACGAGGGTTGATAAAACAATAAGACCGGCACAGGTACCAAAAACAGGTTTCACCTGTGCAAAATTAACAAGCGCCTCCCGTAAACCGAGCCTGTCTATTAGCTTTATAAAGGTCGTAGATTCGCCACCCGGTACAATTAAGCGTTCGCATTGTGACAAGGTTTTAGAATCTTTTACATAAAGCGGATTGTGCCCTAATGACCGTACCACGGCGCCATGTTTGGCAAAATCCCCCTGTAATGCCAAAACACCAATTTGTGCCATTTACCAGCCTCTTTTTTGCAGCAATTCACTTTCGGGTATTGAACTGATCTCCAGTCCTGGCATTGCTTCGCCTAAAGATTCGCTGGCCTTGCAAACCATGGCCGGGTCATCATAATGCGTTGTGGCCATAACAATGGCTTTTGCACGTGCTTCCGGGTCCGAAGATTTAAAAATACCACTACCGACAAAGACTGTTTCCGCGCCGAGTTGCATCATCAGGGAAGCATCGGCAGGTGTCGCAATCCCACCGGCAGCAAAATTTGGTACGGGTAATTTGCCATTTTCACGCACATATTGAACCAGTTCAAGCGGAGCGCCAATGTTTTTGGCAAAAGCAACTACTTCATGATCATCAAGCGATTGCGCATTTTTCATTTCGGCCTGAACCTGGCGCATATGCCGAACGGCTTCGACGATATTCCCGGAGCCCGCTTCGCCCTTGGTACGGATCATGGAAGCCCCTTCCGAAATACGGCGCAAGGCCTCACCAAGATTGCGGCATCCGCAAACAAAAGGCGCCTTAAAGGTGTGTTTCCAAATGTGGTTCAGTTTATCGGCAGGGGTCAGCACTTCACTCTCATCAATAAAATCCACGCCAATGGATTGAAGCACCTGTGCCTCGGCAAAATGACCAATACGGCATTTTGCCATTACAGGAATCGAAACTTTTGCCTGAATCTGTCTTATCATTTTGGGACTTGACATCCGTGCAACCCCGCCGTCTTTACGGATGTCCGCGGGTATGCGCTCCAGGGCCATTACTGCAACGGCGCCTGCATCTTCGGCTATTTTGGCCTGATCGGCATTGGTTACATCCATAATAACCCCGCCTTTGAGCATTTCGGCCAAACCGATTTTCAAATTGAACTCTTTTGTAAACATGATTGTTCTCCTTATGCTGTCCATGGTAAACCAGGGACATTTATCTTTATGGTTCTATTATGAACCATGTTATAAAATCCGTTAAAATTATTTTTATCCAACCTGCTACAGCCAAACCTGCTTTTTATGAAATGGCAGGAATCTCAATTAAACAGTGGGTTCCCATTAAATAAAGATATATCTGGAACGCAGATATTCCAATACCGAATCCACAATCTGGATGCCCACCCGCTCTTGTGATTCTTTAGATGCCGCACCGATATGTGGGGTTGCAATAACATTGGGCAGGGCTGCTAATTCTTTATTATAGTCCGGTTCCTTTTCAAAAACATCGATGGCCGCACCAGAGATATTACCATTTTTAAGGGCGGTAAGCAATGCTTTTTCATTTACAATCCCACCGCGTGAAGTGTTTATCAAACAAGCGCCTTGCTTCATTTCACAAAAAGCCTCCGTGTTGATCAGACCGGCCGTTTTTTCGTTTTTTGGTAAATGAACCGAGATGTAATCACAACGTCCCAAAAGTTTTTCCAGCGGAAGTTGTTCAAACTCGAGGTTGTCAATAAGCACCGTGGAGCGATTTGCGATCAATATTTGCATGCCTAATGCAGCGGCACTCCGGGCGACCAATTTACCAATCCCCCCACAACCGACCAGGCCTAAAGTTTTGCCACGCAGCTCACTGCCGGAATATCCTTTTTTTGCCCATTCCCCTTTTTTAAGCGCCTCATCCATGGCGGGGATATGCCGGGCAAGGGCAAACAAAAAACCTATGGTCAACTCTGCAACCGCCGGGGCATTTGTACCAGGCGTATTCAGCACGCGGATGCCTTTACGTGCCGCGCAGGCCGTATCTACATTATCCAGCCCGGAACCGGCCCGGCCAATAACCTTTAAGTTCCCGGCACTCTCGATGAGCTCTTGTGTCAGGATCGTAGCGCTGCGCACAATCACGGCATTTACATCCGCTAACATTTCCTTTATAACACTTTGATCAGAATTAAAGGCTTGCAAAAGTTCAACATCGGGGGATTCTTTAAGTATCCGGATGGCCGAATCGGCGATGGGATCACAAACTAATATTTTATACATTCTTTGTATTATCTACTTTCAGGCTATTCCGATAAAAATTATAAATCCCCATATATGGGGAGAACAGCATCCATACACGGGTTTCCGGAAGCTACATAGGGCTTTAAACACATTTATAACCATAGTTGCTTACTCTTCCCCACCGGATTCTTTTAAGTGTCTTTCATCCATGATCTGGCAAGCTTCCATAATAATGTTCATGGTTGAACCGGTGATATTTGAAACGTTTTCCATGTTTTCGTTCTTTTTAAACACAAAGGTGCCATCGACCATCTCAACAAGTTTTAAGATTGCTTCCTCACCTTGCAGATCACCGCTAAAAGCAGCTTGAATTTGTCCGGCATTAATATAAATTTCTCCGGTTGATTTCCCGGCGATATGCAATATGCCGGTTTTCTTGCTCAGGTTGAACATCTGTACAATTTCAACAATCGAAAGTTCTTTAAGATCGCCCTTAATCGACGTTGAATCTTCAATTTTATCAATTTCTTCCATCTTTTTTAACCGGTCAAAACGGTTTAATAGTTCGTCCACGGTACTAATGAGTTTGGCCCGGTCGATGGGTTTTGTCAAATACTTATCAGCACCGGTCCTAAAGCCTTTGATACGGGTTTCGGGGTCTTTAAACGACGTTAAAAATATAAATGGAATATTGGGCACTTCAGAGTTTTCACGGACCATCCAACAGAATTCCAGACCATCCATGCCCGGCATCATCACGTCAGAAATTATAAGGTCCGGCTTATGTTCATTGGCCATTTGCAGACCGATTTCGCCATTTTCCGCTTCGATGGGGCGATAACCGGCCTTGGTTAAAAATATATGCAACAGTTTTAGCACCTGGGGATTATCATCAACAATTAAAATGTTTTTGGCCATGAAAGTCTCCTGGTTATTGAATATTGCCCGTAGGCAAGGACTATACTTCCTGTAATTTTACCTGCAACTCACTAAATAATTTTTGAGCGTTTTTTATATTATCCGTATCGCCGTTGATCGACACACATGAATAATTAAAATTCAGTTTGGAAATATCCGCAATTTTCTTTTTTGAAAATTCCAGGGTCTTTAGTATTTCCTCATCCACATATTGTTCATTGGACAGTGCGGTTTCAACTTTTTTAAGCGCTGTTAAGGCGCCTGTTTCATTTGTCTGCGGCAATAAGACAAAAAAGCCCAAATCATTTTCATAGGACAAAACATCAATGGTGCGCAACTGCCCCAGCAAAAAATTGGCTATTTTAATAACGAGATAATTAAATAGTTTTTCACCAAGAATGTTTTTAAAATGACCAAAATTTTGAAAACGCAACAATGCCACAGACAAGTTATTTTTAAACCTTTTACAGCGTGAGATCTCATTTGACACAAAGGTCTGGAAAAAGGTAAACCCATAAAGCCCGGTAATCGGGTCATTTACAGATTCAAAATCGGCGCCACGCTCCACAACCATTTTTATGAGCTCGGCCTCAATCACTTTATTTTGATGGACCAAGCGGCTATTTTTCCGACGTAAGGTATGAGTTACCTCGGTACGTTTTAAAATAGATTTAATCCGGGCCACTAATTCCCTGGAATTAAATGGTTTCAACAAATAGTCGTCGGCGCCAAGTTCCAGCCCCTTGATACGATCGTGCAATTCCATAAAGTTGGCCGTCAGGAATACGACGGGGATATCCGTCGTAGCCGGGTCGTTTTTTAGAATTGCACAGGCGTCAAAACCGTTCATCTCCGGCATCATCCCGTCCAGAATGACCAAATCGGGTTTTTCTGCACGGGTACGGTCCACTGCATTTTTACCGTTCTCAGCAGTGATCACTTTAAAATCATACAATCCAAAGATACGGGTAAGTGTTTCAAGCATCTCGGTATTGTCATCTGCAATAAGCAATGTGGGCATAATTTAGCCTGTCGGGTTAACCAATAAGCTTTTCATACGCATCCGCGCTCATCAACGAATCCCACCCATCCTGAGCGGTAATTTTAACTTTAACCATCCAGCCATCGCCGTAGGGATCGGAATTAACAGTTTCCGGTGCATCGGATAAAGCATCATTTACTTCAACAACTTCTCCCGAAACGGGAGAGAACAAATCGGCAACGGCCTTTACAGCTTCGATGGTTCCAAAGGTGTCTTCGCTTTCCACGCTGTCACCCACCGAGGGCAATTCCACAAAAACAACATCACCAAGTTCGCCCTGTGCGTATTCCGTGATACCAATGGTAACGATCTGGCCGTCGAGCTTTGCCCACTCATGGTCTTTTGTATATTTTAATTCAGCAGGAACGTTCATTGCAGCCTCCTTTTATTCTGTTAGATCAACCCGGTCGAGAAATCCGGTATCAAACTCGGCTTTTATAAATTCTGGACGGGCAATTAATTTTTGATGGAACGGAATGGTGGTTTTAATACCTTCAATTACAAATTCATCCAAAGCACGTTGCATACGGGCAATGGCTTCTTTGCGGGTTTGGCCATGGCAAATGACCTTGGCCACCAATGAATCATAAAACGGCGGGATAACATAGCGTTGATAGGCATGAGAATCCACCCTAACGCCAGGTCCGCCCGGCATATGAAAACTGGTAATTTCCCCTGGATTGGGCATAAAATTACGTTGCCAATCTTCGGCATTGATCCGGCACTCGATGGCATGGCCATTTAAAACAATGTCATCCTGGGTGTAGCCCAATTTTTCACCGGCGGCAACCCTTATCTGATCCTTTAACAGGTCACGATCATAAGCCATTTCGGAAACCGGATGTTCTACCTGGATACGGGTGTTCATTTCCATAAAATAGAAATTTCCTTTGTCATCGAGCAAAAATTCAATGGTACCCGCACCTTCGTATTTTACCCGTTTTGCCCCACGAACAGCGATATCACCGATATGCGCGCGCATATCCGGGGTAACCACCGCCGATGGCGATTCTTCAAGCAGCTTTTGGTGACGGCGCTGGATACTGCATTCCCGCTCACCAATATGCACGACATTGCCATATTGATCGGCCATTAACTGAATTTCAATATGACGTGGATTTTTTACAAATTTCTCGAGGTACATATCCGGGTTATTAAAAGCTGCGGCCGCTTCGGCCTGGGCCATTTGATAATTTACTTCCAGTTCATCCGCTGATTCAACAATCCGCATACCACGACCGCCGCCACCGGCAACAGCCTTAAGGATTATAGGGTAACCGACGTTTTCGGCCCACTCCAATGCTTGTGGCACATCTTTTATAACACCTTCGCTGCCTGGAACCACAGGCACACCGGCTTCAATCATCAATGCCTTGGCCCGCGCTTTGTCCCCCATGGTGCGTATAACTTCCGCCGTTGGCCCGATGAACTTGATTCCATGTGATTGGCACATATCGGCAAAATCGGCATTTTCAGCGAGGAAGCCATAACCGGGATGGATTGCATTCGCTCCGACAATCTCGGCTGCGGCAATTATCCTATCCGGCTTTAAATAACTCTCTGCCCCCTTGGCTGGTCCTATACAAATGGCTTCATCGGCAAAACGTACATGCAGCGAGTCTTCATCCGCTTCGGAATGGACCGCAACGGTCTGGACGCCCAGTTCCTGACAGGCGCGTACAATCCTAAGCGCTATTTCACCTCGATTTGCGATTAAAACTTTTTTAAACAAATTTCTCCCCTTTCGCGCCGGGGTTTCCCGGCAAACCGATATTTTTCAAAACTGCTTCGGCATCACGCTTAGATGCTATATTAAAAAGGGATTATCCATCAACTATTGGCGAAAGACAATCCCATTACAATTTATATGCGCTATACTCAGGCTCTTTCAATAAGAAAGAGGACTTGATTATATTCAACCGGTTGGGCATTTTCTACAAGAATTTCCATAACCCTGCCGGACACTTCGCATTCGATTTCGTTCATCAGTTTCATCGCCTCAACAATGCAAAGTACATCCCCGCTTTTGATCATATTGCCTACTTCTGTATAAGAATCGGCATCGGGCGCGGGAGAACGGTAAAAAGTTCCCACCATCGGGGAACGCACTTCATATATATTGTCGCTTTTAGTCTCTTCTGCTTTTAGCGCCAGCGGCATATCACCGGCCACTGCCGGCATCATCTGCTGTGGGGCGGAAACAGGAATTTGCTGAATTTGCACGGCGCCGTTCGCCGTGGTTTTCGTTATACGTATTTTCTTGTTTTCTTCTTCAACTTCCAGCTCATTGATGTTTGACGATTCAACAATTTTAATCAGTTGTTTGATCTCTTTAAGATCCATCGGGCCTCCCTTGTATTCCCATATTTTGAAATCTCTGAAGCGCTAAATTTAGCTGATTTGCATTTTTAGGGCAATATTTATTTATCTGCGCGGTAAATGGTCTATTTAATATGACTTGTTTTTATCATGAATACGGTTTAACTCATCCACCAGCATGGGTATTTTTTCATCGCTAAGCAAGGTTGCATTTAGCCGGGCATGTTTAAGTTTGAATAAGTCTATTTGGCCATACAGAATTTCTTCATCAAAGTAATTTGCCTTGGCCAGTGTTTGCCCACCGGGGCGGACAATTTCCGAACCGCCCCAAAAAATCAAGCCGTCTTCCACCCCGCTACGGTTTGCAAAAACGATATAGGAAGTTGTTGTAATCGCTAACGAGCGGATCAGCATTTCCCAAGCCTGAATATTTTCCGGTTTATCGGCGTCCTTTACCCCCCGGGTCAATCCATTGGCGCTTACAATCAGGATGGCCGCCCCATCCAGGGCCAAGAGCAAACCGGATGTCGCATGCCATACATCTTCACAAATTAACAGCCCAAATGATGCAAGATTGGTTGATAAGGCCTGAAAGCGGTTGCCACCGGAGAAATAGCGGTCTTCTTCAAAAACACCGTAAGTGGGTAGATATACTTTACGATGGCGGCCGATAACCTGGCCATCTTCCAAATAAAACAAACTGTTATAAAGTTCATAGCGTTCGCCCATTTCAACACAACCCAAAACGATGGCAATTTGATGGCTTAGCTCCAGTAGGGCTTTTATACGTCCGTCTTCTGCTGTAATGGCCATATCATAAGTGGCGTCTTTAAGCGCGTACCCGCTCAGTGAAAGTTCGGGGAAAATGATGATATCCGCGCCGTTTTTAACCGCCTTTTGGGTAATTGCAATATGTTTTTCGATATTCGTTTTTAGATTGCCTAGCGCGGGGCTAAGTTGTCCAACGGCGATTTTTATAATTCTTTTTTGTTTTTGCATTTTCAGGCCTGGTCCACTCAGGGCAATTAATTGCTTATACCCTTGACCGGTGCGGGAATTTGTCCGCCCCGGTGAATAAATTGTTTATTATTAAGTTTGGATATGGGCATTACCGGCGCAACCCCTAACAGGCCGCCATAATCCGCTTCTTCCCCAACATCTTTTCCAGGTACGGGAATCACCCGGACGGCCGTTGTTTTGTTATTGACCATTCCAATGGCACATTCGTCTGCAATCAGTCCGGCTATCGATTCGGCAGAGGTATCTCCAGGTACGGCAACCATATCAATCCCCACGCTGCATACGCTGGTCATGGCTTCAAGTTTTTCAAGACCAATGTTCCCGGCACGTACAGCATTTATCATCCCTTCGTCCTCTGAAACCGGGATAAAGGCGCCGGACATGCCCCCAACATGAGAAGATGCCATAAGACCGCCCCGTTTAACAGAATCATTCAGCAGTGCAAGAGCGGCAGTGGTACCGGTTGCGCCCACATCCTCCAGACCCATGGCCTTAAGGATATCAGCGATGCTATCTCCCGGCATCGGTGTTGGCGCCAGGGAAATATCTACAATACCAAAGGGAATATTCTGCAATTCCGCGACTTTTTTACCGACAAATTCACCGGCGCGGGTGATCTTGAATGCCATACGCCGAATTTGATCAGCAAGGGATGAAAAGTCCAGATTTGGCGACTCCATAACCGCACGCAGGATAACGCCCGGCCCGCTGATTCCAACGTTTACGACGATGTCCGGCTCACTAACACCATGAAAGGCACCGGCAATAAACGGGTTATCCTCCGGGGCATTAGCGAAAACCACCAATTTAGCACAACCGATTCCATCACGGTCGGCGGTTTTTTCCGCCGTCTCTTTTATCACCCGGGCCATCAGGTAAACAGCATCCATATTTATACCGGCCTTTGTTGTTGCCACATTTACAGATGAACAAATATGCCGGGTGCTTGCGAGGGTATCGGGGATAGACTTAATAAGATTAAGATCGCCCTTGCTAAAACCTTTTTGTACCAATGCCGAGTAACCACCAAGATAATCGATACCGAGATTGTCCGCGGCACGGTCCAGAGTTTGGGCCATTTCCACAAAATCTTCTGGATAATAACCATCTCCGACAAGGGCCAGCGGGGTTATGGAGATACGTTTATTTGCAATGGATATCCCATAACGGGATTCGATCAGCTCGGCTGTTTTAACATGTTCAGAGGCGCTGCGCATCAACTTTTCATAAATATTGTTTTTCAATCGTTCAAGTGAATCCGATGTGCAGTCTTTAAGATTTATGCCCATGGTGACGGTGCGGATATCAAAGTGCTCCACTTCGGTCATACGGATTGTTTCAAGGATTTCCGGGAGTTCTACACGCATATTATATCCTATGCATCGTTTTAAAAAGCTGTTCGTGCTGAACGATTACTTTTAAATTGAATTGTTCGCCCATAGCGATAAGCTCACCTTTCAGCGCTTCATACTCCACTTTGGCGGCAGATACGTCCAACAGGAGCATAATCGTAAAAAATCCGCCCATAATTTTTTGGGACAAATCGACGATATCGCAGCCTTTTTCTGCTAAAACGCCTGTAAGGCCAGCCAAAATACCAATGCTGTTTTCACCAAAAGCAGTAACAATAACCCGTTCGCCCTTTTGATTTATATTTGGCCGTGCGGATGGGGCTGAGGCTGCCTGCACGTTCTTGTTGTTATCGAGTTTTTGAATAGCGCTATGCACTACCCTTTCAATATTTACCGGCGAAGCTTGCGCACCAAGCCGCTCAACGACCTGTTCTGTTATTGCCCGGATATCATTTTCAGACAATTGGGTCATAGCTATTTCCCCTTATCCAACTGTTGTAATTTTTTTAACGCTTCATGATCAACATCCATACGATCAACAATTCCGACCACTGCCGCTTCAATGCTTAAGTTTGATGCGTCTTCGGGCAAAATGGCTTTACGCGCGGCATGACCATAAGCACAAATAACTGTTTCACCGTTGCCCGCGCCCAGAATATCCGCCACAACCACAACATCCGTTAACGGTTCCTTGTTCAGGTTTATGGGATGGACAAGTAAAAACCTTAGACCCGAAAGGTTATCTGTTTTTTTTGTGGCCCATACGGAGCCGACAACTTTTCCTAAGAACAATTCGCTTTAATCCATTTGGTAAAAAACAATGGACTATTTATTGTATAATCCATGTTGGTTAATATACTGGAACACAGGCTCGGGAACAAGGCTATGCCAGGCCATTTTTTTATGTATGCGCTGACGGATATGGGTTGATGAGATATCGATAAGCGGGCTTTCCACCATAAGAACTTTGGGATGATCCTCGAGGTCGCATTTAGGCAAGGCACCCGGGCACCCCCGATTGAAAACGGCAAGATAGCATTCTTCAAGAATTACTAAGGGATCTCGCCATTTAAGGAAATCCTGTAAATTGTCCCTGCCTATAAAATAATAAAGTTCGCTTTGCGGATAGTGTGTTTTAAAATCCCGAATTGTATCGATAGCAAAAGAAACACCCTTGTTCTCCAATTCAATGGCCGAAACTTTAAAATGTTCGAAGCCGGCGATTGCTTTGCGCAGCATGGCAAGACGGTCCCCGGCAGGTGAAATATCTGCCCGCTTATCAAAGGGATGGATATAGGCTGGTACCCAGAAGGTTGTATCTATTTTCAGTATTTCGGTAAGCCATTCTGCCAGGATCATATGCCCGATATGAACCGGATCAAAAGTTCCGCCAAAGATTCCTATCCGATCGGGCAGTGCATTCATTTTGCGGCCTGTTTGCCGAATTGCCCTTCTATTTCTTTTCCCAAAGCCACCGCTTCGGTCTGCAAGTTGCTTTTAGGAAATTGCTGCTCAAATTTATCCAGTTCCTTTCGCGCCGAATCATAATTTTCGGCATCGATATAGGTTATGACCTTGCCGAGTTGCGCATCATCGGCCCAGGGGGTATCGTAATAGGAGGCCAGCACATCGTCAAAGTATATGATTGACGCTCTAAATTTCTTCATTTTACGATAGATTACACCGCTGTTATAGTCTTTTTGGGCCAGCTTTGAGCGCAATTTTGATATTTTCTTCTCTGCATCTTTTCGAAAACCCGCGGTGGGAAAATCTTCAATAAAGTTTTGATAGGCACGAATCGCCTTTAAGGTATATTCAGGATCAAGCTCCGGGCGCGGGGATTGCATATAATAACTTTCGGCCAGCATATACTCGGCCTGTGGCACCAGTTTGCTGTGTGGCATATGCGAAATCAACTTCTCAAATTCGGAAGCAGCCAGGATATATTCTTCCATCTTAAAATGGCTTTGTGCCAAATAGAATTGTGCGCTGTCAGCAATTGTACTACCCGAAAAAGACCAGACAATCCGTTGCAACTCGAGTGATGATTCAAAATAATCTTCATCATCATAGGCAGCCTTTGCAGCATGGAACCGTTCAATTCCCGTGGCCGGTTTTTGATTGAGGGTAGAAGAACAAGCGTTAAAAAAAAACACAACCGCAATAAAAATTAAATACTTCAAAAATTCCTCCTTAAAACAAATCGTCCTTAAGACCGGACGGTAAAAAATAGATAAACCATGCCCGCTACAGCGGATACCACCAATAATGGTTCGGTCACCTTTGACCAAACACCCTGGTCCTGTAATCTGCCCCGGCTAAAAAGATAGTTCGACTTTTCCGCCTTTTCCCGCTCCCCTGAAATAATTTTATCCATAAAGGACCGGGTAAAGTTTATGGCAACCAATGGATCTGTACCGGAAGATTTTACCCAACCGGTCAGCGAAATATGTACATGTCGCTGCAAAGAATCCGATCTCCAGGGCAAGAGGGAAAACCGAGGCACATATACGATATCTGTTTCAAATTGTTCAACATGTAATTCCGCTGTCCCGTTTTTTAAGTTGCCGATCTGCGCCTCAGGATTAAAATAGTGCACAAGATAATTTTGCAGATAGCCACGTTGCTGACCCTGCAGGGCGCCAAAACTAAAATGATCAACGGGCTTCTCAATCTCAAGGGAATCAAAGGAGACCAGAAGCAATCGATCGATTACCTTGATATTGGACATATATTCCCCGCCTAATACAGTTTTTACAGGGAAAACCGCAAATACGAAACTACAAAATAAAATAATTTTCACAGACTTGAACTTACCAAGCCCCTCATTTTTTTGCAATTTTTTATTACGGGCAGGGATGCCGGCAAATAAATATAGCCGACCCAGGAGGCACAACGATAATATTTTTACGGAAAACGGTATTGGCCTTAATATCCATGCGCCAATAAATCTAAAGCGGACGGTATTTGCGCGAATAATAGAGGTTAAAAATACGAAACAATTTTTTCTGTTCTTCACTGCTTAGTTTATTTACCTTTTCCAGATCGTTAAAGGCAAATTGTTCTAAATAAGTCAAATGTTCCTGTGAAATTGAATCGGCGTGGCCATATTCCATAATCTGAACAATTTTATCCAGTGGGATATTTTTAAAATGATAAACAACAAATGGCTCGAAGGACGTTCCGGTTTCACGGTCCAGCAATTGAATAATTTCATCAATAGGCATCCGGTCTTCATAGGGACGCCGGGAGGACAGGGAGTCAAAGACATCACAAACCGCTAAAATTTTTCCAGCACGGGGGATAATATCGCCCTTCTTGCCCCGCGGGTAACCACTGCCATCAATATGCTCGTGGTGTGCCGATGCAATATCCGTAACCTGCCCCAATTCGTCCGGCCATTTAATTTTTTCTAAAAGTGAACGTGTGATATACACATGACGCTTCATTATCTGGAATTCATCTTCCGTAGGGCGACGATCGCGCAGAAGTATCAATTCCGGGATGGCAATTTTTCCGATGTCATGCAACAGGCCGGCATAGCGTATCTGTTTTATTTCATCGTGAGGCACCTCCATCATACGGGCCAGTTCAATGGCATATAAAGTAACCCGGCGGGAGTGGCCCGCTGAAATATAGTCCCTGGTATCCAGGGCCGATGAAACTACATTTACCATGGAGTCGAAGGCTTGTTGTAACTGATAATTGTGTCTTGTGGCCACAAACAGGTTGCCCGCTACAAGCGCCCATTCGGAAAGCATGGATATGACGGATGATGAAAAAGGATGGATTGCCGAATTCATTAATTGCAGGACAGCCAGAACTTCTTTTCCGGATGGATCGAATACAGGCTGGGTCAGCAGATGCCCGAGAGAAGCGCCATTGAGATGATCAATTTCCGGGTTGAGACGATCATTTTCCGATGGGTTGGAAATATGGACCAGCCGTTTCTCAAGATAGGCCAGCCCTGCCGCACTTTCGTCCGGGGCAATGGTTACAACCCGGTTATTTATAATGGATCGCAACATTCCATTATCAGCAAGCCAAACATAAGCCTGCATACATGGGACTATTTCCTCAAGGGCCGATGCCATACGCACACAGAGACGCAAGGGAACGGTTTCACCATTCAGGGTGCGCGACAACTGGACAATTTGCTGTAACTGATTATTGTCCAACGTCAAATCTGTTTGACGAACGGCAATGGACGCCTTAGTCAACGTCTTCAAAGTCAGCATCCTCTATACTGGTACTGTGCTTCTGCTGAAAATCATCATCTTTATTTTTTGGATCGGTTTTAACAACGGGTGGTTTTTTACCACCGGTCAATAACCTGCGCAAATAGCGTAAAATAATATATCCAGCTAAAACCCAAAATAAAAACTTAACCATCAGATTAAACCATAAATTTTATGAAAGAATAAAGATAATAAATGGATAGAAAAAATAAAAACAAAAAGAAAATGATTCTATGGCAGAATTATTATCAGAAATAATTAGTGTCCGGTTAAAATCTCAAATATTAAGACCAAGCCCTTTGATGTCAAGGCCAAACGCCTGAATAAAAATAGTCGGACTTGAAATAAGCTTGGTTTTTGGCGAAATTTCTGTTTGAGTCCCGAGTACTCGGGACTCAAACAGTCAGAATTTCTCATGCTTCACTCGCCAAAATTTCTATTATTTTTTCTTGAATGTCGCTTATGCAATTTTAACCGGACACTTGTGATCAGAAATATCGGTACAGCGGTCCTTGCCTAATGCAATTTTCTGATAACCGGTAAAAGATTTTTTGTAAATATCCTGCCTGATCGACCCGTAAAGTGTGCACAATATCGAAACATTGCGTCCGCGTTTTAAAAGGCATGAGAAGCAAAACACGGTTCGTTGGTCTTCACACTTTGGGTTTGGGCTCTTTCTGTTTATTTACCTGACGGTTTATTTTTTCAAGGATATAATTAAAATCTTCTTCATTGTTTACAAAATCGAGTTCATCCATATTGACAATAATCAACGGGGTCTGATTATAGAGGGAAAAATATTCGTCATACAACTCATTGAGACGGGCAATATATTCTGTATCCATGCCGCTTTCAATCAAACGGTTGCGTTGGCGGATATTTTCCATCAGGCGGGAAGTAGATGTCTTAAGGTAAATGGCAAAATCCGGGATGGCGATTTGTTGTTCCATCACACGGGCCAGGCCATCATATAATTTCATTTCGGCGCTGTTAAGATTTGTCAGGGCAAAAATGCGGTCTTTCTGAAACATATAATCGCTGATTATACGATTTTGAAAAAGGTCATATTGTCTGAGTTGTTCCTGTTGGCGGAAACGGCTTAGCAAAAAAAATATTTGAGTCTGAAAGGCATAGCGGCGCGGATCATTGTAAAAATCTTCCAAAAAAGGGTTGCTTTCAAACTCTTCCAGCACCAGATGTGCACCGTACCAATGGCTAAGTTTGGTGGCAAGCGTTGTTTTTCCGGCGCCGATAACCCCTTCCACTGCAAAGTATTTAAAATTAATTCGGGACATATTACCAGCTTTTCTCCAAACGTTTTACCTTGCCCCGGTCCGTACACTTGAGCAATAACTCTTCGATCGGTGTTCCTGCCCTGTTTTTAAACTTCGGTTCAATTTCACTCAAGGGAAGCAATACAAACAATCGTTTATCCAGTTCAATATGGGGAACCGTTAATGTTTTGCTAACAACAGGCGGTCCGTCATAATCTAAAATATCCAGATCAATTTCTCTCGGGCCCCAACGATAACGCGGTTTGCGTCCAATTGATTTCTCAATTTTCTTCAACTGTTTCAGCAAAACCAGCGGTGAAAGGGACGTATTAAGACAGATGACGGCATTTATAAAATCCGGCTGATCTTCTACGCCGTATGCAGCGGATTCATAGATGCCTGATTTTGCATAGATTGTTCCATTAAGGGCAATGTCTTGTAACGCTTGTGTCAATGCTGCCTCGCGGTTGCCAAGATTTGCACCAAGACCGATATAGTAGCGGAACATATCCTATCCTTGTTCAAGCAGGCCGGAATATTAATCTTTTTTTATCGATTTGCGTTCCAGTTCTACTTCTACAAAATCCAACAGGCCGTTTAAAGGGACATGCGGCTTGCGGACACGAATGGTAACCGATCCAATGCCCTCAATCTCCAGAACCCCGTCCGCAATTTTAGACGCCACGGTTTCAATCAGTTTAAACTTATTTCGTTGAAAGACATCATGCGCAATTGTATAGATGCGACGGTAATCGATAGTCTGATCCAGGTCATCATTTTGGGCGGATTTGCTTAAATCGCATGTAGCTTCAATATCCACTTCAAATTTTTGGCCCAGTTCACGCTCGGCTTTATAGTAGCCGTGATGGGCATAAAAGATGATGTTTTTTAATCTGATTTTATCCATGAGAAGAAATCGCTTATGCCTGCTTTATTCTAAACACTATTTCGGCCTCAAACACTCTGGCTTAAAAGTCTGGGAAATTTAGAAACGCGCCCCATTTTAAACAAATTTGTTTAAAGACGGTTTGCCAAATCTGCGAGGCCGCAATTGACCGAGTTGTCCGTCCGGATTTTATCAAAAGGAATACTTGATTCATTACCGGCCTGTACCGCGGGCATGACGCGATCTTTACCTTCCTCCATCAACTGGCAAAGCTGTTTGGCCATGCGTTGTGCCAGGGTGATATCGAGATTATTGGGCATGGCGCCGCGTACATCACGGGAAAAAGCTTCGCACACAATTTTTTGCCCGGTATTTAATCCGGCTCTGAGGAGTTCGTCCCTGAAATATTCGGCCGCATTTATCGTTATGCCCAGGGCTTTGCGTTCACTTCTCTTGTATCCTTCGGCCACGACAATCACCGTTTCCGAACGCGGGCCAATACGCCGGGCCAAATCCGCCAGATCATATTCGGCTTTGGGCAGAACGGCCAGATGCGCCCCTGCCCCAAGACAGGAATGCAAGGCATGATATCCACCCTGCGCGCCCATCATTTCGATAATATAGCACCGTTTGTGGGTGCGGGCGTCGGCCATATAACAACGGATTTTTTCCGCGCCTACTTCAACACCGGTAAATTCCCCGATGCAGGAAGTGCCATAGACATCGCTATCGATGGTGACCGGGATAAAGTAGCAGCTCACAGAACCGGCAAGTTTTTTTGACAGGGCATTGATGCCGGCAAATGTTCCGTTTCCACCGATACCAATAATCGTTTTCACCTTCCGGCCCCGGATATTTTTCACCGCTTTTTGTTGAATGGCGTCCTGTTTAAAATCCGGGAAACGTTCGGTACGGAAATCCGCTCCACGTTGTGTGCGCAATGGCGGTGAAAAAATCATACCGCGGATATTGTCCATTTGTTTAAAAGTTTCACTGCTATAAATCAACCCACGATAGTCCTCCGTACGATTCGTGACGATGGATTTAAAACCTTCAGCAGCGATAAATATTTTACGCCCGGCTTTTTCAAGATATTCGCTAAGATAGGCCGTAACCGAGTTATAACCCGGCGCACATCCGCCGTCCTGGATCAGTAAGACATCCATTTCATCATACAGTGCATCCGCCTCGCGAATATACGAGGTGACCAGCCTGGCAAAGCCTTTGTAAACCTTAGCCAGCAAGCGGGGCGAAATCGCATCTTCATTTTGTAAATCATTTTTATGTAAACGCAAAAGCGTGCCATCCGTTTTTGCAACGATGCCACCTGTACGGTTGCGTTCATCTATCAGCGCAACTTCACCAAACAATTCACCACTATTATAATATTTTACAGCCCGGCCAAATTTCATAAGCACAAAGCGGCCATCGAGAACGATAAAGGCACAATTCCCCACATCCCCTTCATTAAATACGGTCTCCCCGGCCTTAAAGGTTAATGGCGTTAATATCCCGGCCAGGGAAACAGCTTCATCTTTATCCAAATGTTGAAGGCTTTTTACCTGTTGCACTACATCGATTGCCTGGGTTTTCATATGATATCACCTACTGTTTTTTTGCTGAACATGAATTTAATACATGAGACCGATGGATTAAAGGAAAATCGTTTTAGAACGTGAAATTGCATTGAGCCCGTTTCGCCCGGCGGCTGATAAATAAAAAAGGCCGCACCATGGCAGCCAGTTTTTGCTCATAAATTTATAGCGATGCGTGCACCGGGCAGCCTATTTTTTACTGTGAACTTTATAGTCCTGATAGGCATGTTCGATTCCTTCTTTAAGACCAATTTTATACTTCCAGCCCAGATTATTAAGACGGCCCACATCGAGGAGTTTACGTGGTGTGCCATCCGGCCTGGATGTATTATAATTGAGTTCACCGTTAAATCCGGTTATCTCTTTGACCAGTTCGGCCAGTTCAGCAATTGAAATATCCTTACCGGTGCCGATATTTATAAAAGGAATGCCTCCATAGTTTTGCATTAAAAAATAACAGGCATCGGCCAAATCATCCACATGTAAAAATTCCCTCCTGGGTGTGCCGCTTCCCCAAATTTCTACAGACCGTGCACCGCTTTGTGCTGCTTCATGAAATTTACGGATTAATGCCGGCAACACATGGGAGTTTTGCAGATCATAATTATCCCCCGGGCCGTAAAGATTTGTCGGCATGGCTGAAATAAAATCAGCGCCATATTGTTTACTGTAAAATTCGGCTAATTTTATACCGGCTATTTTTGCCACGGCATAGGCTTCATTGGTTGGTTCAAGCGCACCGGTAAGCAGATATTCTTCCTTTAACGGTTGGGGGGCCAGCTTGGGATAGATGCAGGAGCTGCCGAGGAACAGCAACTTTTTGGCCGAATGTTCATGGGCGGCATGGATGATGTTTGCTTCCATCATCATGTTTTGATAGATAAACTCCGCCGGATAGGTGTTGTTGGCATGTATCCCGCCTACCCTGGCGGCCGCCAGAAAAACATATTCCGGTTTTTCCGTACTAAAAAATGTCTCCACATCCGCCTGCCGCAATAGGTCCAATTCCGCATGTGTTTTTGTGATAATATGTGTATGACCGGCGGATTTTAGGCGGCGAACGATGGCTGAGCCAACAAGGCCGCGGTGGCCGGCTATATAAATTTTAGAATTTTTTTGCATGATATGTTTCACTCTTTCCGTATATCCTTCAGTGTTCTATTTAAAATGTGCCCGTTTTTCCGAAACACAACAACGCACGTTCATTATCAGTAATTATTTTTTAGCATCTGTTCTTTTTGGGCCAGCATGAGATCGGCATCCACCATTTTTTCCACAAGCAACCGGAAGGTGGTTTGCGGTTTCCAGCCCAGCATTTGTTCTGCTTTTGTCGCATCACCGATAAGCAATTCTACTTCCGTGGGGCGATAATAATTGGGGTCCACTTCAACCAGAACATCACCGGGTTTTAAAGAGGTGTCGAAGGCAACATCCATTGCGCCGATCCGTGCTTTTTCACTGGCGCCGCTTCCCTGCCACTCCAGTTTTATACCCAAACGGTCAAAAGCATGGTTTGTAAACTCCCGCACGGAATGTGTTTCCCCGGTGGCGAGGACAAAATCTTCCGGGTGATCCTGCTGAAGCATACGCCACATGCCTTCCACATATTCCCGGGCATACCCCCAGTCACGTTTTGCATCCATATTCCCGAGATACAGTTTGCTTTGTAATCCCAGGGCGATACGGGTAGCCGCCCGCGTTATCTTGCGCGTAACAAAGGTCTCACCACGGCGGGGGGATTCATGATTAAACAGAATGCCGTTACAGGCAAACAGATGATAGGCTTCCCGATAATTGACGGTAATCCAGAAGGCGTATAATTTGGCGACGCCATAAGGGCTGCGTGGATAAAAAGGCGTCTTTTCCGTTTGAGGGATTTGCTGAACTTTACCAAAAAGCTCTGATGTGGACGCCTGGTAAAACTTTGTCTTTAAACCGGCTTCCTTAATCGCATCAAGAAAACGCAGTGTTCCCGTGGCATCGACTTCGGCGGTGTATTCCGGGACCTGGAAAGAGACCCCGACATGACTTTGAGCGGCGAGATTGTATATTTCATCGGGTTGAACTTTTTCAAGAATACGATTTAAATTGGATGAATCGGTCAGATCTCCATAGTGCAGTACCATCTTGCGCGGGTCATCATGCGGGTCCTGATAAATATGTTCGAGCCGCTGGGTATTGAACGAGCTGGCACGGCGGATAATGCCATGAACCTGATACCCTTTTTCGATAAGCAGCTCAGTCAAATAACTGCCGTCCTGCCCGGTTATTCCGGTGATCAATGCTTTTTTCATGAAACAAACCTTTTTTAGGATGATGTTACAAAGTAATTTTTAAATTCAAAACGATCAAAATCAAATATCCAATATCCAATATCCAATATCCAATATCCAATATCCAATATCCAATATCCAATTAAAAAGCAAAATGGATAAGGGTCAAATTTTATTTGGAGAGAGGGCCCATCCAAGACGATAGGCAACGGAAAGCCCAAGATTAAAATCCTTATTCAACCGGCTGTTTTTAAACCAATAGCTCAGACGGCCCCGCACCAGGAAATCCGATGAGAGATTATAATAACTATTTAGTGTCACGCCGCTCTGCGTTTTCACCGATCCAAAGGGAAATTTTTCGGAATAACCTTGTGCAACCGTGAAATTTTCATAATCGGTGTTAAAGGAACCATAAACAGCCTCATCACCATATTGCAGAAAGGAGATGGTCATATCGCTCACCCATTTGGCAGTGCTGCGGAGGGTCAGGGTTGATTTTAATTCCCAAAAATTATTTCCCAGCCAATGCCCTATTGGATAGTTGCGGTTTAAATATTTCTCATAAGGATTAATTTCTACATTGAAGGTTCGATTGGCCACCCGGGTATAATTAAACTTCCAATCCAGCCCCGGCATAAGCTGGTTTGCACCGATGGTCATATTTAGCCCCCATTCCGTTGGCTCAAGATCGGTTGGCACCTTGTGATCGGCCTGCCAGTCATCAAGTAAAATTTCGGAATAAAAATACAGACTTTTATGATTCAGATATATTTCAAGCGACATCAGGTTATTTCCATCGAGATGTTTTTTGTTTTTGCGATAGGGGTATAAAAAGATCAATGGGTTGGCAGCCATGAGATCGATGGATTTATTTACGCCACCATAAAGCATTACATCATTAAAAGCCATATAGCCCCAGGGCAGGCGCACACTGATACGATGGCCGTTTATATGCCGCTGATAAATCTTGTTGTTTGAGGTAAGGGTTGTCGGACTGAGATAATAACTGCTTATTTTAAAATATCTGTTCTCAAAAGCCAGTTCGGCAAGGTCATAGGGATATTGATATTTTGAAAAAAGCAGATTTTCATAAAAATACAGCCCGGGCATAAAATAGTCGCGGCCAAAACGGAGATTGAAATTTTTGCTTTTGTAACGCACAACAGCTACATCAAAAAACCCGCGTCCGTTTGCAAATTCATCTCCCCAAAAACTGCGTTGGGGATACACATATTTATCCCGGATGTTTTCCATGTTTACCCGCACATCAAAACTGAAGCTGTTGTTAAGATGATAATGCAGGAAGGGAGATAGAAGAAAATGGCTGCCATCGTTATAGTTATCGTACGGGGTAAGCGCGCTGTTTTGCAGTTGGGCACCTGCTTCGATGCCTAAAATGGAAAGCTTCTGATTTGTCTGAGGCAGAACATTTTTATCAAAATCAAATTTATAGCTATTGGAATCGGGCAATTGCTGATGTTCGGCTGTAAAGATTAAAAAAGGATTTACGTTTATCTGAGCGAACCCAAATTGGATGCAAGCCAGTAAAGTCAGGGTTGTTTTTTTCATGCTTGGCCCGGTTGTTTGATGATGCGGTTCATGGAATATTTATTATGTGTAAAACCCATAAGTAGTTCAATAATGTGTCTGTTTCGTTTTTAAGGGGAGAGGGTGTGGCGCCCTGTGAGGGGGAACAACCCCCTTAATCCCCCTTTGATAAGGGGGAGATGGAGTATGGCATTCCCGTGGGAAAGAGGACAACCCCCTTAATCCCCCTTTGATAAGGGGGAGATGGAGTATGGCATCCCCGTGGGAGAGAGGACAACCCCCTTAATCCCCCTTTGGTAAGGGGGAGATGGTGCGATCCGCCCTGGGGGGGAGGACAACCCCCTTGGTCCCCCTTTGATAAGGGGGAGATGGATTGGCTCCCCTTAATTGGTAAGGGGGAGATGGAGTATGGCATCCCCGTGGGAAAGAGGACAACCCCCTTAATCCCCCTTTGGTAAGGGGGAGATGGA
>CAYWBI010000041.1:0-18671 GCA_964456445.1 uncultured Calditrichaceae bacterium
TGCTAGAGTTTAGATCATTAAAAACTGTTAACAACGTTGTGCTATGTAACAAGTATATATTATGAATAATTATGGCAAACTAGGTGGAAGCAATATAGCCAACTCAAAAACATTAAAAGGGAATCTAATTATCAATGGCAATTTTGAATCTAACAATAATATATTGGACAACTGGACTATTTCAGGTGCAGGAAGTATCCTTTTAGACAGCGTAATCTTTCACCAAGGTAATAAATCAATGTATATTAAAACGCCATTTGTTAATTCCGGGAGCTCAAGCAACTTACTTTCAGAACCTATTTTTATAGAGCCTAATGTACAACATGTTTTTTCAGGATGGTTTAAAGTTGAAGGAAAAAAAACCGGTGATCCTAATTTGTGAGTTACAATAAAACAAGGAGATCATTTGACATCAGATGAAATAATCATTGATGATCCAAACAGTTGGCGTGGAGATCAGTTTTCTATGGATTGGACATATTATCAATTTTCTTTTTATGTGAACAATAATGAACCAATAAGAATAATGATTGTTTCTGGAACCGAAAATGTTTGGATTGATGAAATGAGTCTTATTCCTCAATAAAAATATCGGATAAAATTATAGAGATTTTTTGATTTTCCGTAATGATAAATATAAGTCGGTTTTATTTTAATCATAATATAGAGATATTCGTGACTATTCGGCTAAAAAATTAATCTATGCAATTTTCATCTATTCAATCCATGATTCAGACAGCTTGGCGTCCCCAAAGACATATTTTCCCGTTTATCATAGCTTGAATCACGGATTTCTACGTATTGAACGATTTCACGGATATTCTTCTCTTTATGATCGATTATTTGCTATGTGCTGTATATATGTGATTTTATTTGAGGCGATTTGACATTTGATATAGCTGAACAGTAACAGATATTCTTATAATAGCTTTCGATTTTATTCTAAAAATCATACTTATTATACAACAGCCTATATATGCCTGACAAAAAACCTAATCCATAACCAAAGTGGATAATAATAAATGCCTTGACGACTTTAAAAAACAATCGTTTATGTTCTTTCCAGGTATATTTTGTGGCATAAAAGAGAATTATTAAACAGTATATGGTCAACACTAGAGGAAATAAAACATGATTTAGATTAGTTAAAGATAAAGCAAGACTGATAAGAATAAAAATCACAAAAATAGATGGGATTAAATGACGTATCAATATTGACTGATGATGTTTTTTAATGATGTATATTTTCCACGCTCCCGCCTCATATTGTCTTTTCCATAACTTTGAATAATTTGATCGGGCGAAATAGTAGGATTTAATTAAGGGCGAAAATAACATTCGTCCAAATTGCTGAACTATCCTAAAGTTCAATTCCCAATCTTGCCCACGAACAATTTTTTCATCAAGATGACCCACTTTTTCAATTACTTCACGCTTATACATTCCAAAAGCTACGGTTTCTACAAACGCATCTTTTTTTCCATACCAATATTTTGCATTTCCTGCCCCCAGGGTAGTATTAAATGCAAGACCTATTGCTTTACTTTTATCATCTTCACCCAATGCTGATACTAATCCCCCAACACAAGGGACATCATTCTCAGCATGCATCTTAAGATTTATTTCTAAAAAATCTGGCTCAATAACGGTATGACCACCAAGCATTATGAAGTACTTTGCTTTAGAATATTTAAATCCAATATTCCAACCGGATGCCTGTAACCTATTCTTATTCTCCAATATTGTGATTGATAGACCAGGATGCGATATTTGGAATTCACGAACTTTCTCTAATGTATTATCTTCGCTAAGGCCATCAACAATTATTATTTCAAAAAGCGCACAATCTATTGTTTGCCTATAACAACTCTGAAGACATTTTGTTATATATTTATCTTCATTCCTAATTGCCAATACAATTGAAATAAGTTTTTCTATTCTATTCATATTTAGTACTCTACTCTATCTAAAACATCTATTCAGAAAAGTTTAATATAAAGTCAATCACCAAAAAATTATTAAATAAGTTCATGATAGGCATTTAATAACTTTTCTTCTTCAAATTCCCATAGATAGTGTTTTTTAACAGTTTCTATATTTTTCATTCTAATCATTTTCATTTTCATTTTATTATCTATAAAGCGAAATATCTTATCCTTTTCAGCATCTAAGTTAAAAATGTTCACTGTAAGCCCAAAACAAATTTTATGATTAAGCATATTGAGCTTTTCAAAATCTGAGCAAATGACGGTCAAGCCATTCCCCATAAATTCAAACAATTTTGTTGGTAATGAAGTTGTATAATTTTTTATTGGATGTAATAAAAAAACACCAATATCAAAATTTCGAATAAGTTTTATGGCTTGCTCATGTTCAACATATCCATAATATTTAAAATTACTGAGAAGACTATGTTTTTCAATCATTTGAAATACACTTTTTTTTAATTTCTCATTTTCAAAAGAGCCAATCAAATGGAGGTTCGTTTTATACTTATAACCTAATATTTTAAAAAGCTCCAACGTTTCCCATATCCCCCTTTGAGTCGTAATTCCTCCAAGAGATACGATATCTAGTTGGTCTTTTTTTGAGAGAGATATGTTCTCCTTTAAAATATATTCCTTTTTTACATAGTTCTGAACAATAACAACATTTCGATAAATTTTATAAAATTCTACATAACTTTCTTCGGCCAAAATAAGTAAATCGAAAAATGGAAGAATTATCTTTTCCGAATATTTATAAAATAAACTTAGAATATAACCTATCCTTTTATTTAAATGATTACGGTGACGAATAATATCAACAAAATACTCATGGATATCATATACGATTATTTTTCTAAAAAATACTTTTAATAGAATTCCCACATAAATCAAATCTGGATCATGTAAATGATAAATCTGTGCATTGAGTATGATGGCTTTTAATAATATCTCAATATTACGTAAAAAACGAAAAAATAATCCTGGTTTATTATTTACCCATAAATATTGAATATTAGATTTTTTTTCTATATCTGTACTTTTTTTACCAATAATAATAATATTATTATACTCTGACAATAATGATTTTATTTCTTTTTGATAAATACGGACGTCATCAACCTGATGTTGAGACGTCATTATACAAATTTTAGGATTTACTGATTTAACCAAGATTATTCACCGCTTTTAATTTATTATTCTTAAACATTATACTTATTGCCAATAAGTTAAAGAATAAGCGCAGGTCAGGAAGACTACCAGATTTCATTGCACCCAAAAAAGAAATCATTAGAGGAAAAATGAAATAGTAATTTTTATTTTTTACAATTAAAAATAGAACAGAAAAAAGAAAAATTAATAATAAAAAAATGCCTATAAACCCCATCTCAAACCAAGTTTCAAGAAACATATTATGTGGATATAACCGTCCATCTTTTCCATTGAAGAATACCCCAAAACTCCCTATTCCGTATCCAAACAAAAAATGTAAAACTCCATTGTCAAATATCATTTTTATAGCATATTTCCAGAATTGAAGTCTTTCAAATGTTGAAATTCCAATTAAGGAATTATTATCCATAAAAAATATGCTCAGTAGTTTTTTCATTCGTAAATAAATAAATACACCATATTCAGGAAAACTATTATACAATTGAAATAAAATAACCAACGTTACAATAAGGGTCGATGTAAAAATGAAAATAAACTTTAAGTTAAAAAATTTATAAAATTTGATAATGGTCCAAAAAACCAATAGTAACAATGTGAACAGTATGGCTCCCCGGGCAGGGTTAGCCAATAGTATTATTGAATGAAGGATAATAATCAAAATCCATTTTATATTTAATTGAAAAACGTCTTCATTAAACAAAACCAACAGTAATAAAATTATAACGCCTGAAAATTGACCCAAGGCTAAATAAAATGTTCTGGACCCTTCAATATCCCCAAAAAGTAGTAAAGGAATTAAAACTGTTAAAATAGGTTCGATAAAACTAGCGATGTAGATAAATTGTTTGAAATATTTCACATAATCTAATTCAACAATAAAGGGATAGATAAACATTAAGATATTTAAGAAAAACAAAAAGGGTTTTACATATTTAAATTGATTTGCCGGAGAATAAACCATGGTTAGGATCATCCATCCCCAAAATAAAGCTAATAATATAACTGGAGTATAATTGAAAATATTCTTAAATCTGTAATGTTTTTTTGTCCATTCAAACCATAAAGAACCTAAAAAAAAAGGAGCAATCAAAATGGTTAAATTAATAGGCAAAACAATACCAGAAAGGTTTAATAATACTTTAAATAAAACCGATAAAATAAATAATACGTATATTAATTCTTTCATATACAAACCAAAACCTTAATTAAAGTACTTCCTTTTTTTGCTTAAATTTATTTTAACAAACAATTTACTTCTAGTTTGAACAAATATCCTCAATCTTTTATTTAAAATTAAATAACTAAGAGGATAGAAAATTACACCATTAACCTTGAGTACAATTTTCATGAAATATTGCCAATTTATCCCATAAAACTTTTCTATAAAATAAAAAAAACTACCATAATAAATTTTCAACCGTTCATATAGTTTTTTCTTCCCTAATGATGATGCTCCAATATGTATAGTTGTAACATATGGATTATAATATATTTTTGATATTTCGTTAATTCTTAAAGACAGATCATTATCCTCGCTATATACCAAATAATTTTCATCAAAACCATCGACTTTCTCAAAAACAGCTTTGCGTATAAACATAAATGCTCCAGAAATCACCTTTGGAAATTGTGGTTTTAAATAATCGTTCCCATTATAAAAATATGGTTTTGCCAACCAATTAATAATAGGAATTTTATCAATAAAAAAAATACTCATAATCATGGATTGTAAATTATGCGACTTTCTTATTACCGTCTTCTGAATTTCTCCGTTTTTATAGGTTAACTTACAAGTACTTGCGCCATATCTTGAATTATTTTCCATTAATTTATACATTTTATCCAGAACATTATGTTCCAATATAGTGTCAGGATTTAAGATTAATAAATATTTTCCTTTTGCAATTTTTGCACCAATATTATTGGCATAGGCAAAACTCGTGTTCTTATCTTTATTAATAATTATTATTAAATCCGGGAATAATTCATTTAATCTATTTATTTTATTTTTATTGCATTTATTAACTACTACTATAATTTCAATTTCTTCTTTTATTTCATTTTCATAAACAGAATAAATTGAGTCCACAATTACATCAAATGAATTGTAATATACGTAAATAATTGAAATCATTTTTTTAACAAAACATTTATCTTGTATATATATTTTTTATTTAATACTGTACTAAATATTAATAACAGCTCATTTGAATTAAAAATTTTAGACCTGAACAATGAAACTATTAAGAAAATAGATTCAATAATTGTTAGCAAATACAAATTGAAATCTTTTAAAATAGTAAAAAACACAATATTCAAAATCATCCAAATTATTATACGTATAAGATTTAACTTGATATTGACTTTTTTTACAACATTTCTGTAAAGAAAAATACTTCCTACAGCCATTGTAAACAAACGAACTAATGACGCCCCAATATAAGAATATTTCGGGAGTATATATACATATAATGGGACAGCTAAAACTGTTAGAAGTACTGCATAATAAAAAGATGTTTTTTGTTTATTTAGTGCTGTTAATAAGTCAATTGAAAAATAATTTATAAAAGAAAAAACCAAGGCTATAGCCAGAAATTTTAAGGGAATCGAAGATGCAATATATTTTGTTCCAAATATGATTTTAATGATTTCAGTTGCATGAAAAAATAAAAACAAACCTATTGAAGTCGCTAAAACAATGAGTGTTTTAAGAATGAGGCTCACAATACTATTTATTTCTTTGCTTTCTTTAATTTTTTTTACAATAATTGGAAAAAATGTTACAGTAGTGGCTGAAGCAAGTATCATTAGAGGTGTAGACAAGCGAAGTGCGGAACTATACAATGCCACCGATTCAGATCCATTAGTAATCCCTAACATAACTATATCTATTTGTTTGTAAAAAACAGTAAGAACAGTATATCCGTATATTGGCAATGCCAATTTAATTATGTTTTTCAATAGTTTTTTATCAAAAATAAATATTATTTTTTCTTTTCTTTTTAATAATAAAAATAAAATTATCGTGGATGGGACGTTTGACAGAACATAAATTGATACAAATGACAGCAAAGTATGTTGTGAATTTTTTAATGTTAAGGTTAGTAAAAAAAGAAGAACACTATCAAGAAGAACAAGCCCCATTGGAATACTCATTCTTAAATTCACTTTATACGGTACAATCAATAACTCACGTATATTTGTATATTTATTGGACAAAAAGATATTTAAAACAAATAGATTAAGTAATATCTTTTCAGTAAAGGAATTGTTGTCAACAAAGGAGTAAATATTAACTACTATTAACAAAAGTATAATTAAAAGCGTTTTTAAGATGAAAGTAGAGCTAATATATTCGTTAAAATTCTTTCTTTTAGAAGTTTCTCGCAAAACAATTGGATTAATCCCAAAATCAATTAGCTTAGCTGAAAATCCAAATAAGGCCAACAAGTAGTTAAATTTCCCAAAATCCGGTACGGTCAAAATTCTTGCAACAATCCCAAAGGTAAATAAACTAAAAAAAAGTGATACTATTTGTACCAGGACTACTGAAAAAATATTATTTCTAACTTGTCTAAGTCTTTTCATTCATTTTGTTTTAATCATGGGGTTAGATGGAAGATCATTTACTTTTAAATAAGTGTTCTACAATTTATTTAATTTATTTTAAATTTTCACAAATTTAGGCTAACAATTCTTCCGAATAATTTGAAAATTATTTCAAAAGCCTCTCATCTAATTTCAATCTGAATTTGCGTGATATTTGTTACGAAAAAATATCATCATATACACCGCAAATATGATAATTATAATCCCGATCATATATAAAATAGAGACCATTCCTCGTTTAGGAAAACTTTTAAGGGCCGGTGGGTAAGGATATTCAAGTATCTTTAAAGGGGCCAAATCGGAAAATTCTTGTAATTTTAATATTTCAGCCTGTTTCTTGAGTTCAATTAAAATTGAACTTAAAATTTCTATTCCCCGTTGCTTTTTAGCCAATACAACCTGTATTCTAGGAAGAGTCGGATCATTAACTTTATTCATAAAACCAACTAGTCCGTTTTCTTCAAATCTTAGGGAATCAGATATTTCTCTTAATCTTTTTCTTAAAAAGGTGCGTTTATCAAGTGTTTCCTTTTGGATGGTCTTCCGGTTAAATTTTTGCAATTCATCAAGCGCTAACTTTGTTATTTCGGCCGATAGTTTCGGCTCACGGGTTGTTGCAGAAAGTGTGGTAATAAAATTCTCAGGATTTACCAATAAGGTTATTACATTAGTCCTAAGATACTCCATACATAATTCCAGTTTTTCTTCATTTGAATCACCATCTATTTCAAAAAAATCAATCAGATTAACATTTTTATTTGGGAACTTAATTGTTACATATTTTCTTAATATGATTTTTTCCAGAAGAGGTCGCGATTTTACGATACTTTCGAAATGAGCAGGACCGAACTTTGAGCTTCCACCAAGATTTACACCAAGCATTGAAGCGATTCCGGAATAACGATCCAATGCTCCTCCAATGGAATTTTCCGCTGGTGGCATAATTTTCGCGCTTGAAGTATATTTATTCGGCAGTAAAAGCGCAATGACGACAATAAGAACAGCGTTGCTAAAAAGGATCAAGGCGATCCGTTTTCGTTTACTCCATAAAAACTCGATATAGTCAAAAAAATCCATCTATATTATCCTAATGTCCTTCTCATTTTCCGCTATAAATACGTGTTACAATCAGTGCAACGGTGGCTAATTGCCCCAGGGTAATCGCGATATCTTTCATGAGGGTCTGCCAACGCACCTGAACACTCTCGGGTACAAAAACCATATCACCTGGATGAACCGCAATATCCTCATCATTCTCCATCCAGGTTCCCGTATCCTTGCGGATGATGCGTGTGGCGCCCGTCCGGGCAAGGTTTGTATAACCGCCCGCCTGTTTAATGTAATCTTCCGCTTTAAAATCTTTTCGGTAGGGATAGGCCCCCGGCCGGGCAACAGCGCCGGAAAGATATACAATCCCAATCGCCTGTGGCACATAAATGATATCACCATCACGAAGCAGCAGTTTTTTTACGGATCCTCCCGCCGGCGTCATAGTATTAAAATCATAGGCAACCTGGCGCACTTCTTCCCGTGCACGCACACCGACATAAGATAGAATATTTACATCCATATATTCGGGCCGCATACTAAGATAAACATTTAGATTCTTGTCATCTTTAAAAAACTTTGTCCGGTAAATCCGGGCATCACTTAGTGATGCTTTTGCGTTAAAACCACCGGCTTGTTTCAACATTTCGGAAACACTAACACCATTATCGACAATAGGATACTCACCCGGATATTTTACCTCCCCGATAATTTTAATGGTACCTTTGGCAAAATTCCGCGGCTTAAAACGTACGGTTATATAATCTTCCGCCTGAAGCACAAACGACGAATCCTTCGGAAGAACCAAATTTGAAACGGCCAGACTATCGCCCGCCTCACCATAATGGTACACCATGATATTGGATAGATCAGCGCCGGGAATAGGGCCACCCGCAAAACTCAGGGCATCTTTTAATCGGTCATCTTTGAGATATTCAAAACTGTACGTATGTGCTACTGCTCCCTGGACCGTAACACTACCATGAGCGGGATTGTACGCGGGTATTCGAAGGATGTCTTCCTGCATCAAATAACGGTTTCTTACATTTTTATCCCCTTGACGAAACTTTAACAGGTCAATTGAATACGTGTGTCCCTTACGGATAAGTTGTACCTGTCTCAATGAGGGCTGGATTGTCGGACCTGTATCAAGAGAGTCCAAAGTATGTGGGCTGAAATAATCCGTTGAACTTTGGGCCGATATGTCCTTTTGTTGTTTTTGAATATTCCGTGTGCGCCGTTGTTCCTGCCATAATTGAATAAAGTAATCTACCGCTGTCGAAACACGGGAATTCGAGGCGAATTGATTTACACCTGCATTTAGCAAGGGGGAAACATAAGATACACTAACATAATGTAATTGTGCCAGGAAGACTTCAACACGGGCAGAAGGAAAGTTTTTACGCAATTTAAAATTAATGATCTTCTTCGCTTTGGCCAGTGTTAAACCTTTAACCATTATGCTTGGAGCATCGGGAAGCAAAACATATCCGTCCGGTGTTACAATGGCTTGGTACAGTTTTAATCCGGGCCCCCTGGAATCGATCTTCACCGCAAATTGGTCACCGGAATCAACCAAATAGCGTTCCGGGTCAACACTCATGTTTAATTTATTATCTTTAATGAGCGAACTGAAATCCTGCTGCCCGAGGGCAAAGCTGTATTGGGACGGTTGCATCAAGCCCGTCCCCGTATCCTGGGTTGGAATGGGGAGTTGCTGGGCAAAAGCACTTTCAATACAGATGAAAATAAAGAGTAAAGCAAATGTTCGTATGTTGATTTTGTTTTTTTTCATGGATTTTCTCATATTTCCGACCATCGGATATATGAATATCCTTGTCGGTTTTTTGTAACCTTGTAAAAAATTATTAAAAATATCTTTTTATAATCTCAACGATACGCTCGGCGGCGTGGCCATCCCACAGGGGCGGGACACTGCCCTTTTTACTGCCACCGTTCAGCACTTTTTTAAACTCCTTCAATATCAAATCCGTGTCGGTGCCGACCAGGACGTTTGTTCCCAGGTCAACCGAACTGGGCCGTTCGGTATTTTCACGCATGGTAATACAGGGGATACCGAGGAAGGTTGTTTCTTCCTGGATGCCTCCGGAATCGGTGAGCAAAACCCGGGCATTATGCATCAATTGCATAAAATCTAAATAACCTAAAGGATCAAGTAAGTGCAAATTTGGCATCGAGTTGATACGTTCCGCAAGGCCAAAATTCTGTATCATTTTTCGTGATCGCGGATGGATGGGGAAAATCAGTTCCATATCCTGCTCGATGGCGTCGAATGTATCCAATAACCGGGTAAGGACATCTTTGTTATCGACATTACTGGGACGGTGCAGCGTAATCAGTCCATAGGATTTCGGAGCGACTTTTAAATCTTTTAAAATGGTTGATTCTGCCGCCTTGTCCTGAAAATGAACAAGGGAATCAATCATCACATTACCGACAAAATGCACTTTTTCATCATCCACACCTTCATGTTTTAAATGATCCAGACCGCTTTGCTCGGTTACAAACAACATATCGGAAATGGCGTCTGTGAGCAAACGGTTTATTTCTTCCGGCATATGGCGGTCGAAGGAACGCAGCCCCGCTTCTACATGGGCCACCTTTACATGCATTTTCCTGGCCACAATGCTACAGGCCATGGTGGAATTTACATCGCCCACAACCACGACCAAATCCGGTTTTTCATCAATCATCACCTGCTCAAAGGCGGTCATTATTTTTGCCGTTTGCAGTGCATGGCTGGCCGAACCCACATTCAGGTAAATATCCGGTTTGGGCAATTGCAGATCATCAAAGAACAGCTTGGACATTTTTTCATCGTAATGTTGTCCGGTATGCACCAGCACCGTTTCGATTTCAGGGTCCGCATCCATCAGGCGTTGTATCGGTGCAATTTTCATAAAATTGGGTCGCGCGCCCACAACATTAATCACCTTGATCATTTAAACATCCTCGCTCGTTAAGTTTTTTAATTCAGGAAATTTCCCGGCCAATTCTAACAGAGCATTTCGGGCGGCCTGTTGTTCCGCGCTTTTTTTGCTTAACCCTTTGCCGCTTCCTGCAGCATCCTGTTTAATTTCCACTTCAACCTCAAATTCCTTATGATGATCCGGTCCATTCTCCCGGATAGTGTTATAATGTGGTGCTCCCCAGCCCTGGGCCTGTGCAAATTCCAGCAACCTTGATTTGTAGTTATAAAATATCCGCGTACTCAAAACCGCTTTATATTGAGACAAAAGAAAAACCTGTACAAATTTTTCTGCCGCCTTCATCTTTCCATCAAGATAAATCGCGCCTAATAAAGCCTCGAACAGGTTGGCCAGGTTATTAAGCCGTGTGCGGCCGCCGGTCTTTTCTTCACCTTTATTCAGGATAAGAAACTCGCCCAAACCAAGGTCTTCGCTTATTTTGCCCAAAACTTTACGTGAAACAAGGATACTTTTCTTTTGCGAAAGCATACCTTCGTTTTCCGTGGGAAAGGTCCGGTATAAAAAATCTGTTACAATTACGTCCAGAACGGCGTCGCCCAGGAATTCGAGACGCTCATTGGATTGGGCAATCTGTCTTTCAGACTGAGAGAAATTAGAACGATGACTGACCGCTTTTATCAACAGCTCACTTTGTTTAAAAACATAGCGTACCGTCTTTTGAAGTTTATCAATATCGATAGGATACTCCGGGTGGATACCGACTTTCTTTTTTTGAAAAAACTTGAAAAGTTTCAAATTACAGGTATTTCTTTACACACAAGCAGGTATTATGCCCGCCAAAGCCAAATGAGTTGCTGATGGCCACATTTACTTCCCGTGCGATTTTTTTATTTGGCGTATAGTTCAACGTACATTCCGGATCGGGCACATCCTGATTCATGGTTGGCGGTATGACATTCTGATTAACAACATAGGATGCTATAATCATTTCCAGTGCGCCGGCAGCCCCAAGCATGTGGCCGGTCATGGATTTTGTAGAGCTTACATTGATTTTATCCGCAGCGTCGCCAAACAAGGCCCTGATGGCCGCGGTTTCATTCTTATCATTAAAATAGGTAGATGTACCGTGCGCATTGATATATTGAACATCATTCAATTGAAACCCCGCATCCTTTATCGCAAGACGCATGGCCCGTATGGCGCCTTCGCCACCCGGAGCTGGTTGGGTAATATGATACGCGTCCGCTGTAAATCCAAGCCCAACGATTTCGGCAATTATCGGGGCCCCGCGTTTTAGTGCATGATTCAATTCTTCCAGGACAACTATTCCGCCGCCTTCACCGATAATAAATCCATCCCGCTCCTTATCAAAAGGCCGGCTGGCTTTTTGCGGCGCGTCATTTCGGGTGGAGAGCGCCTTGGATGCATTAAAACCGGCAACACCCATCGGGGTTACTGCCGCTTCGGAACCACCACAGACCATCACATCGGCATCGCCATATTGGATGGTACGCATCCCCAGCCCAACACTGTGGCCGGAACTGGCACAGGCAGAAACAGTGGCATAATTGGGGCCAAGCAATTGATGGCGCATGGAGACATGGCCAGCGGCAATATCGGAAATCATCAATGGGATAAAGAACGGGCTTACACGCCGGGGACCTTTATGAATCAGTTTTGCATGTTCGGTCTCGAAGGACCCCATACCACCAATTCCAGAGGCGATGATTACGCCAACACGTTCACGATCGGTTTTATCAAAATCAATGGCTGCATTTTTTATGGCTTCATCGGCGGCGATAATGGCAAATTGGGCATAGCGGTCAATTTTACGCGCATCCTTTGTATCAAAATGATTTAAAGGATCATAGTTTTTAACTTCCGCGGCTATTTTGGTCAAAAAGTCGCTTGTATCAAATAGCGAGATTTTATCCACACCGCTTTTACCGGACAGCAGCGCCTGCCAGGTTTCCTGCGCAGTTGATCCAACGGGGGTTATCGCACCCATTCCTGTAATAACTACAACCCTTTTATCCATCAAAATTTTCCTGAAATTTAACTTATAAACAAGATAAGCAATCTATGATCAGATTGCTTATCAAGGTAATTACACGAAAAGCTATGAAACTTTTTCGGACATATATTTAATTGCATCGCCGACTGTTTTCATTTTCTCAGCATCTTCATCCGGTATTTCCACTTCAAATTTTTCTTCAAGCGCCATTACCAATTCTACTGTATCCAAACTGTCGGCGCCAAGATCATCAATAAATGATGCTTCCGCTTTTACCTGACCTTCATCTACACCCAACTGATCAATTATAATTTCCTTGACTTGATCTTCTACTGACATGAGACCTCCCTTTTCCTAATTAAGTAAATTTCTGTTTATTTTTATATCACCATTCCACCATCAACATTTATCACCTGACCGGTAATATACTGCGCATTGTCAGAAGATAAAAATAGTACCAAATCTGCGATTTCCTTTGCCTCTCCCAAACGTTTTAATGGGATAGCAGCCAGAAGTTCTTCACGGGAATTTTCCGGCAATTCCGCCGTCATGGCCGTTTGAATAAATCCCGGCGCAACGGCATTTGCCCTAATGTTACGCGAGGCCAGTTCTTTTGCAACGCTCTTGGTCATTCCTATCAGGCCCGCCTTGGATGCGGCGTAATTTACCTGACCCGCATTACCGATAAGACCAATAACAGAGGAGATATTTATAATTACCCCCGAGCGTTTTTTCATCATGGGCCTGGTGCATGCTTTTATACAGTTAAAGGCCCCTTTCAAATTTGTATCAAGGACATTGTCCCAATCGTCTTCCGAGAGGCGCAGCAGAATATTGTCACGGGTTATCCCGGCATTATTTACAAGGATATCAATCTGGCCAAAGGCAGCGATGGTTTCTTTCGCAAGTCGAATCGTATCATCAACAACCGCCACATCGGTGGTTATCGGTAAAATTTCACCGGTGGTTTCATCTTTTAAATCTTTTGCCGCTTGTTGCAAAGAAGCGTTGTGTCTGCCGGTTATAACCACTTTAGCGCCCGCCAGTGCAAATTGTTTTGCAATTTCCCGGCCAATCCCGCGTGATGCGCCGGTAACGATTGCCACTTTACTTTCAAAATTCATTTCAGCTCTCCAATTGCCCTCACCTGATCAACGGTACCACACTGTGTGCAGGTCAAGGAACGGTCAATTCGTCTCAGCAATCCGCTTAAAACCTTCCCCGGTCCGACTTCGAGATAAGTGGAAAAAGCATTTTTAGCCATATTAGTGATAATATCCTGCCATAGCACCGGTCGTGTCAATTGGTGCAAAAGTTTCTCTTTGATTTCACTTCCTTTACGCACAGGCATGGCCGTTACGTTACAATAAAAAGGAATTCGGGAATCCACCATTGGTGTATTTTTTAATGCATCGGCCAGGCCATCTTCGGCATTTTTCATCAGGGGCGAATGAAACGCGCCCGAGACCACTAACTCAACGGCTTTTTTTGAGCCGACCGCCCTGGCTTTATCCAACGCTGCATGTACGGCATCCGGGCTGCCGGAAACGGCAATTTGTCCCGGTGAGTTAAAATTGGCCGGTTGAACAACACCTATATTGGCAACGCTTGCGCAAATATCATACACTTGTGCAGCTTCCAGCCCGATTATGACACCCATTGTACCCGGATTGTTTTTACCGGCTTTGTACATCAGTTGGCTGCGCTGTTGCACCAATTTTAATCCATCTTCAAAGGTCATTACCCGTGCGGAAACAAGTGCGCTGTACTCACCCAAACTATGTCCGGCAACCGCCACCGGTTTAACGCCGGCATTTTTAAGCAGCTCGGAAACAATCGTGCTGTGTACAAAAATTGCCGGTTGCGTATGTATTGTTTTTTTTAATACTTCCTCCGGGCCATTTAAACAAATTTCCTGCAGATCAAATCCCAGCGTTTCATTTGCCCGATCGAAGTATGCCCGCGCAAGATCATATTTTTCGTATAAATCCGCTGCCATGCCCACATATTGTGATGCCTGGCCGGGGAAGATAAAAGCATATTTCATTAAAAAATTCTATCGTTGGTTTATATTTTTGTGAAACGGACGTACTGTGTTTATTTGGACGGCTTATCCATTCCCCATTTGAGCAAGGTACTGCCCCAGGTAAATCCCCCGCCAAAAGTTGCAAAAAGTACCAGGTCGCCTTTTTCAAGTTTACCCTGTTGATACGCTTCGGATAAGGCCAACGGGATTGTGGCAGCCGTTGTATTGCCATATTCAGCAATATTTATCATAACCTTATCATAATCGATGCCCAATCTTTTTACAGCTGCATCGATAATACGTAGATTTGCCTGATGCGGTACAAAGAGTTTTAGGTCATCACCGCTAAAGTTGTTCTTTTCCAGGATAGTGGCAGCGACTTCCGCCATCTTCTGAACGGCGAACTTAAAAACCTGTTTGCCATCCTGGTACAGGAAGTGCCAGTCATTGGCAACGGTTGTCAACGAAGCGGGGTGTAAACTCCCTCCGCCCTGCATTTTTAAATATTTGGCCCCGCTGCCATCGGAATGCAGGATAAAATCCATGATCCCCAGGCCATCTTCAGCGGGTTCCAGAAGTACCGCGGCAGCAGCGTCACCAAAGATCACACAAGTGTTGCGGTCTTTATAGTTGACGATGGAACTCATTTTGTCCCCGCCAACCACTACAACTTTTTTATGCATACCGGATTCAATAAACTGTGCACCGGCGGCCAGGGCAAACAGAAAACCGGAACAGGCCGCGGCGACATCATAGGACCAGGCATTTACCGCACCAACCTTATCCTGGATCAAATTTCCGGTGCTGGGGAAAAACATATCCGGTGTAACCGTCCCGACGACAATCAACTCAATTTCCTCCGGACCGATTCCCCGTTGTTTTAAAAGTTTTTTTACCGCTTCGGCGCCCATATCCGAAGTGGCTTTGCCATCTTCAAGAATATGACGTTCCCTTATGCCGGTCCGGGTACGAATCCATTCATCATTCGTGTCCACCATTTTTTCGAGATCAAAATTGGTCAATATCCGCTCGGGGACAAAATGACTTACGGCTGTAATATTAGCCTGCTTGCGCATTGGACTTTCCTTTATCTAAGGTAAGTTTTTCTTTTATCAAATTGTTTACATCTTTTTCACGAATACTTTTTGCGACACGCAATGCGTTTTTTATTGCGGTAGAAGACGACTTCCCATGACAAATGACAGATATTCCATCCACACCAAGCAAGGGTACACCGCCATATTCCTCGTAGTTGAAACTTTGTTTAAGCGCTTTAAAAGCGGGCTGGACCAAAAGAGCGCCGACGTTACGCATAAGATTCTTACCAATATTTTTTCGGACGCCATTCAATATCACTCCCATAACACTTTCGGCCATCTTAAGCAGAACATTGCCCATAAAGCCATCACAGACGATGATATCGGTTTTACCTTTAAAAATATCCCCGCCTTCGATATTACCAATAAAGCCCGGTATATTTTCCTTTAAAAGCTTATGGGCGGAAACGGTCAAATCGTTGCCCTTTGCAGCTTCTTCCCCATTGCTCAACAGACCGGTTCGTAGATTCTTTCCGCTGAATACCTTAGCGACAAAAACCTCGGCCATCATGGCAAACTGTAATAAGTGCCCCGGACGGGAGTCCACATTTGCGCCTACATCTATAATATAGACCATGCCACGTTCCGACGGCAAAAAAGCGCCTATTGCCGGACGTTTTACATTTGATATACGTCCTAACTGCAACAAACTTCCGGCCATTTGTGCGCCCGTGTTGCCCGCGCTTACAAAGGCCTCCACTTCGCCTTTTTTATGCATATCCAATCCGACAACCATGGATGAATTTTTTTTCTTTCGGATTGCATCGAGGGGGGATTCGGACATAGATATAATTTCGGGCGCATGGACGACAGGTAACGACGAGTGATATTTTTCCGGAATCATATTTAACTGATACTGGATTTGCTCCCGGTCTCCAAGCAAAACAATTGTCGCCCCCGGCTTGGACTGCAAATACCGATATGCCCCATGTACAGTTATTTTTGGACCATGATCACCGCCCATTGTATCCAGCGCTATCCGCAAATTATTTACCTTCTATATTCGATTATTGATCCTGAGATTTAATCACCTGTTCGCCACGGTAGTAGCCACAGGACGCACAAGCATGGTGTGTCATCATTTTTTCACCGCAATTCGGGCAATCAATTGTTGATGCCTCGGACATGGAGCCCATCCAATGTGCGCGTCGCATATCTCTTTTGGAGCGGGATATTTTTCGCTTTGGGTTTGCCATTTTTTTTCTCCTATTTTAATAATTTCTTTAATTCTTCCCAACGTGGATCGCTGCTTTCATTTCTGCAAGAACATTCAGAAATGTTTAGATCCGCCCCACAGCCAGGACAAAGCCCCTTACAATTAGGCTTGCATAATATTTTCATGGGATGATTGAGCGCTATCATTTCCCCGAGTACAGGCGCCAAATCCAACAGATGGGCGTCGGCGGGCAGGGTGATAACTTCCACATCCTCGGATAGTTCATTTGCACCAATTACAATGATGCGTTCCGATTGTAATTCAATACTTTCGTTAAATTCAGTCAAACAGTCATCACAGACACGTTGCACAGACATCTTCAGTGTAATGTTTGCCCTTATTTGCCTGCGTTTCCGTTCCATATCCACAGTCATATAAGCCGGCCCGTTATAAACCGACCGATAGGGTTCCCGAAGGAATGTGAGGGCCTCTTTCTCTGTAAATTGGGAAAAGCCTTGTCTTATGTTTTGAATATATATTTGCATAAGAAATGTTCAATATAAAGAACAGTCTATAATTTTTCAAATCATTCGATTTTTTAAGTCTGCCCATT
Source organism: uncultured Calditrichaceae bacterium (assembly GCA_964456445.1). Taxonomy (GTDB): domain Bacteria; phylum Calditrichota; class Calditrichia; order Calditrichales; family J004; genus CAYWBI01. The sequence goes on from CAYWBI010000041.1 coordinate 17,672, forward strand.
CTATGATAAAACCGAAAGTATGTTATTTATAAATTCGCAATAACTTCTGTTTCTGAAAAGAAAAATCCAATTTCACGGGCAGCGTTCTCATCGGAATCAGATGCATGTATTGTATTTCTTCCCTTGCTCTCAGCATACAATTTACGAACGGTGCCTTCTGCTGCTTCCGCCGGATCCGTTGCACCTATCACACGTCGCAGTTCAGCGACAGCATCATCTTTTTCCAGAATTATTGGAACAACCCGGGTTTCGGTCATAAAATCAACCAGTTCGCCAAAAAACGGACGTTCTTTATGTACCTCATAAAAGGCACCGGCTTGTTCCTTTGTTAAACGGATCATTTTCATAGCTACGATTTTGAAACCTTGATTAAGTAACAGATCTATAACTTTTCCGGAATTATTGTTCAATATACAATCAGGTTTTAAGATAGTGAGTGTACGGTTATTCATTTATAGCTCCTAAACAGATATCGGTTTAAATTGTTAATTTTTAGAAGCTTTTAATTTACGCCTTTTTATCCAAGAGATAAAGAAAAAAATACATATCAGGGAAAATAAATACGGTTGGGGGCAAAAGCAGACTTTAGATTGACGCGTTACCCGCCGTTGGGGGCATTGAAAAACCAGGCATCATTACAAACAGTCTTGGGCAAAGTAACATGAAGGGTTAAGCATTAGCTAATGAAAAATTTAAAAGGAAAAACTTGTCGTCCTTGCACATTTGTGCTTATTAAAAAACATTAAGCCTGGTCATTTTTTATTTTGCCCTTTCAGGGCACGATATTTTCTGACGCTTTCTGTGTTTCCAGGGCTGCGCCCTTCGCTATGTTATCAGCCCCCGTTGGGGGCATTGAAAAAACCGGCTTCATCACGAACACGGTTGAGCAAAGTAATATGAAGGGTTAAGCAATATCTAAGGAAAAAGATAAAAGGAAAAGCCTGGCGTCCTTGCACATTTGTGCTTATTAAAAAACATTAAGCCTGGTCATTTTTTATTT
>CAYWBI010000041.1:18771-24551 GCA_964456445.1 uncultured Calditrichaceae bacterium
AAGGGTTAAGCAATATCTAAGGAAAAAGATAAAAGGAAAAGCCTGGCGTCCTTGCGCCTTTGCGGTAGAACAATTATTAATTACTAATTGCTAATTTTGCGGGATGGGGAAATTTTCAGAGTAAGGTAAAAGGAATAAGAACAAGGTAAAAGATAAAAAAAACTTGGCGTCCTTATGCTGTTGTGGTAAAAAGAACCTTAACCCTTGTCATTTCTGCCGTCTGCATATTTTAATTTTTTTATAAACTTTCTTTTTAAACAAAAAAATCCGGGCAGAACCCGGATTTTTCAGAGTGGATCAACTTATTTTTGTAAAGCTTTTTCCATGTTGATGCCGATATCCGCCGGACTTTTACAAACAATAATACCTGCTTGTTCCATCACGGCCATTTTACTTGCGGCTGTGCCCTGTCCGCCACTGATGATAGCCCCTGCATGCCCCATCCGACGTCCAGGAGGCGCTGTTTGCCCGGCAATAAAACCAACTACCGGTTTGTTGAAATTTTCTTTTATCCAGGCGGATGCTTCTTCCTCGGCAGATCCACCGATTTCACCAATCATGACAACGGCGTGTGTGTCTTCATCGTCCTTAAACAATTTCAATGCATCGATAAAACGGGTACCAATAACCGGGTCACCGCCGATACCAATACATGTGGACTGACCAATATTACGGGCGCTGAGCTGGCCGACGGCTTCATAGGTAAGCGTGCCCGAACGGCTGATCACGCCAACATGGCCTTCTTTATGGATAAAGGCCGGCATGATACCCATTTTGCCAATACCCGGAGAAATAACGCCCGGACAATTTGGACCAACCAGATGGGTGTCTTTATCTTTCAGATAATCATAAACCGTAACCATGTCCTTTGCGGGAATACCTTCGGTAATACATATAATCAAACCCAAACCGGCTTCCGCCGCTTCCATGATAGCATCCGCGGCAAAAGGTGGCGGGACAAAAATCACCGAAGCGTTGGCGCCGGTTTCGGCAACGGCCTCGCGAACCGTATTAAAAATTGGCACTGTCTCATTAAATACCTGACCGCCTTTTCCAGGCGTTACACCTGCAACCAGCCTGGAATTATACTCCATCATTTGAGTTGCATGAAACGATCCTTCAGAACCGGTAATGCCCTGAATTAGAATTTTTGTATCTTTTGTTAATAATACACTCATTTTATTCTCCTTAAAATTAACCGGTTTAACGGCGTCGGTTAATTGTTTAATACTTTAACAACTTTTTGGGCGGCATCTTCCAGTGTGCTGGCCACCGTGAACGCCATCCCGGAATCACGAAGGATTTGACCGGCTTCAATAGCATTGGTCCCCTCCAGACGGATAACAATCGGTACGTTGACATCAATCGTTTTTACTGCTTCTATAACCCCGTTGGCTACGCGGTCACATCTTACAATACCACCAAAGATATTGATTAAGATTGCTTTCACGTTGGGATCGGATAAAATAATTTTAAAACCATTACGAACGGTATCCACATTTGCGCCGCCCCCAACATCCAAAAAGTTGGCCGGTTCGCCGCCCGCAATTTTAATAATGTCCATGGTACCCATCGCTAAACCGGCCCCATTGACCATACAGCCCACGTTGCCATCCAGCTTGATATAATTCAAACCATCTTTTCCGGCTTCCACTTCCAGCGGGTCTTCTTCACTTTCATCACGCAGCTCTGCAATATCTTTATGGCGATATAGGGCACTGTCATCAAAGTTGATTTTGGCGTCAAGCGCCAAAACTTCTCCACTTTTTGTAACCACGAGTGGATTGATTTCGGCCAGTGAGGCATCATTGGCCATAAAAGCTTTGTACAGGGCCAGCATAAATTTAACCGCATTGCTTACCTGTTTTCCCTGTAATCCAAGACCAAAGGCCAGTTGGCGTGCCTGAAATCCCTGCAAGCCAACCGCAGGATCGATCCAGACTTTTTGTATTTTCTCCGGTGATTCCGCTGCAACTTTTTCGATTTCCATACCGCCTTCGGTGCTGGCCATCATCACAAACTGCGATGTTCCACGATCGAGAACCATACCCAGATATAATTCACGATCGATATCAACGCCCTGCTCAATCAACAATTTGTGTACTATCTTCCCAGCGGGCCCGGTTTGATGGGTTACCAGCTTCATGTCTAGTATCTCTCCGGCGATTTCCCTTACTTCATCAATCGATTTGGCCAGTTTTACACCACCGCCTTTACCACGTCCACCGGCATGGATTTGTGCTTTTACAACAAAAACCTTTGATGGAAGTTTTTTGGCAGCTTCCACGGCTTCATCAACTGTAAATGCCGCATAACCTTCCGGTACCGGCACATTGTAGGCCCTTAATATTCCTTTGGCCTGGTATTCATGGATATTCATGCTTTGACTCCTGATTTTGAATTTCCGCTCCGGAAATTTATTTCCCGGAAATGTCTAAATTTTTTTCTTATATATACGACGACTATTATTCATTTTAAACGAATTAAACTGTTTTTTTGCCATCAGGAACAATCACCGTGCCGTTTAAGCCGTCAATGGCATCCACTGCATGCTCAATGGAAGCGATGCGGACACTTTGCCCACCGCCCTGCAGAAAGCTGATCGCCGCTTCGATTTTGGGCCCCATGCTCCCTCTGGGAAACTCACCGGCTTCAAGATAGGCCTTTGCCTCGGATACCGTCATTTCATCCAGATCTTTTTGCTCCGCGGTGCCAAAATGAATGGACACCTTTTCCACACCGGTAAGGATCAACAGTTCTTCCGCGCCAATTTCATTTCCTAAAACAGCCGAAGCACGGTCTTTGTCGATCACGCCGTCAATGCCTTCCAGCCAGCCGCGTTCTGTTCTGTAAACAGGAATACCTCCGCCACCGGCGGCAATCACAATCACACCGTTGTCCAGCAAACTTTTTATGACTTTTCCTGGTACAAATGAAAGCGGTTTTGGCGAAGCAACTACCCGGCGGTAGCCACGTCCCTTATCTTCTTTCATTTGCCAGCCACGGGTCTTGACCAATTCAGCTACTTCATCGGCTTTAAAAAATGGGCCTACAAATTTGGTTGGCTCTTTAACTGCCGGGTCATTGGGATCGACGATGATTTGCGACAAGACGGTGCTTACTTCGGCATTTATACCCGCGTCGTGTAATTTATTTTGCAGGGATTGCTCGATCATATAACCCATGCCTCCTTCCAAATCCGCAACGACAACACCAAGCGGAAGCGGCGGGACAAGATGGCGTGATTCCTCCACACGGATCAACGCATTGCCTACCTGCGGGCCGTTGCCATGGGTCAGGATTACACGGTAACCCTTTTTTATCAGATGGATAACCCCATTTAAGCTTCTCCGCGTATTTTCAAATTGTTGACTGATATTCCCTTCTTCAAATTCACGGGTAATGGCGTTGCCGCCCAAAGCAACAACCACTGTTTTTTGAGCCATTGAGTTCCTCATTTTATTGATTTAAAAAGCAAATAATTTAAATCTTTATTCTTTCCAAATCAAACACAGGAACCCTATATTTTTATCACACTGTTTGCAAAAGGAAAGTTCAGCTATTATCATCACCTTATCCCGCCTTATTAAAAACCAACTCTTTGTTAAAATTATGTGAGAATCGGCCTGTAGTCTCTGTCATGCACAAAACTAATATTCAATCTATCATAGAGGAGGCCTACATGGCACAACGACTTTTAATTTTATCACTACTTTCGCTTTTCGCATTTTTTGCCTGTACGGACAACACGGGCAGCACCGGACCGGATGTTAAATCCGCTAAATTCGATGTAACGATCAAGATTATTGCCCCGGCAAAATATTTCCCGTCCAGCGGTGTATTTAACACGCCTGTTGGCGCGTCTGCCCCGGCGGCAATATTTCCTGGTGGCGCTTATGAATTCACCTTTGACGCCGCACCCGGCTCAAAACTCTCCTTTGCAACCATGATGGTGCAATCCAATGATTTTTTCTATGCACCTGCGGAGGCTGGTATCGCCCTTTTCGATCAAAGCGCGGCTGCGCTGAGCGGCGACATTACGGATCAGTTGATGCTATGGGACGCGGGGACGGAAGCCGACCAGGAACCCGGGCTTGGAGCAGATCAGGCTCCACGGGAAGCCGGGCCCAACACGGGAGCTGCCGACGCCAATAATACCGTGCGTCCCGCCGCCGATACTTTTGGCAACCTGCCTTCCGTGTCTTCGGTGATTAAGGCGACCCTTACCGCCAATTCGGCAACAAATTTTACGGTGCGTATCAGCAACGTATCCGACAGCACTACGCTAAGCACTTCCGATGGCAAGAGTGTGGCGGTTCCCCTTTCACCCGGTGTTTTTGTGGTGCATAGCGCGGATGGCCCTTTGTTCACCAATGGTCAAATGAACGGGGAAAATGGTCTGGAAGGTATTGCAGAAGATGGCAACCCGGCTCCCCTGGGGTCGTATCTTGCGGATAACACCGGCTTAACCATTATCTTGTCACCCGGCGCTTATGCCGTTCATACCGGCGCCGATCCGTTTTTTACATCCGGCATGGCCGATCGTGGCAAGGGGCTGGAAAACATTGCCGAAGACGGTGATCCTTCTATGCAGAACACGGCGCTGGCCTCGGCTACGGGGATTGCCACGAATGGTGTTTTTAATACCCCGGTGGGCGCAGCAGGCGCGGGCCCATTAACGCCCGGCGGCAGTTATACGTTTAGTGTAAATGCACAGGAAGGCGATTATCTTTCTCTCGTCAGCATGTTTGTTCAGTCCAATGACCTGTTCTACGCCCCGGACGGTAAAGGTATTGCCCTTTTTGACAACGGTACCGCGCTCAGTGGAGATATCACCTCAAAAATAATGTTATGGGATGCCGGTACGGAAGTTAATGAAAAACCCGGTTTCGGTTTAAACCAGGCGCCTCGCCAGGCGGGCGCCAATAGCGGAACAACGGAGAATGGAACGGTTCATCTGGTAAACGATGGCTTTAGTTATCCCGCGACAGCTGCATCCATACTGGTAAGCATTCAGCCCCAATAAAAGGATATAAACAAAATAAGCCGCCCGGGTTTTCCTTTGGGATTTATGGAAACCGGACGGCTTTTTATTTACACTCTCTGGCACAACTTTATATAAAATCAATATTCGTCGCCTACTCAAAAAGCATTCGTCATAGATAATTGAGACACACAATTATATTAAAAATTACTTTTAGATACTCCGCAGGACTTCTTAGATTTGGGATGGGATTTTACCAATTCATTTATTTTCTATTCTGCGACTTTGACGGGGATATTCTTAAACATGTTTAAAATCTACTTGTTGTTTTTCTGCCAGAAATTTTAGCTTCTGAATTTTGCCATAGTAAATCAAAGCAATGTTTATATTGCGATTTTCGGGTTTATTGAATTTTCCGTTTTCTGAGAAACGGTATCATCTGCTTTTGAAAAGTGTGTTTTTATTCCACTAAATTTTTAAGCTTTTGGATCTTCTGTCTATTTTCGATTGTGATGGCAGCATAGCTTAATCCAAAACTGATTACAGGATAAGGTGAGGCGGGATCAATATCTGGCGGATAATATAAATCAAGGTATAGGTTTTTGTGAAGTGACTTATGGCGATAGCTATTCTTGCCAAACAGCATTGGACCCAATACGAATATAGCAAACGCTCTCAGCATATCCGTGTTAAACGTTGGCTTAGGTTGTTGGCTTGTTCTGGATTATGGTAATGACCGCCACGCTTCTATACCTTATTTTGATATTTCCTAAAAGGACCTCCCGTTTTTAAGGGC
>CAYWBI010000042.1:0-23989 GCA_964456445.1 uncultured Calditrichaceae bacterium
TAATTTGGGTTAAAGGTAAATCCTATGGTCATATGATACGAACTTTAAATAGTGTCATATGATATGCGTTTTAAATAGCTGGTTTTATACAGAAGACTAACCTTCACATCACGGTTAGTCTTCTGGTTTTTATATTGCTATATCATTGCCATATTGAATTTTGCTGATTGTTGGCTTCTTAACCCTGGCCCGAATATGAAAAGTAGCATATTGAAAATAGTTTTAGCATGCTTGATAAATACCACCTTCCTTTTTTCATACCAACAAGAGGACCCGTCCTGTTTTAGTTGCCACTCCGATAGTGTAAAAGTAGAAATCAAAAAGACACATCAGAATTCTTTGATAGTTAATAAGCGCCACTTTGACGAATCGGTACATGGTGATTTAGATTGTGTGGATTGTCATGAAGACCTGGATTCTGCAACGCCTCCGCATCATGCCAGCGAGAATCTTACAAAAGTGGACTGCGGAACCTGTCATGACATCGAAGAAATTGGGGAAGGGGTACATACCAAATCGTTGAACTGCTCGGATTGTCATACAAAGCATAATATTCAGCCGTCCGATTCACTTTTAAAATCCGGAGAAAAATTTTGTCTGTCCTGTCATAAATCGCATGAGGTGCAAGGATACAGCCAAAGTATTCATTATAAGGCGAGGCAAAAAGGGGAAAAAGCCCCAACGTGTATTACGTGTCATGGCAATAAAATTCATGAAATTGAGAAAGTTAAGGTTAGTCAAAAAAAACTGGACACGATTTGTGCCCAATGTCATGCGGGTGTTGTACGGCAATATGAAAATAGTCTCCATGGCAAAGCGCTTGCACAGGGGAAGTATTTAGCGCCAAATTGTATTACGTGCCATGGTGGACACAAAATATTATCACATGAAAATGATAAGTCACAAACCTATAAAATGAATATCCCCGCTCTTTGCGGCCGCTGTCATAAAGATGGCACCAAAGTATCGGAACTAAAGGATATAAGCCAGACACATATCTTAAAGAATTATTCACAATCGATTCATGGCAAGGGGTTATTTGAACGCGGCTTAATCGTTGCGGCGGCTTGCACCGATTGCCATACGGCACACTGTGTTCTGCCACATACCAATCCAAATTCAACGATTAACAGAAAAAATATCGCCCGGACCTGTGAAAAGTGCCATGCCGGAATTGAAAAAGTACATATAAAGGTAATAAACGGAAAGCTTTGGGAATCCGCTCCCAATAAGATACCCGCCTGTATTGATTGTCATCAACCGCATAACATAAGACAAGTAATTTACAATGAAAAATATACCGACCAATATTGCATGAATTGTCATAAGGACAAAAATCTATTCAAATGGGCCGACGGAAAAAAAGATTCTTTGTTCGTGGACTATGCGAAGCATAAAAAATCTGTTCACAAGGAGAACACGTGTATAAAATGCCATACAAATATTTCAATATCCAATAATCCGGTTTGTAAAAACAGCGGGAAAGTTGATTGCTCATCCTGTCATGAAGAAGAAGTTAGTAATTATACGAGAAGTATTCATGGGACATTGCATGTAGATGGAAATGTAAATGCACCTTACTGCACGGATTGCCATGGAAAGCATTCGATCCAATCAAAAAAAGAGCAAAAATCCCCGACGGCACGGCAGAATATTCCATATTTGTGTTCAAAATGTCATCATGAGGGTCAAAAGGCCGCTCTTAAATATCTTGGGAAAGAACATAATATTATAAAAAATTACGAAATGAGCATACATGGCCAAGGATTATTAAAAAGTGGCCTGGTGGTCTCCGCCACGTGTACCGATTGTCATACAAGCCATTTGGAATTGCCAATCTCTGATAGTTTATCGACCATAAATCCCCGGAACCTTGCCAACACCTGCTCAAAATGTCATCTTGGAATTTATGAAGAATTTAGTAAAAGTGTACATAGCCCAAGCGTGACCAAAACAGACCAGAAATTACCCGATTGTTATGATTGCCATAAATCCCATACAATAGAAAGAGTGGACAAACACGATTTCAGGCAAAGCATTGTTAGCCAGTGTGGACAATGCCATCCCAAGGTAACGGAAACCTATTTTGATACCTTTCATGGTAAAGTAACAAAGTTGGGTTCTGATAAAACAGCCAAATGTTCCGATTGCCATGGCGCTCATAATATTTTACCACCGGATAATCCCCGTTCTTCGTTAAGTTATCAAAACATTGTAAAGACTTGTTCTAAATGTCATCCAAATTCCAATCGAGAGTTTGTTGGCTATTTAACGCACGCAACCCATCACAATAAAAACAAGTATCCATATCTGTACTATACGTATTTATTTATGACGATACTTCTAACCGGGACCTTCGCATTCTTTGGCATTCATACCATGTTATGGTTGCCAAGGGCATTATCCGAACGCAAAAAAGAAAAAAATGCAACGATTGAAGCTGAACAAAACGATGAAGAAAATCAGGAAACGGAAGATGATAAATAACGTGCAAGACGGAAAATATTATGAGCGCTTTGACCCAGCTTTAAGAATTATGCATTTATTTGTGATAATTAGTTTTTTAACCCTGGCGTTCACCGGAACTACAATTAAATTTTCAGGTGTAGGAATATTTCAAACGATTTCAAAATTAATGGGCGGGTACCAGGTTACGGGGTTTATGCATCGTGTTGCAGCAATTATTACTTTTGGGTATTTCTTTGCCCACCTTGCATATGTGTTTTATTTGAAGAGAAAAGAAGGCAAACCATTACGCTACTTCCTAGCGGGCGATAGTTCACTGGTACCAAACAAAAACGATTTAAGAGAGTACTTCCAGACCATTAAATGGTTTTTGGGGCGAGGCAAAAGACCAGCCTATGGAAAATGGACATATTGGGAAAAGTTTGATTATTTTGCGGTATTTTGGGGGGTAGCCATAATCGGGGCCAGCGGTCTGTTATTATGGTTCCCTGAATTTTTTACACAGCTTGGGGTGCCCGGACTAATAATCAACATCGCCACCATAATTCACAGCGATGAAGCGTTGTTGGCCACCGGTTTTATATTTACTGTCCATTTTTTTAATACGCATTTTCGACCGGATAAATTTCCAATGGACAAGGTGATTTTTATCGGAAGCATTCCTGTTGAAGAATTAAAGAAGGACAGACCGAAGCTGTATAAAGAATTGCTTGAATCTGGTGAATTAGAAAAACATCTTGTTGATCCCCCTTCAAAAAGATTTTTAATTGCGGTAAAAGTTTTCGGATTGTCTGCTTTAGCCACGGGAATTATCTTTATCATTTTAATAATTTACTCAATGATATTTCTATACCAATAGCGCCTATATATGGCTCCTGTAAAAAAGAGGTATTTATCGGTATTGATTTGATTATTTTCCCTATTGCTATTTTAATTCAAGGACTTCTTTCTTTGTCTTTCTATGAAACGGATGTGCCGGAAGAGAGGAAGCGCGCAGTAAAGTAAAACCAGCGATTGTTGCCCCAATACCCTGATAAACGCCTACATTAATCCGCACTGCTGCATCAGCAATACCGAAAGGTCCTTACACCATCTGGTTTCCGGCTTATTTGCCAAATACCTGATCCATGGCGCCTGTAACCTTTTTTTCGACTTCCCTGAGAATGGGCAATGCTTTACTGTCTTTTGCCATGGAGGCAGGGCGCACAAAAAGAATGGTTGTTTTACCATCCTTTTCGATCAATGTGGCCCTTAGGGGGCACAAGGCCAGCATATCCGGATCGGCATTTGCCACCCGGTTGGCATAAACAACGTTGCAAAAAACCATACTGCGGATAGCGGTCAGTTTGTTGGTGTTGTACTCCTTGCCCCAACGGTCGGAAAAGCCGGCCATGTTTTTGCCGATATTGGCTTCAAAAACAACATAAAAATGATTGTCCTCCAAAGCGGCATAAACACTGTCATAAGCGGCGCTCATGGGTTTATCGATGGTTTTTTTATACAGAGCCGGGTTGCCTGCAAGTAAGGTTGTGGCAAAGGAAAAACTGATCAGAAAAGTTAAAAGTGTACGCATGACAACTCCTGTGTTAACATTAAAGAAATATAAAGAGTCTGTTTGTTCCCTTTTCCCAAAACAGGAAAAAACTTCAAAGTAAAGCGCCGGAAGAACAATGTGCCTAAATGTAAAACCCTGAACCGGGCGGAAAAATTCCCATGGACCAATCTCTGCAAAAAAACAAAAGATATTGGAATGATTCGTTTAGATTAAGAGCAATTTCAATCTTCCCGCTTATGTTTTTTATATTTAGCGCAAGCGTGCTAAGTTTTTCCTGATATTTTTATTTGAGAACCGCTTGCAAGATAGCTCTTGGAAAAATCTGTTTCAACTTTTATGTCACAAAACAAAATTCAAATCATCTATAAGAAAACATCCATAAAACAATGAGGAGATTATGAAAATTGCAGCAGGTACTTTGGATAAGCTTATGGTCAATCCCGATCATTTTGGCAGTAGTCGTTACTTTTTAATCGCAGAAATAAAAGACAAGACAGTTACCCAAACAGAATTCCGGGAAAATCCATACAACGGACATGGTATCGCCGGTAAAGGGATGAAGATTGCCGGGTTGCTTAGTGACTGTCAGGGGATCCTTATCCGCTCAATTGGAAACCATGCTTTTAATCATATGCCTGCACGTGGGCTGGAAATATATCTGACCCGTGAAGCGGATTTTGATAAAGCATTTGCTTTGTTTACAGAAGAAAAGCTTAAAAAGTTTGATCGCACAGCGGGCAAGTTCCGTCCCATGCAAGGAGCACATGAAACAGAATAAACATTGGCCTTTTGAGAAACGTAATTTTTTAAGCGGGCTTTTACATGGCACCTTTTTTAAATTTGGCAGCGCCTTCTCGCATGAAAACAGCATTCTGCCTGCTTTTATATACAGCCTGACCGGTTCACCTTTATTGGTAGGGCTGCTGGCGACCCTGCGACGCTTTGGTTTGATAGCGCCTCAACTCTTTTTTGCAAGTTTCCTGGAATCAAAAAAATACAAACGTCCCTATCTTGTTGGAGTACTCTATATCCGGGCCCTGATGTGGTTTGTAATGGGCTGGTCAGTTGTCTTTTTATCAACCGATTGGCCCGTATTGACAACCTGGATTGTTTTTGTCCTGTTGACCATATTTTTCTTTTCCGGGTCGATGGGGCAGTTGGTCTATTCTTATATTTTGGGTAGTACCATTTCACCACAAAAACGCGGTCGCTTTTTTGGCGTCAATAATTTATTGGGTGGACTGGCCGGGATCGGTGCGGGATTTTTAAGCGGCGATATGCTGAAAAATCTCAAAAGCTCAGGGACGCTTACAGAGTATGGTCAGTTGTTTGTTATCACCTCATTGGCTTTTGCAGTTGCCGGTATCGGATTTGTTTTGATGCGCGAACAAGGCGATGGACGTCATGTAAAAAATAAAGATCTGAAAACATTTTTCCGTGAATCGTTTGAACTGGCCCGTGATAACCGCACCTTCCGCAAGTTGCTCATTGTGGCTTTGCTATACCCGGCGGTCTTAATGTCCGTGCCGTTTTTTGTTGTATTGGCGCGTGATAAGCTACATGCCACGGGTGTGGAACTGGGGATGTTTGTGACCATGCAAATTACCGGAGAGATGTTGGGTGGCCTGTTTTGGGGTGCACTTGGCGATCATTTTGGTTATCGCAAGGTCCTTATCGGGCTCACGGCGCTGATAACCTTGACTCCGTTGTTTGCAGTTGTGTTGTACGGAACCTGGCCCGGGGCTTTTTTGCTTGTCTTCCTTTTAAGCGGATTTGTGTTAAAGCCTGTTGACAATTCTGTACGCAATTATATTCTGGAGATTTCATCGAATCATCGGGTGCCGCAATATGTTGCACTTAAAAACACCATTACCGCACCCACTTTGTTGTTCCCTGTTATCGGCGGATTTATCCTGAGCCTTTTTGGTTACCTTGCTCTGTTTTATATCAGTTCCGTACTTATTATAGGCTCGGCCATTACCAGCTGGCTGCTGCCAGAGCCACGTGATATGATGAATGCCAGGGCAGATACATGAAAATCCGGCCAAGCGGCCGACCGAATAATGAGCTGGTCATTTTGTTTACAAGCTTGTACCTTTGGCTAAAAAGCTGTCTGTGCCTCAAAGATGAACTCATGCCTTAGCTGTTCATCAAAACCCATTTCAACCCGCACGACCTCGATATAGGGTAAACGGAAATGCAGACCGGCGCCAAAACCGCTTACAAAATCCGAGAGTCTCAAATTCTTGCCGTCGCCCCAAACCTGCCCACTGTCAAAAAAGATGGCGGCATTTAAACCATAGCTCAGATTTTGGGTGGCGCTTGGGCTTAGAAATCCGTTAGACATACTGATCTGCCTCAGGGGCAAAAGGGTAAAGCGCGTCTCCATACTTAAAATGATGCTGTTTGTCCCCTCATACACTTCGTTAAAATGACCGCGTATCCTTTCTAAAAAACCAATATAAACGCCATCATATAATGGAAGCTTGCCGCGGGTTTGGCGGGTATAAGCGCGGGCGGCAATGGTAATACCCCGAACGGTATTGTAATGACGAATATCGGCAACGGCCTGTTGATAATTTACGTGTTTATTCCCTATCCCCTGCGCTATAAGTGTAAATTGTGCATACCAACCAGCAGAAGGATACGTTATCAGATCACGGTTATCAAAAGTAGTTGAAAGCCCGGCGCCGAAAACATCCAGTTTCTTTTGCTGATTGGGCATAAATGATGCCACGGTACCTGGAACGGTAACATGGTCAAACATAAATATTGCGGTATTATAAAAATAGCGGTTCCAGTATCGTCCAAATGTAGAAAGGATGTTAAAATGCCGTTCATCAAAATCGCCTGTTGGATGATTTATGGCAAACTTGCTGGGAAGAAAATACTGATTGATTGAAAAACCCAATGAATACCGGTGCTCAATGCCTAACCAGGGGTTATAGAATTCAAATTGATATCCCGGACGATTGCCAAAGAATACACTGCCAATCAGGTTGATATTCTCGCCCATGGCATTTACATCAATTAATCCGGCGCCATAAGTGATCTTGCTATAATCCCTGTCTTCGAAACGCAGCACGGGGAAAGGGTAGTAAAACCAGCGCTCGGTTACATGTACGATCAGGGCGATGTCATCGTTGTCCGGGACAGGGATAATTTCCACATTATTAAAGAGATATGTGTTGTAAATACGTTTTTCGGATAGTTCCGAAAGCGAGTCATTGTACCTGTCGCCGACAGTAAACAACAGTTCCCGTGTGATTACATATTTTTTAGTTACGGTGTTTCCACTAACAATGATTTTTGAAATTGCACGTCCGTTATAGGTGGCTGTAAGCTGGTCGGCCCGTACGGTCGTTGGCAGGGTCACAAAAACTATGGCCAACGCTAATGGAAGTATAAACGTTTTTCCGCCTCGAAAGACCCCTCTTCTGCCGGACTTGTGTATTGTGTTTGATTTGGTAAAATTTGAAAATAAATGCGTGTTGATAAATGACATTTAACCGATCCAAATGGGATTTGAAAAAGTGAAGTATGGTATTTGGTCCACGCGGGACGTTGCTTCTGCCCGGACATAACCTGGTTTCATATTTACATCAATCGAATAATCGATAAAAGTTTCAAATTGTTGAGGTGGTAACGATTTCTTTTTCTGCAGGATAATTTCCCTGCCAGCGGAAAGATCGCCGTAAAACAATGTCCAGGATTCCAATGCACCAAATTCGGGAGAAGATTTGATTGTAAGTGAAAGATGTTCCGCCTGTTCGGTATGGCCACCCATGAAATGAACTGTGCCCTGTCTGTCCCGGACACAAATCTCAAGTGTCGGGCCGTTACCTAAGCTATATCTGCCGCTACGTAAAGCTTTGATAATTTCCGATACAGCCGTGGGCTTTTTTTCTAAACGGATATCGGTCCGCCATTGACCAAAAAGTTGGTTGTATGATTCCGTTATTTTTAAGAAAGGCAAACTTATATACCGGTTACGTCCAAAGTTTCCGTGGGCGTCGTTACCGGCCAGCGCAAAAACGCGACGACCCTTAAGCAAAAGTTTCGTCCAAAAATGGATGGCCGCCGGCAAATGACCGGAGCCATGACCGTTAAAAACCTGAACACCGGTCATCGCCGGGCAAACATCATCGGTCTGCCAATCACCGCGGTTTAATAAAAGCTGTTGCAGGGCGGGCGCCTTTTCCGCAGGATGGGCGGCAAAAATCACGCTGTCCGCCCCGGCCCTCTTACAAACGTCATCGATACCCAGCTCGCTACGGAAATGGAACCAGTGCTCTCCGCTGTCACCGGAACCGGGAAAATAATGTTTTTCATTAAAAACAAGTAAGTGGACATTCTCATCTTTCCCATTGCGTACACTTACTTCTTCGCCGGGGACGATTAGGCAACCGGTCAATTTATTCAGGGCTGCGCTCTCTCTTTGAAAACGCTGCCAGTTTTGAAGCTCAGGGTCATTATGAAGAAAGTCATCGGGAAAATTGTCCAGATCGTATGAATGGTCGGTGACACAGAAAAAATCGAGACCAAGTACATCTGCCATCGCCTTGCCCGCTATAAGCGAGGCGCCAAACTCAATTTGGTCATCGGTGAAGACGCTGTGGCTATGGCAATCGCCATGATAAAATCCCTCCAGCCGTGGCAGGGGGTATGAACTAAAATAGCAGGGGAAGGGTTCTTTTTTTGTCCCACGATAGTTGTCATTGATACAGCGTTTTTTTGTTTCTCCAATGAAATAGGTGATGGCAATGTCAATTTTATGCAATCCGTCTTTGATCCGGCTACGATCCAGATGTAGCAATTTTTCCTCATAGGAATCCTTGAGATCAAGATTCAACCGTTCGGTTTTAAAACTTTGTCCATCGATAAAAACCTCGATTTGCTCAATATATGCCGGATAATGATCCGCGTTGCGGAAAATAACCAAAACCGGCAATGGCCTGCCTGGGGACAGACGATGTGGCACATCGGCCACAATTTGCGGTTCCCTTCTTTTTAAATAGCTTAAGAAATATTTAAAACGGTAAAAGGTGGACGCATAAGTTGCGAAAGGCATCAGCGGAAAAATCATTGTTGCCCATCCATGGGTAAATTATATGGTATATCAATGTAGAAAACGGCCCCGTGGCCGGGTGCGGAATTTAAAGTAACTTCCCCTTGCAGCAAATGTGTGGCCCGTTGGGTGATGGCCAGGCCAAGACCCGTGCCGCGTTCCTTGGTGGTAAAGAATGGCATGAATATTTTTTGTTGAATATCCGCTGAAATGCCCGGACCCTTGTCCCTGATTTCAAAGCGGATGTGTTTTTTAGAGCGGGTCACCTGCATTTCCACCATATCCGTTTCGCCCGAGGCCTCAAATGCATTACGCAGAATATTTAACAGGATTTGTTCCAGCATATCCACATCGGTTTTTATGTACATATCCGGTTCATCCACATACAATTTGAACCGGGCGGATTGAGCTTCGTTATGGTTTAATTTTAATCTATCCAGAAAAAAACCTAGCTTTACTGAAGTAATCCGTAGATTTGGTGTGCGGGAGAATTTTAAAAAATCATCGATAAGATGGTTAAGACGTTTAATCTCATCCGGTATATAGTTGAAAATTTCGTCGTTGTTATCCCGGCCGTATTTGCGGCGAATTAAATCATTGCTGCCCTCGATGATGCCAAGGGGATTGCGCAACTCATGGGCAACACTCGCGGCCATTGTCCCTAATTGTACAAGATGTTCGTTGTCTTTTAAGCTTGACTGGTAACGCATCATGCGGTCGATCATACGGAAGAGCAGGGTTGCAATTATGGCGATTAACACAAAAGTAAGCGCGCTGAATAAAAACAACCGCCCACGCAGTTCGCCAAGAGTATCAAAATAAGATGCCCGCGCCTCGATCACCTGTACCGCACTCACAAAACCGTCGGGATCGAATACCGGGCCGTAAGATGACATAAACCAGCTTCCGGCAATTTTTACGGGCGCTGTAATGCTGAAGAGACCCATCAGGGCTTTTTTAAAGGCAGGAGATTCTTTATCAATACTGCTTGTTTGCACCATCAAAGCCTCGGGTGAGGCCACAAGCAAATCGCCGGATGAGGCGATTAACAAAATGGATTGCAAACTATCCTGCTCCCGGATACCGTTGTAGGTGAATAAAGTGGAAATATACTCTGGGGAGTTATGCTGACCCGGGACAAGTAAGGCCAGGGTTTCCGGATCTATAAGACGTGACAGCGAACGATTGTTGCCTATCAGACGTGTTTTAAGCTCAGTTGAAAATCGGCTTTCTACCTGGTTCAGATAAACCCATATCAATATATTCAACAACAAAATAATCCCGATCCCAATCCAGAAAAAGAGGATATAACGTTTCTTATTCATCATGAGCGGATCCTGTATTAAATATTTTCTTCCAGTACTCGACGTCAATGTTTTCAGAAGCGGGTTTTTCGCTGCTTCCTTTGTTGCGTCTCCTTTTGGATTGCCGTGGCGCCAATTGGATAAATTGTTTCGATGTGATAGATCGGGCACCGTGATCCTGGGCTGTAAACCTGATCTCATTATCGGAGCTTACGACGGTCCAGTTTTCGGGATTGCCCGTGGAGCGTATAAATTCACGGATGATATCATCGGCAAGCTGGGGCTTTTTACTAAAACGGATGGTGATTCCATGGGCTGCGGGCGGAACCGAATGGCTATGGGCCTGTCCGTCAAAGATCAGCAAGACACGCCCTTTGTTTGCGTTTAATTTTTGTGAAACAAAATGGGCTGTTTGTTGAACCGCTATATCAATAGCCCCCTGGCGGATCAGACTGGAGATGCGTTCGATTTTAAATGCGAGATTAAAACCATCGATAATATAGTTCATTATAATACCATTTGTGTTATTGCTTAAAATAGCGTTTTTATGATTTTAAAAAAAGATAAAGATAAAGCGCGGATTGGAATCCTTGACTTTCATTTAAATTGTTTTACTTCTTTAAATAGCCCCGGGATTTATCCCGGGGACGAACGATCCGATTGATTCATCGGGCTTTAGCCCCTTAAGTTGTTGGGTCAAAGCCCCCTTAAGGGCCATATTCGTTTTTCTCCCCGCCCTAAAGGGCGGGGCTAGTCAGAGGCGGCACTCTACCCCTGAGCTCAGCTACCTTCATGCCAAAAACAATTCCCTGGCCCAAATTATCCATTAATCCGGTTACCCTGTCTTAAGAATATTCTTTCTATCTAAGAATTTAGCCGCAGGAAACCCGGTAGAGCCAAAATAATTAATGGTGCTATGTTGGTTGTAGTTTTTTTTTTTTATACTTTATTCATTCCTGTAATTTTTATGTGATATTTCAGATTTATATTAGCGGCACAAAATTCCGGAGATGTAATGAGAAAAATGATATATACCCTGCCCCTGGCAGCAGGGCTAATTTTTACAGGCATCGTTATTGGCGTGATAATGGCATCCCGTCTTCATATTGATAATAGTGTCCGGGCGTTTCCGGCCAATCGTGTCGTTTATCTGGAGGCGCCCGCCCGGGCAGGTTCGGAAACAGCCGCAGATAGTGAAGCGGTTAAACCCAACCGTATGTTTGTGCGTATTGCCCGCAAAGTTCGTCCATCGATTGTTTCGATCTATACATTAAAAAATGTAACGCCCGGTGTGCAAAAAAAACCTTTCGATGCGTTTGGCAAAGCCATGCCGAATGACGACATCCACCGACGGCCATATAAGCAAAGGTCCATGGGGTCCGGTATCATCATAAGCAGCGATGGGTATATCCTTACGAACAACCATGTCGTAGCGGAGATGGACGAAATAAATGTCAAACTTTTAGACAACAGGGAACTGCGGGCGCGGCTGATCGGAAGCGACCCGAAAACCGATGTGGCCCTGTTGAAAATTGACGCCAAAAATTTGCCACTTGCTGTTTTGGGCAACTCGGACAATGTTGAAATTGGTGAATGGGTGATGGCAATCGGGAGCCCCTTAAATTTACAGGCAACGGTTACAGCGGGTATAGTAAGTGCGATTGGGCGGAACGTCGATATCCTTGATAACCAGGGCGGTGACGCCATTGAAAATTTTATCCAAACCGACGCAGCTATCAATCCTGGCAACAGCGGGGGGGCGCTACTCAATATTTATGGAGAAGTGATCGGAATAAATTCTGCCATAGCCACCCGGACCAATTTTTATATGGGATATGGTTTTGCTATCCCGGTAAACATTGCGAAAAAAATTGTTGATGACCTGATGCGTTTCGGGGAAGTCCGTCGTGGATATCTTGGCGTCTATATATCCTCGGTAACCGCAACTGTGGCCAAGGGCAGCGGATTGGATGTTCCGCATGGTGTGCTGGTCACAAATGTTATTGCCGGCCGGGCCGCCGATAAAGCGGGCATCCTGGAAGGGGACATTATCCTGCAAGTTGCAAAAAAAGATGTAAACCGGACCAACGAACTCCAAGCGCGGGTATCGGCGTATAACCCTGGTGAGGAAATACAAATTGTACTCTGGAGGGCCGGAAAAAAATTGACAAAAAAAGTCATACTGCTCGATTCCAAAGGCCATATAAAACGAAGTGCACTAAAAGTTCCGCGGAAAGCAACACACCCCAAAACGTCAATCGGTTTTGATGTACAGAACCTGGATAAGCGGACCCGGAAGCTTTTCAATATCGATGGCGGTGTAATGATAAGTAATGTAAAACCTTATACACCGGCATCCAAAGCCCGGATGAGGCCCGGCGATGTTATCCTTTACATTGACCATCACCAGGTTGCCGACGAATCGGATTTTAAAAGGATCATGGAAAATTATCAGCCCGGCGACGTTCTCAGCCTAAAGTTACGTAATAATCTTGGGGGCAATAAAAATATGGATCGGCTGGTGTTTTTAGAGATCCCGGAAGATAGATAACAGTCCGTCGGGGCGGACAGGAGTTTCTGATTTTCAAGAGCCAATAATATCAGAATATATTTTATGAAATACTGACAGCTTTTCAATTAGCTGCTCTCCCTGAAATATTGATCACCACCAGACAGTCTATATTTACTAATTGTGCCATATAAACCTTTGGCTGTCATATTGACAGCGCATAAAAAATATTAAGAAACATGTATAAACATATAACATACAGTAGGTTGGCCCGCAAATGATTTTATGGCACCATACTTGCTGTAAAACGCATATCGAAAATAAATAAACCTTGAAACGGAGGAAAGATAATATGGGAAAAATTATAGGAATTGATTTGGGGACAACAAACTCTGTGGTTTCCGTAATGGAAGGTGGCGAGTCTGTTGTTATAGCCAATGCCGAAGGAACACGTACAACCCCATCTGTTGTGGCTTTTACCAAAAAAGGTGAAAGGCTCGTTGGCGCGCCTGCAAAACGTCAGGCAGTAACAAACCCGGAAAATACAATCTTTTCAATAAAAAGATTTATGGGGCGTTTTTATAATGAGGTCGCAACCGAAATAACCGAAGTACCTTATAAAATTGTCAAAGGCAACAACGATGTGGTCATGGTAAATGTGGGCGATAAGCAATATTCCCCTCCTGAAATTTCCGCGATGATCCTGCAAAAAATGAAACAAACCGCTGAAGATTATCTTGGCGAAAAAGTAACCGAAGCGGTTATCACCGTACCGGCATATTTTAATGACGCCCAGCGTCAGGCAACCAAGGATGCAGGCAGGATCGCCGGTTTGGAAGTGAAACGAATTATAAATGAGCCGACCGCAGCGTCATTGGCGTATGGTCTTGATAAAAAGAATGATGAAAAGATTGCCGTATTCGACCTTGGTGGCGGTACCTTTGATATTTCCATCCTGGAAATTGGCGATAATGTAGTTGAAGTGAAATCGACAAATGGTGACACCCATCTTGGCGGTGACGACTTTGATCAAAGGATCATCACTTTTCTGGCCGAGGAATTTTTAAAGGAAGAAAGTGTCGATTTGCGCAAAGACCCGATGGCTTTGCAACGTTTAAAAGAAGCCGCGGAAAAAGCGAAAGTCGAGCTTTCATCATCGATGAATACGGAAATAAATTTGCCGTTTATAACCGCAACCGAATCCGGTCCAAAGCATCTTAACGTTTCGCTCTCACGGGCAAAATTTGAACAAATATGCGATGACCTGATCCAGCGGACACTTGATCCATGTAAGATAGCGCTCAAGGACGCCGGTTTGCAAACATCGGACATCCATGAGGTAATACTTGTTGGCGGTTCAACACGTATCCCGAAAGTTCAGGAAATAGTAAAAACCTTTTTTGACAAAGAACCACATAAAGGCGTAAACCCGGATGAAGTGGTTGCCCTTGGCGCCGGTATTCAGGGCGGGGTATTGACAGGTGAAGTAAACGACATCCTTTTGTTGGATGTAATACCGCTTTCGCTTGGTATTGAAACGCTTGGCAATGTTTCAACAAAACTGATCGAAGCCAATACGACAATCCCGACAAAAAAATCGCAGATATTCTCAACCGCAGCTGATAACCAGACATCGGTGGAAATCCATATCTTACAAGGCGAACGTCAAATGGCCGCTGATAACCGCTCTCTGGGACGTTTTATCCTGGATGGTATTCCGCCATCGCCACGGGGCATACCGCAAGTTGAAGTAACTTTTGATGTGGATGCCAATGGCATGTTAAATGTATCTGCAAAGGATAAAGCCAGCGGTAAGGAACAATCCATCCGTATCGAAGCTTCCAGCGGATTGGACGAAAAGGAAATCGAAAAAATGCGGAAAGACGCTCAGGCGCATGCCTCGGAAGATAAGCGTAAGCGTGATGAAATTGAGACCCGTAACCAGGCCGATTCACTCGTTTACCAAACCGAGAAACAATTGACGGAGATGAAAGATAAGATCGAAGCAGATGATAAAACAAAAATCGAAACAGCCGTTGGCCGGGTTAAAGAGGCACTGAAAGGCGCTAACAGCGATGAGATTAAATCTGCAACCGATGCATTGAATACGACCTGGAACGAAGTGGCCCAAAAGCTGTATCAGCAAAAAGGCCCGGAACAGGGTCAACCTGGCGCCGGTCCGACAGGCCCTGAACAAGCAGCAGCCGATGACTCTGCCGGAGAATCCAAGGAAGGTGATACCGTGGAAGATGCGGATTACGAAGTGGTCGATGATGACAGTAAAAAATAAAGTATGAGTAAATCAAAAAAGCCCTTTCTTTCGGAAGGGCTTTTTTTTGTCGATTTTTGTTATTTGCTGCATTTTAGGACAGAAATCGCTTTGGCTGAGGACATTGATCCGAATGATCATCTTAAAACAGATGGCGCAAATAATCCAATGTGCTACTGTTTATAATTATTCGAAATATATACGCGATGTTTCGTATATTTGCGGGTCTTAATTTCGCTTTATTACATTCATATTTTATATAATCGGATTTACTATGTTCAAGAAAATCCTTGTTGCCAACCGCGGTGAAATTGCCTTGCGTATCATCCGTACCTGTCATGAAATGGGTATAAAACCCGTGGCTGTCTATTCCGATCCCGACCGCAAAAGCCCATTTGTGTACAGCGCCTATGAAGCTTTCGCGCTTGGCGGTAAGACCTCGCAGGAAAGTTACCTGCAATGGGAAAAAATAATCGATATTGCGCAGAAATGCGGTGCGGAAGCTATTCATCCTGGTTATGGGTTTATGTCCGAGAATGCCGAATTCGCGGATGCGGTCAAGGATGCCGGGATGGTGTTTATCGGTCCAACCGCGGAGGCAATCCGAACCATGGGCAATAAAACCGCAGCCCGTAAACTGATGATTGCCCATCAGGTGCCGACCGTACCAGGTACGGAGGACGCCATAACAGATGCCGCCGCCGCCAGGCAAATTGCCCAAAAAATTGGCTATCCCGTGCTTGTCAAAGCGTCGGCCGGTGGCGGTGGTAAAGGTATGCGTCTGGTTAAAGATGACGCCGGATTTTTAGAAGCGGTAGAAGGCGCCGCACGTGAAGCCAAAGCGGCTTTTAATGACGGTGCGGTTTATATTGAAAAATTTGTGGAAGAACCGCGGCATATCGAATTTCAGATTTTGGCCGATAATTTTGGGAATGTGATCCATCTTGGCGAAAGGGAATGCTCCATACAGCGTCGGCATCAAAAAGTAATCGAGGAAGCCCCATCATCATTGTTAGACACAGAACTTAGGCAGAAAATGGGACTTGCGGCCGTGAATGCCGCTAAGGCCTGCGCTTACAGAAATGCCGGAACAATCGAGTTTCTGGTGGATAAAAATCGTAATTTTTTCTTCCTGGAAATGAACACCCGTTTGCAGGTGGAGCACCCGGTGACCGAAATGGTAAACGGGCTTGATCTTGTGGAAGAGCAAATCCATATCGCCGCAGGTGAACAGCTGCGGATTGATCAACCTGAAAGTTTTAAGGGTCATGCCTTTGAATGCCGGTTATATGCGGAAGACGCCGAAAATAACTGGGCGCCCTCGCCGGGCGTTATTGAGTTTCTTAATGCCGCCGATGGACCCGGTATCCGGGAAGACAGCGGCGTAACCATGGGGAGCGAAATCTCTCTCTATTATGATCCGATGATCTCTAAGTTATGTGCCTGGGGCAAGGACCGCGCACAGGCCCTGGAACGTATGTTGCGCGCCTTGCGTGAATATCAAATTTCCGGGATAAAAACATCTATTCCTTTTATGATAAAAGTATTTGAACATCCGGCATTCCGTGAGGGCGCTTTTACAACCAATTTTATTCAGGAATATGGCGATGAACTTCTCGATGGCGCCGGCGAGTTTGCCGAAATTGCCGCACTGGCAGCCGTGCTTGGGCGTATGCAGGAGAAGAACACGGCGCGCTTAAACCCGGCCGATAAGGTGCAACAGCAGCCTTCCAATTGGAAAACGGTACAGCGTAAAAAAATACTGGAGTCCTGATGAAAATATTTGCCCAAAGTGGAAAACAAACTTTTGAGTTTGAATGGATCGATGCCAACGGCGAAAGTTTCCTTGTTCAAAATGGTAAAAAAATATCCGCCGAACTTTTACCAATGGGTGATGGACGCTTTAGCATGATAAAAGATAATATGCCCTATATCATCAATATGAGCAAGGACGATGAGGGGTATCAGGTGCGTGTGGTTGGCGAAAGTTACCGTGTGAAAGTCGAAGATGAACGAACACGCAAGGTGAATGAGTTGGTTAAGGCCGCGGGCGGCGCTCATGGTGAAAAAGAAATCAAGGCCCCCATTCCGGGCCTGGTTGTTAAAATTACCGCCCAGCCTGGAGATATCATTGCAAAAGACGAACCGTTGCTGATCCTTGAAGCCATGAAAATGCAAAATATCATTAAAGCTCCGTATGCATGTGAAGTGTTGCAGATCAGTGTAAAAGAGAAAGATACGGTCAATCAGAACCAGTGCATGTTAAAAATAAAAGGTATTGAGTGAATAGACAATCGATGTTCATCTTCACCAAATTATGGCCTTATGGAAGATGAGGAAATAATGAACAGTGAAAAAATCGATATTACAAATGATTTTGACATACCCGATGTGGCCGAATGGGAAATGGCTGCCCTGAAACTTTTGAAGGGAAAGCCGTTTAAAGAAACACTCTTTACGACGGCGGATGAAGGCATTGTTCTAAAGCCCATTTATTTTCAAAATGATTCTTCCGGGATAAACCTGGGCGCATATAAGACCCCCGGTTGGTGGGTTGCCCAGACCTTATTCTCGGCCAATGACACATTTAACAAGCATGCGCGCGATGCCGTCAAAAACGGGCAAAATGCATTGTCTATTGATCTTGACCCGGTATCCGCATACGGATTGCAACTGCCCTCTGTGCCGCACCGTTTGGGTTTTGTCCACTTAAGCCAAAATTCCGCGTTTGATTCCCTCTTTTCGGGCATCGATCTGCAGAAGATTCCGATATTGTTCGATGCCATGTTGACCGCAACGCAGATCTCTGAATGGTGGCTCGAATATCTAAAAAAACAAAGTATGAACATATCGATGGTCCGGGGCGGGTTAGGAGCGGGTCCGATTGCCGCTGCACTGCGCTACGGGGGGTTATCTGCCAATCCTGAAGAAATAATGCACACAATTGTTCCGGTTTTTCAGGCTGAAAAACGGTTGTCCGGGGTGGATGTGTTTACGATTTACTGCGATCAGATCCATAATGCGGGTGGGGACGTCATCCATGAGCTCAGCTATTTTTTGAGTACGGCCATTTTTTATATCAATACCCTCGCCGATTTAGGCATAGAACCCTCCAGGGTACTTTCAAATATCCGTATCCGCACGGCGATAGGGCCAAGACAATTTATGGAAATTGCCAAGTTACGTGCACTACGTATGCTTTGGGGAAATCTGTGCAGGGCTTATGAAGTTGATAAGCTGAACGGCGTCTTAAAAATTGACGCTGTTTCATCGGAGCGTTATCTGAGTTATTTTGATCCCTGGGTCAATATGCTGCGTGGTAGCAGTGCGGCCTTTACGGCCCTCGTTGGTGGATGCGATTCACTTGACGTGCTTCCTTTTGATCTGGCCCTCGGCCTTCCGGACGAATTTTCACGCAGACAGGCGCGCAACACCCAGATTATACTTGCTGAAGAGAGTAATCTGCTTAAGGTTTTGGACCCGGCTGCGGGCTCGGGATATCTTGAAAGCTTAACCCGGGATATTGCAGAAAAATCCTGGCAGCGCTTCCAGCAAATTGAAGCGGAAGGAGGCATTGTTGCCCGCATAAAAAGTGGAACTCTTCAGAAGGAAATCCAGTCCAGGGCCAGACTGGAAGATGAAGAATATGCATCGGGCAAACGCAAAGCCATCGGTAGTAATATTTTTCCGGATCCTGGTGAGAAACGACCGGCAAAACAAACCGCACGGATCGAAACCGGGTATCGTACTGTGACGGCTGCCTGGCCTGTGATACCCTTACGTATGGAACGAGCGTTGGAGCAATTCGAGCAAAACAAAAAGAGGGCTGCAAATGAAAAAGCATCCTGATTTTGTCCATCTCCCATTTCGGCCCCTGGCGGCAAAGTCATCCGACGGGGAGAGGCAACGGTGGTTGAGCAATGAGCAAATCCCCATAAAAAAGATATATTCACCGCGTGATTTAAAATTTGTAAAACATGTTGGATTTAGTGCGGGAATACCCCCTTATCTGCGCGGGCCGTATGCCACGATGTATGTCATGCGCCCCTGGACAATTCGCCAATATGCCGGTTTTTCCACGGCGGAAGAAAGCAATGCTTTTTATCGCCGCAATCTTGCCGCAGGGCAAAAAGGGTTGTCGGTGGCCTTTGATCTTGCAACCCATCGTGGGTATGATTCCGATCATCCCCGTGTTGAGGGAGATGTGGGCAAGGCGGGCGTCGCCATCGATTCGGTACTGGATATGAAAATTCTTTTTGATCAAATTCCCCTGGATAAAATATCCGTTTCGATGACCATGAACGGGGCGGTGATACCGGTGATGGCGTTTTATATCGTGGCCGCGGAGGAACAGGGTGTTCCACTTGAAAAACTGACCGGAACAATACAAAATGATATTCTGAAAGAATATATGGTGCGCAATACCTATATCTATCCACCGGGCCCATCGATGCGTATCATTGGCGATATTTTTAAATACACATCCGCACACATGCCGGCCTTTAACAGCATCAGCATTTCCGGTTATCACATGCAGGAGGCCGGGGCCACGGCAGATTTAGAGCTGGCCTATACGCTTGCCGATGGGCTTGATTATGTCCGTGCGGGTCTTGCTGCAGGGATGGATATCGATATTTTTGCGCCACGGCTTTCCTTCTTCTGGGGCATAGGCATGAACTATTTTATGGAAATTGCCAAGATGCGCGCGGCACGCATGATATGGGCCAAACTGATCAAACAGTTCAATCCTGCAAATCCCAAATCCATGGCGCTGCGCACGCATTCCCAAACCAGCGGATGGAGTTTGACAGAACAGGACCCCTATAATAATGTTGTGCGCACATGCATCGAAGCCATGGCGGCGGCAATGGGACATACCCAATCCTTACATACCAACTCTCTGGATGAAGCCATCGCACTGCCTACGGATTTTTCGGCGCGCATCGCCCGTAACACCCAATTGTTTTTGCAACAGGAAACGGATTTGTGCCGGGTAATCGATCCCTGGGGCGGTTCCTGGTATGTGGAAACCCTTACGGACGCCCTGATGCAAAAATCCTGGCAGCATATCCGTGAAGTGGAAAAATTAGGGGGTATGGCACGGGCCATTGAAACCGGTTTGCCAAAATTAAAGATTGAAGAAGCGGCGGCCCGGCGCCAGGCCAAAATCGATTCCGGCACGGAGTCCATTATCGGTGTGAATAAATATCGTTTGGATAAAGAAGCGCCGATGGATATTTTGGATGTGGATAATGAAGCCGCGCGCAAAACACAAATCACACGTTTAAAGGAATTACGCGCAAAACGGGATAATGGAAAAGTGCAAAGCGCCTTGCGGGCGCTTTGCAATGCCGCACGGACCACGGAGGGAAACCTGCTCGATCTTGCCGTTAAAGCGGCCCGGGAGCGGGCTAGCCTCGGTGAAATTTCAAGCGCCATGGAAAAAGTATTTGGGAGGCATCAAGCTGTGACAAAATCAATTTCCGGAGTTTACAGCTCCAATTATTCGGATAAGGGCGCCATCGAAAAAGTTGTGAAAATGGCGGATAGTTTTGATCTTAAACATGGACGCAGACCGCGTATTCTGGTTGCAAAAATGGGTCAGGATGGGCATGACCGCGGGGCTAAGGTAATTGCCACAGCTTTTGCGGACCTGGGTTTTGATGTGGATGTCGGACCGCTGTTTCAGACCCCGGCGGAGACCGCTAAACAGGCTGTTGAAAATGATGTACATATTGTGGGCATGAGTTCGCTGGCAGCCGGTCATAAAACTCTGTTACCAAAACTGGTTACAGAGCTTAAGAATTTAGGACGCGACGATATTCTCGTGGTTATAGGCGGGGTAATCCCGAAACAGGATTATGATTTTTTATATGCCCATGGCGCCACGGCTATTTTTGGACCGGGCACCGTTATCCCGGAGGCCGCAGCCATGCTTTTGGAAAAGCTGGGGCAAGAAAAGTAAAACTCCGGCGTCGTTCAGCTTATGATGCCATTTGGGCCTTGAAATTAAATACGTTCACCGTCTCCGTTTTATTTTTTTATCCTTCTCACGAATTGTTTTTATTGATATCTTCTGTTACCTTCCTGATGTTTATATTTTAAATGATTGAATATCAGGAGTATCTACGCAAAAAACTATGCCTGAAAACTCAAATGCCCCCGGCACAACCGGCCTCTATTTTGATGGAATAAAAAAAGGGGACCGGGTGGCCCTTGCCCGCGCCATAACGCTTATCGAAAGCAATGCCGACGAACATGCGCTCTCTGCACGTCAATTAGTTAACCGTCTGTTACCGTTAAGCGGGAAATCCATCCGTGTTGGTATCACGGGTGTACCCGGTGCAGGGAAAAGTACTTTGATCGAGTCGCTTGGATTGTACCTGATTGGCCTGGGGCATCGTGTGGCCGTTCTGGCCATCGACCCCAGCAGTAACAGAAGCGGCGGCAGCATCCTGGGCGATAAAACACGCATGGAAACTTTATCCCGTAGTAAAGACGCATTTATCCGGCCTTCACCTTCACGTGGCGCGCTGGGTGGTGTCGCGCGCAAAACCCGGGAATCTATCATACTCTGTGAAGCGGCGGGTTATGATGTGATCCTGGTGGAGACCATGGGCGTGGGCCAGGGTGAAACAGAAGTGCGCTCGATGGTGGATTTCTTTTTGTTGTTACAAATTGCCGGGGCAGGCGATGAACTACAAGGGATAAAAAAAGGGGTGATTGAAATTGCCGACGCTATTGTAGTCAATAAGGCGGATGGCGCAAATCGTCTCGCCGCGGAAAGAACAAGCAAGGAACTGAAGACCGCCTTACACTATCTGGCGCCGGTCCAGCAGGATTGGCAACCACCGGTGCTCACTTGTTCGGCGACCGAAAACAAGGGTATCAGCGAGATATGGGCAATGATTCTCAACTATCTTGAAATACAAAAAAAATCGGGACGTTTTTCGGAAATGCGCAGAGAACAGGAAATTTTTTGGCTGAACAAGACAGTTGAAAGAAAAGTTCTTAATCTGGTTTTAAATGATCCGGTTGTAAAACGAAATATAAAACAGGCCGAACAGGATATCAGCAAGGGAAAAACCAATGCAACGACGGCCGCTGAATACATATTTGAATTAATCAAAAAAAATACAGGTTTATAAATGCAAGAAGAAAAATCGATTCTGCAAAAAATAGCCGCTGCCGAACTGGTTACAACCCACAAAAGCCGCCACTCATTTGTTTCCGGTAATATTATCGATGATTTTATAAAGATCGAATATTATTTTGATAAATCCATTCACCGTTTTTATGCAACGGTTACCTTTGGCGAAAAGGCGATGGGCCCCCCCGGACATGTTCATGGCGGCGCCATTGCAGCGGTTTTGGATGAAGCGTTGGGCGCGGCTGCCTGGATGAACGGTCTTTACTCCATGACTGCCCGATTGCAGATAGATTACATGGCCGCTTTACCGATTGATACACCCGTTTTTGTCGAGGCCTGGGTTGAAAAACAGGAAGGTAAAAAAGTTACCCTGAATGGCTGTTTAAAAAACACGGATGGCAAAGTGTTTAGCAAAACAAGTAGCCTATTTATAAAACAGAGCAGGGAAAAATTTAAACAAATGGGTGACATGCCGGATGATCTGTTCATATTTGATTCGAAAATTCATTAAGGTGCAGCCTGTATTTGGTTCATAAATGGTGATTGATGAAATATACAGTTTATTTTTATGAGGCGTTTGAAGAAGAACAGCTTCATTTGAAAAAATATCTACCGGCAAAGATAAAAGCGGGGTTCACCTGGAAAACCATCCGGGAAGCCGGACATAAGCTCCCGCCCGCCGCCGTTATCAGCACCCGGACACAGAGCGCCATTCCACCTGAATGGGCCGGGGATATTACGGCCTTTATTTCACGCAGTACGGGATATGATCACCTTTCTGCCTATCGTGAGCAAACCGGATGTACCGCCCTGATGGGCTATTTGCCGCTTTATTGCAATCGGGCCGTGGCGGAACAGGCCTTACTGTTCTGGCTTTCCCTGATGCGAAAACTGAAGGTTCAGCTTGCTAAATTTAACGGTTTTGACCGGGATGGTCTGAGCGGAATGGAATTGACCGGAAAAACGGTGGCCGTTTATGGTGTTGGAAATATTGGTCATGAAGTGTTGGATATTGCCACATCGCTACGGATGCAGACCATTGGTGTTGATATCGTAAGACGTTTTGATGATGTAAACTATCTGGATCC
This sequence comes from uncultured Calditrichaceae bacterium, assembly GCA_964456445.1. Classification (GTDB taxonomy): domain Bacteria; phylum Calditrichota; class Calditrichia; order Calditrichales; family J004; genus CAYWBI01. The sequence goes on from CAYWBI010000042.1 coordinate 23,410, forward strand.
TTTTAGTGCTGCGGCGCGGGCGGATATCATCGTGGCGGCAATGAACCTTACAAAAGAGAATCAGGGTTATTTCGATGCCGGTTTTTGGCAAAATGTCAAACCAGGCGCCTTGTTTATAAATATCTCCCGGGGGGAACTGGCCCCGACAACGCATCTTCTGAATGCACTTCAGCAGGGTATCCTTGCCGGACTGGCCATTGATGTCTTTGATGCGGAAAAAGATGTAGCTGCATATTTACGTGATGGCGTAAACAGCGATCATCCACAGGTGCAAGCCTTGCTGAAACTTCAGGATCGGGATGATGTGATCCTGACGCCGCATAATGCCTTTAACACGATTGAATCGGTTGAACGGAAATCGGAACAGACGGTAAGGCAGCTTATCTCTTTTTTAGAAACAGGCCAATTGATCTGGCCGGTATAAATTTTAATGGATGTACATTTCAGATCAGATCAAATACCGGTATCCGCTGGTGAAAATAAATTGTTTGGCCCTACTGGGTTTTGTGTGGGTAAATACTTAGATAGGGTTTGCTCAAAATCTTCTAAGTTATTAAAATAAAAAGAGATAGAGCAAAAA
>CAYWBI010000043.1:0-23956 GCA_964456445.1 uncultured Calditrichaceae bacterium
TAATACTCCAGGCGATGTAGTGCAACCGACGATATATTCATGTCGTCTCCTTTTACTACATAAATATTGCATTGTTTTGCGCGGGGTGTGAAGCGCTATAAAGCCCATCATTGCTCGAAGGCCGGGGCGGTCGCTTTATACTGATCCAGCTTAATGTACTTATATTTTAACAATTTATGTAAAATCCAGCGCGCTTTCCACATCAGGCGTCTGTCTCTGCTGGTGGGACGAACACTTAGGGGGCGGGGAATGACCGCAGTCAAACGAATAATTTCTTCCAGATTTAAATCTTTAACGTCTTTATGAAAATAGCGGCGTGCAGCAGCCTGTACCCCAAAAATACCGGGGCCAAATTCAATTTCATTGAGATATAAACTAAAGATACGGTTTTTGCTCAGCACATTTTCCAGCCGCCAGGCAATAAACAATTCCCTTATTTTGCGCATAAGTGATTTTTGGTTGGAGAGATATAAGTTTTTGGCCAGTTGTTGTGTAATTGTGCTGCCACCGCGTCGGTAAGCGCCATTTTTGATGTTTTTAATAAATGATTCCTTTAGCTCGGTATAGTCCACACCATGGTGTTTATAAAACGAGGCATCCTCACTGATACGGACCGATTTTTTTAACAAATCGGGTATCCTGGAAAAGCCGACCCAACGATGGCGTATTCTGTAGCGTTTATGATCTTTCTGTGCCATTTGTTTGCGATAATCCATTAACGCCGTGGATTTTGGTATATTTTTTAGCAATAGAGAAACATCAGGCAATGACCAATAAAAATAACCGGCATATAATCCCAGTATAATTAGGCATAATATGAAGAGTTTAGACAGAATATTACGATGGGGACCTGTAAGAAGCTCGCCAATTCTTTTTAGTGAAATATGCATAATATGCCATTTTACAATTTTTTGGGCAAAAACCAATAGTTAAATTTCAATTTAAACAATTTGATAAAAGAATCCGATATACGTACACTTGGATTTGCATCTAATCATAAGAAACTGTTTTAAACACGAAGAGCCGATGGACAAAGCAATTCAGATTGACATCAAACATGAAGGGACGGTTGAGACGTCTTATATAAAGAACCTGTTTGATTTTGTGTCTCAGCTTCCGGTAAACAAAATATGTGCGGATTTGCCGGCAAGGGAAATCCACCGTTTCAATACATTCCTGCCTGAAGCACGCAAATCAGTTTTGTTGAGCTACAATCATTCACCTTTGATGGTTCACGAATTCCTAAGAGAGATCCATAAAACAGATCAAATCTTTCAACCATTGCTTTTTTGTCGAAAAAATTATTTTAAACAGCACAAATCCTGGGGTTTTCCAATATTTCATTTTTCCGATACCACGCCTGAAATATATACACTTTCTCCCGGCAGGAAAAACATACAAATGCTCCTTCCTTCCCCTGAGGACATTGCAGCAATTTATATAATAAAAGATAATTTAGGATCTATTCGTGCAAAAAACATTATAGCCCGACTGGAAAGAACGGATGGCAGCATACACTTTAAGCTAAACAGCAACGCCGTGCATTCCATTGTTGTTTTTCGTAAGCTTTATTTATATTTCGATCATGGCCTTAAATATTTTGTAAATATTCATGATGATTTTTTGCTTTCACGTCACGCAGAGGAGTTCCCAGCAAATTACGACATGAAAAACTTCCAGGAGGCCCGGATTGATGCAGACGAATTTTTTGCGCGTGACGGACTTATCTCTTTCACGCCGGAAATCACACGGAACTATCATTATATATCGTCAAACCGTTTTCTGGCCGATATAGCTATCCACATATATCGGCATCCCAAACAGATTGGCCAGATCACACCGATGCAAACGTTATTATACAACCGGTATATCAATGGCAATCTTTTGGCAAAATTAAACTACATTCACCCGGAGATTAAATTTACAGCATCCATAAACAATAATTTCATGTTGCACAATATCGCAACCTCGCGTACACTGTTTAAAATATCAGAGGATCGTTTCGAGTTTGAGACTGAGTACAACACACAAGTTTTCTGCAATCTGCATCGTATTAAGAGCCACCTTTCCAAAAACGGCATAAAAGAACTTACGGTCCAATCCGGCCACCTGTTTGATATGAACCGTACCTTTGCAGAGAAGAAATCGCTTGTTGATCAATTGATTTTATACGGCGTAACAGGATTTAATCTTCTAATATCCCTCAACAACCAAACCGGGGCATTTATTAATGAGTTTATCTTTAATGATGATGAACGTATTGCGCTTTATAAACATTGGCTTACATACGTTAAATACATGGCCGGGATATGGGCAACCGGCGTTCATTGCGGAGGGGGCCTGGCGCTCTTTCCCACCTGGGATACAAATACCGCTTCTTTTTATAAGGTAATGAAAGCCCTGCGTCAGCTTGCAATCCCAATTCAATTAATCGATCAGGATGACCTGAACAAGCATAACATCCGCATAGCGCCTGATGGGAAGATTGATACAAAGAGCGGTCAATTTGATTATCTGCTCTTACCGGCAATTCTTGGCCTCTCCGGCGAATCAATGGCATTGATCGATCAGGTAATCACCGGAGGGGGAAAAGTTATTGCGCTGGGTCAAATCCCAAAGGAGATTATGGATTCTAATCTCCAGCAGGATTTTGATTTTTTTATAGAAAAATACTGGCTAAAAAATCCGGGCACATCCGCCATCAGCTTTAAAGAGCATGATTCCGGTGGAAAATCATATCAAATAAAGGATAGCGTTAACTTGGCAGGTCTGCTGGATATTATTCCTTCATCTTGCCCCGTTAAGTTTGACGGGGGTTCTCTCCGGGCCGGTTGCAAGCGGAACAATGAACATTTTGTACATTTTCTTATCAATCATGGCGCTAAGCAAATGGAATCCATTCCTATTAATTGCAACAATTCTTTTACTTTCGAAAAATATGATTGGGAAGCCAATATATTTGAACCCCTGGGAATATACGGGGACAGGAAATCCGGTTACCGGTTAAACCATACCCTCCCGGCTTATGGTTCTGTCATTATCAGGAGTCACCCACGGGAAAAACCGTCAATTCAGACAAAATCTAAGCCAAAAGAGGATATCATTTACATAACATCAAACGATTGGTTTGTTGAGGATGGTACCAATACGGAGACCGCACGTCTGGGGGACCGGAGTATTATCAAGCCCTATGCCTGGCAGCCACTTGTTTATTCCAAATTATTTTCCATACCTAAAGATTTGGAAAAAAGAGAACGTGTCTTTATCGATTTTGGAACCGTGAAAAGCTGGGGCCGGTTGGCCATCAATGATAAAGACCTGGGCTTTAAATTGTTCCCGCCATTTAGGTGGGAGATTACAAAAATGTTAAAACCCGGTAAAAATGGGATAAGCCTAAAGGTAGGGCATCAACTCTCAAATTACTTTGCGCTGGAGGACGAGAACCATTTACGTGTCTCACCGGTAAAACCTTATGGTTTAATCGGACCGGTTTCATTGCTTGTGCAGCGTATGCATAACGGTTAAGCAATTATCAATGATGGTTCTGGTTTGAGTTTGTGGTAAAAAAGATTAGACCAGGAGATACCTGATGCGTGGGTCTATTCGCCCGCCCCTTCGCTTATCCATTGTCGGATTCCCTCAATCTCGGCATCTGTTAAACGTGGACGGTTATAGGTAAAAGGGGGCATAATTTCAAATCCGGCATACAGGCTTTCGGTAACGATATGGTATAAAGGCGCTTGTTTTGGAGAAAATCGATCGATCCCAGGATCGACAAGCGGCTTGTCCTGGCCGGGAATAACATGTTGGATAAAAACATCACGGTTGCCAAAAAACAATAAATTTTCCGGGTTTTCGGGGGAATGGCAATTGGATCCAAAACCACATTTTCCATTAAACATCGGTTGTAAATCACGGATATAACTAATGTTTTTTGCCGGAATATCATAGTGGGCCAGATATGGGGCAACACCGCGATCCTTACAGGATATCCAAAGGAAAAGGGTTAACAGTACTAAAAAAGATAGATTTTTCAAAATTCACCTGACTTTATATTGTATCGACTGTACAAATTATCCGAATATAATTTGTGGGAATTATGCATACGCCACAGTAGTTAAAAAGTTTACACCGTTCTTTTTGTAAAGAAAATGCATCACTCGACGAAAATACATCGATAAGTAAGGATATTGCAACTATTTACTGGCAAAAAACAAGATTCATTACTAACTAAAGAGAAACTATGACACCCGAGATTAAAAAGCGAATACTCATTATAGAAGATCATCGTGAAATGCTTATTGTATTACACAAATATCTTGAAGAGCAGGATTTTGAAGTTATTGAGGCTCAGACCGGTGAAATTGGGATTCAAAAATTTGATTCAGGAAAGCCGGATTTAGTTTTACTGGACATCATGCTCCCTGGTATATCCGGTTTGGATGTGCTAAAACATATAAAGCTTTCCAGACAAGTGGATTTATATGTCCCTGTTATAATAATCACCGCTAAAAACGATATCAGTGATATTGTCTCTGGATTGGAAAAAGGGGCGGATGATTATATCATTAAACCGTTCCATTTTGATGAACTTATTGCCCGTATCCATGCCGCTTTACGTCTAAAAAAATTAAACGAATTACTGATCCGGCAATCCCGTAACCTGGAGGGCGCCAACGAAGAGATAAGCGGGCTTAACCACACATTGATCGACAAAAACAAAGAATTAAGAAAGAACATCTACGGGTTGCACTCACTGTTCGAACTATCGATGGAACTTAGTTCAATTTTAGACATACAGGATTTAATAAGTTCAACGTTGTTGACAACGGTCGGGCAATATTCCTGCAGAGGCGCATTTTACCTGCAACGCAGCCATGGCCAAATGGACCATTTCGAGGTTTTTGATTTCAAAGGGGACATTCATCGGCAATTGCAAGCACTAACAATGGCCGTGGACGATACCATTATCGACCACTTTAAAATTCACCCTGAACCAACTTTGCTTAATGATATCGAGAAAAAAGTCAATACATCTTCGGCTTTTTCGATCATGAGAAACTACAATGTTGACTTGCTTGCCCCCATCATGCAAAAAGGTGAAATTGAGGGTTTGATCTGTTTTGTGGACCGCGTCCGTAAGGCCCCGTACGAAGAACGGGAGTTGCAACAAATTACCATACTTAGTAATATTATTTCCATCGCTATTAAAAATGCCGCTCTTTACCATGAAGTTGAAGAATTATCATATACAGATGGCATGACGGCATTACATAACTATCGTTATTTTGAAATGCGGCTTAAAGAAGAAGTAACGCGTCATAAAAGGACAAAAAGTGGTTTGTCCTTATTGATTTTAGATGTAGATTATTTCAAGAATTTTAACGACACCAATGGCCACCAGGCCGGTGATGAGGTTCTGCGTCAAATAGCCCACATCCTGGCCGAAACCGTGCGTGAAAATGATATAGTTGCCCGCTATGGTGGTGAAGAGTTTGCGGTAATCCTTCCGGCAGTTGAGAAAGATGGCGCGATGATCCTTGCCGAAAGGATTAGGGAAAATATCGAAAAAGCAACTTTTCCCGGTGAAGAAAAGCAGCCAAACGGCGTATTAACAGTCAGCATCGGCGACGCATCGATGCCTGGAGACAGCGAAGAAGTTAACGATCTAATTTATAAATCGGACCTGGCCTTATATGCCGCCAAAGAATCCGGCAGAAACCAGGTCGTAAAATTTAGCCCGGACTTATTGAATAAAACATGAAAATAGGAATTACCTGTTATCCTACGTATGGAGGCAGTGGTGTGGTTGCAACCGAGCTTGGAATAAAACTGGCCGCAATGGGCCATCAAGTACATTTTATTTCCTACGCTTTGCCATATCGGCTTTCTGGATTTACCCCAAATGTCTTTTTCCATGAGGTGGATGTACTGCACTATCCGCTCTTTGAATATCCGCCTTATTCATTATCGCTGGCTCATAAAATGGCCGAGGTTATTGAATTTGAAAAGCTAGACATCCTGCATGTCCATTATGCCCTGCCCCACGCAACAAGCGCCTTTCTGGCACGGGAAATTATGGGTGGTGACGCCTTTCCTTTTATTACCACCTTGCATGGTACAGACATAACTTTGGTCGGCTCGGATAAATCATATTTAAAAGTTGTAAAATTTTCCATCGAAAAAAGTGATGGGGTTACCGCCGTTTCCAGTTATCTTAAACAAGAAACAATTAATACCTTTGATATTATAAGACCCATCGAGGTTATCCCGAATTTTATCCCCGATCGATTTTTAGATACGGATAATCTTGCCGTTCAGAAAAAATGTTTTCAACCCAAAGACGAATTTATTCTGACCCACATTTCCAATTTTCGTCCCCTAAAACGTGTGACCGATCTTGTTGATGTAATGGAGCGGCTGATACCAAAACACAATATCCGTCTACTGATGGTAGGCGATGGCCCGGAACGTGCAGCCATGGAACAAAAATGCCGTGATAAAGGGCTCTGCTCGCATATCACCTTTTTAGGGAAACAGGAAAACATTAAGGAAGTTTTGGATTGTAGCGACGTTTTTTTATTGCCCAGCGCGGAAGAAAGTTTTGGGCTTGTCGTACTGGAAGCAGCCGCCCGTGGTGTTCCGAGTGTTACAACCAACACAGGGGGGCTGCCGGAAGTAAACATCGATGGTGAAACCGGCTTCCTGGTCGATGTTGGCGACATCAGGGCTTTTAGCGACGCTGTGGAGCGGTTGATCCTCGATCGGGACCTGCATAAAAAACTTGCCGATAATGCACTTGAGCACGCACGCTCTGAATTTAATTCAAACCGTATTGTACCAAAATATTTAGATTTTTATAAAAAGATTTTACGCTCATCGTGAAAAACCGGCCCCAGATTATTTCCCATCGTGGCCGGGCCGGCCACGACTTGCCGGAAAACTCCATCGAAGCCTGCGAGTTGGCTTTACAACAAGGCGCCGAGGCGCTGGAAATAGACGTACATTTTTGTGGGAGTGGGGAACTGGTTATTATTCATGATGTATATCTAAAACGTATGCTCAACAAACGGGCGCTGATTTGGACAATGAGTTTGTCCGATTTAAAAAAACTCCCCCTACAATCCCCGTCGGGCAAAAAAATTTATATCCCTACCTTACAAGAATTTATCCAGCATTTTAAAGGGACCGTTCCCATTAATCTTGATGCTAAAGTTTATATGCCCGTCGTTGGGCAATTTGCAAAATACATTGTCAGGGCGGTCAAGCAATCCGGGTATCGTAATCAATTTTGGATTTCATCCTTCAATCCGGTTTTTCTGCGTACCGTTAAACACAATGGCCGGGAGATACGTACCGGCTTTCTGTTCAGCCATTTCAGGTCGGTGCAACGTATGGCCGAACCCTTATGGCTGGCCGACTATTGGCATCCGGATATTGAGATGATCGACAAGCCGTTTTTACAATTAGCGGAAAGGCAGCGAAAAAGCATTTATACCTGGACCGTGGACACGGAAGCCCAACTCCAAAAATTGCACGGTCATGCTTGCATAAAGGGAATTATCACAAACCGTCCACATAAGCTTTTATCCCTGCTTGGTTAAAGACTGACCAATAATAAGCTTATTCTCGTTTTTTTCTAAAATTCTTTTAAATAGCCACCGAGTATAGAATTGTTACCCCACTTTATGTTCAGGAGATTAATATGCCGGATGCAATAAACTCCACTTATCATGAGGCCTTGCCGGATTATGGCGAAATTACCACCCTTCCGCCGCAAATCCAGGAACTCTTGTTCGAGAAGGATAGAGGGCTCGATATTCCGCGTTTCCATGTGGTTTTACTTGATGACGCCGAACACACTTACGACTATGTGATCGATATGCTTATGACCCTTTTTGGGCATGACAGCACAACCGCTTTCCAAATGGCCTGTGAAGTCGATGTACTCGGACGGGTCGTTGTTTATACAACCAACCGGGAATTGGCCGAATTGAAACGGGAGCAAATTTTAAAACATGGTCCCGATTGGCGCATTGAATTTAGTACGGGTTCTATGCGGGCAACACTGGAGCCGGTGGATAAGGGAACTGACCTGCAACAATAACCTTACAATGTCAAAAGCATATCAGGAAACAATTTTATAACCTGTATCAAGGTTAAAAATATTATAGACTTATATCCATATATTCATACCTACGTAGTGCTGTCTTCCAAAGCTTCATTTGACTTTGAATTTGTTAAATGAAGTTCCATATTTTACAATTATTAAACAGCTATTATAACCTCAAGTCCCGCTGCCAGTGAACTTCATATCAATTTGATACAAAAATTTTTCATTGTAGCATTTTATATGGGTAATAATAACTATATATTGTTAATATTAACTTTTACATTTAACCAATAGTAATAATTATGGTAATTTTCAAAACATCAATCTTGATCTTTTGTCCATGCGGCCATCGGCAATTTTTCAAGATGTCAGACAAGAAGAATGTATTCGACTACAAACAACTATATAGAGATAGGAGTTAAAAATGACAAAATCTTCAGGTGAAAAAATAAATGTAAGCGATGCAAGAGGGAAACTGGGCGTTTTGCTTCCGGGTTTAGGCGCTGTTTCCACTACATTCATGGCCGGTGTTCTCGCCATCCGTAAAGGATTGTCCCAGCCAATTGGTTCGCTTACTCAAATGAACCATATTCGTCTTGGACGCAGAGATGAGAATCGCAATCCGTTGATCAAAGAGCTGATTCCGCTCGTTGGATTGGATGATCTCTATTTTGGGTCCTGGGACATCTTTGAAGACAACGGCTACGAATCCGCGCTTAACGCCGGAGTTTTGGATAAGGAGCTACTGGATCAGGTGAAAGACGAACTCGAGGCGATTAAGCCGATGAAGGCCGTTTTCAACCGAAAGTATGTAAAAAAATTAGATGGCCCGCATGTAAAAAAGGCCGCCAACTGGTACGCATATTTTGAAATGCTCCGCCAGGATATCCGTGATTTTAAAGAAAAAAACGGATTGGACCGCCTGGTAATGGTCTGGACGGGTAGCACGGAAATCTTTTTAAAGCCCGGCAAAATACATCAAACGAAAGCAGCCTTTGAAAATGCTATGAAACAAAACGATCCGCAAATTGCACCCAGTATGGTGTATGCCTGGGCGGCCATCGCCGAAGGGATCCCCTATGCCAATGGCGCCCCAAACCTCTCAGCCGATTTTCCTGCTGCCTATGAATTTGCCGATGAAATGGGTGTGCCCCTGGCCGGCAAAGATTTTAAAACCGGGCAGACGCTAATGAAAACCATATTGGCCCCCGGGTTAAAAGCCCGGATGCTCGGTATTGAAGGATGGTTCTCAACCAATATTCTTGGCAACCGTGATGGCGAAGTTTTGGATGACCCGGAATCCTTCAAAACGAAAGAAGAAAGCAAGCTTTCGGTTCTGGAACATATTTTACAACCCGATCTCTATCCAACCCTCTATGAAGATTTGTATCATAAGGTGCGCATCAATTATTATCCACCGCGGCGCGATAATAAAGAGGGCTGGGACAATATTGATATTTTTGGCTGGTTGGGCTATCCGATGCAGATTAAAATTGATTTTCTTTGCCGGGACAGTATTTTGGCAGCTCCGATTATTCTGGACCTGGTACTTTTTCTGGATTTGGCCCGTAGGGCTAAGTTTAAGGGAATCCAGGAATGGCTTTCATTTTATTTCAAAAGCCCGATTCATGCCAAAAATCTTTACCCGGAACATGATCTGTTTATCCAACAGATGAAATTGAAAAATACATTGCGGGTTATCGCAGGCGAAAAAGAAATCACCCATCTGGGTCTGGATTATTATATGTAAAATCGGAATATCCGGCCACGTAATGTTTTAACGGAGAATGCAGCTTCTTAATACTCGTCCGGGTCCTGGGGAAACAGACCGGTAATTATTGTTTTTCTCCCGACGGATATTTTAAAGAAGCTTATTCACGAAATGACTTTGTGCGTGCCGGTATGCCTCCGGGGTATCAACATCAATCCATATATCATTGGGACCAATTGGTGTAACAAACATTTCATTCTTGCGAATAAGTTCCTGAATGCCGGCGGAAATGGAATCAAACCCATTTTTCCGCTGGTTTTCCATTGCCGCAAAAAACCCCTTGTTTAATTTAAAAATTCCACAGTCAATTGCATTAAACTCCGTCAATTCTTTATCAATTTTTTTTATACGGTTGCCTTCAATAAAAACTTTAGTTGCGTCGTCTATATCAAAAATTTCATTTACACGCGGATCTACCAATAAGGTGTTTTTATCACCGGAACTATCAGCGGCAATTCGCAATGCGTTGGATGTCACCAAATGATCGGACATGGAAAGAATGAACGGTTCATTGCCAACCACTGTCCGGGCGGCGAGGACCGAAATGCCGTTGCCCGCTTCCCAATCCGGGTTAAAAACAAATTCGACCGAAGCTCCGGCAAAATCCGTTTCTTTGACATATTGCTTTATCTCCTGCGCTTGATGACCCACTACGAGCACAAATTCCGTTAAACCGGCCTGCATAAAATTGGCAATGATGTTGGAAAGCACCGTTCCACCGGCAAAGGGCAACAATGTTTTTGGTCTCCCATTTGTTTCCTGCCACAAGCGGCTGCCTTTTCCCGCGGCGATTATTACTACTTTCATACCCATTCCTGTTCTGTCTATTTAAATGAATGATGCCTTATTCCGGGATATTTTCATGTCCCCCTTCATTGTACAATTCTTCCATCTTATTCACAAATCGTTCTGTCGCATTGCCATCCAGTTTATAAAAATATTTCTGCCGGTACGTCTCTGCCCGAAGTGTCATGGCTTTAGTGGGGTTTATACATTGTTCAAAAGCCTTGCGGATTTGTTTACCCGATTCAATATGTACAAAAGCATCTTTTAAAAACTCCCGGTTGTCAATTTCCAGCAAGGGCTGACCATCACTGTGGAGCAGACGGTCACTGGGCAAATCATAAATTATACCAAATTTGTTAAAGGCTAAAAAATCAAAAACGGTGCTGGATGCTTCACTCATCACTACATCGGCGAGGGCATAATAGGGCACAATATTATATTCTGTAAAAGGCAATAAAACGGCATGCTCGTATTTTTTTACCCGCCGTTCATAGATTCGATGCTGACGGTGCGGCGCGTATTTTCCCATCCAGCTATAGGGATGCAATTTTACGATTAAATTCAAATCGCGGGTTTGTTCAAAAATATCATTTTTTAGCGCATACATACTGGTTGGCTTGTAGGTTGGCGCAAAAAGCATGGTTTTCTTTTGTGGGTCCAGCCCCCATTTTTTCAACAGGACGTGGGTATCAGCAAAACGGTTTTGAAAATAATAATCCAATTTTGGCAGGCCGATCAGGTGTACTTCATTCGTACCAATCCATGGCGAGTTCAACAGCGAGTCCACCCGGTGTTGCCCTTCCACGAATATCTGGTAGCGGTCATGCGCGGCACGGCGCAAGTTGCGGTATAAAATATTTTTTATACCTGTGCCATGGTTTAAAAAAACCAGCATGGTTTTGCCATAGGCTTTGGAATCACGCAGGGTATCACCGGTAATGACGATATCGAAACCTTCTTTTTGATCCGTAAAACGATAACCCCGTTTTTTCCAGTCATCAATAATCGGACTTCTATAGGGCAGATCAAACAGAAAATATCGTTTCTTCTCCATATCAAGTGAAAACCACACATCATATTTGTCATTGTTTAATAAGTATTCAATGACCGGATCAAATGCAGCTTTATGATAGGCATAGCCGATACGGAAGAGGAGCCTTATTTTTCTTTTCACATTGACCTTATCTAACTTACGGAAAACTCAATTTAGGCTTAAAGAACACTTGTTTCAAATTTCCTTCTCCCTTTATCATATAGCTTCAGGTTAACCGTTTTGCTTTGCAAAACAAACATATTCCAGGTAATTTTATCCATAACGGCGTGGACACTATTTGTTATACCGGCATTTTATTATATATTTGAATATAGAGGAGAATAAAGGCAGGAATTTTATTTTTTAAATCTTTGATTTTTAAACAGAGGGGTCGGGCATCATGGAAAAGATTGAATTTACCAATGACGAGTTCAGTTGTGTCATGGAAAATGGTGTGGCTATTTTGACGATAAAGGAAAATGCTTTTTCCAGCGTTTCAAAATTGGAACGAAATCAAGATATTTTTCCCTGGCTAGATTTGGTTGAAAAATCCAACGATGTGCGTGGTATTCTGGTGCTCAACGAAAAAGGCAGCATGTCTGAAGATGCTTATGCCGAATTTTTAAAAAGTATTATTGGAGATGATTTCAATGCTCAAAAACCTAAGGATATATCCCGTTTTACAAAAAATGAAATCCGGGCACGGGAGATCAATATCATTGGTAATTTTATTCGTAAACTGAACCGTTTTAGTAAAATAGTCGTAAACGGAATTAATGGCGACATTGTCTCCCCCTTCTTCGGTTTGGCGCTCGCTGCAGATTTCCGTTTTGCTTCTTCCTCCTCGGATTTTGTACTCTCACATATAAAATATCGCTTGCATCCAAGCGGTGCCTTGCCTTTTTTCCTCCCGCTTTATCTTAGCCGCGCAAAGGTGCTCGACATTTTATTTAGAGGAACCAGGATACCTGCGTTAAAATTAAAGGAATTGGGATTGGTAACCGATGTGTTTGACGAATCTGATTTTCTTGCAAGAACAATAAGCGAAACCATTGACATCTGCAAGGTAAGCCTAAATGTTGTGCACAGCACCAAGAGACTGCTGTATGGTTATCGCAAAGACCTGGAAGCCTATCTTGATATTGAATCTGATTTTACGTTGAGATAGCAAGAGAAACTTCGAGAAGCAGAAGAATCATCTCCGGATTTATTTTGTAAGTTCTGCCACAAAAACATTGTAATCGCTTTGGGAAAAGAGACAGAATACAATATTGAGCGTAACTGCATTTTTTTGAAGAAATGTTTTGCAGGCGGAAAGCATTATATTGGCACAACGCTCAACGGGATAACCGAATATCCCGCTGCTGATGGCCGGGAAAGCCAGGCTTTTCAAGTTTAGTTCCAGAGATTTATTCAAAACACAATTGGTTGCCGATAGCAGCTTTTTATCTTCATCACCTTCCCCCATACGCGGCCCCACGGCATGGATCACATACTTGGCGGCTAGACTGCCCGCTGTTGTAACCGCGCAGGAACCAACCGGAACGTAATCAATCTTGTCCGATTCGTCCTGGATGACCCGTCCGCCCTTGCGCACAATGGCTGCGGCCACACCGCCGCCATGTTTTAAATAGGAATTTGCCGCATTTACGATGGCGTCCACTTTCTGTTCGGTGATGTCGCCCTGAACAAGGTGTATGACACCGGATGAAATATTTAACGCGTGCATTTTTAACCAGACTGTTTATATATAATTATGCGCTTGCCATATTTTTTTCTTTTACAAACAAATGGCATAACCTTAGGGTTCAATCCCTAAAATCAATAAAGGCACCGGTGGATTGTTTCTTCCCTGACGCATCACATTATAAACTTCTCCTTCATAATACGCCACACCACTCGACATATGCGATTGCATACTTTTTGTCGGTAATATTTCCACACCCAGATTGGTCACTCCGCCCGAGTAGAACAGCATGTGTTTTACAAACAGATCGTATGCGACAAAGGCATATTTACCAAACTGTACCTCCACAGCGATTTTGTCCTTTACAAAATCGGTCTGATTGTATCTAAATATCGGTTCGGGTTCCCCATGTTCCACCAAAAATTTCTTTTGATCCGATGCTGGCATGGAAATACTCTTTTCCATTAAAGACCGCTCAAGTGTGATGTAGTAATTATAGCGGCTTTCATGCCATCCTCTGCCTGAAAAGCCATCGTTAAATGCTTTATTCAGATCAATTGGACTAAAAAGTTTCTTCCCGACCATACGCTTCTCTTTACTGATTTTTGTCATAAATTCGGAGGCATCAATCCCGTTGATTACCTCACGGATTTCATCATAAAGGGCCGGATGATGAACAAGAAAAAATTCTTCACCATTTAAATGTGAATATTTTTAGGCAATTTTCATTCTTTAGTTCCAAACAAACTAAGTTCATCCCATTCCTTCGGTCGCTTTGCTACCTTGTCATTTACCGATGGCTTATGAATCGGTTTTGTCAAAGGACGGATTTTTAAATTTCCTTCGTTAAAATCTTGAAGCCGTCTTTCTGCAATTTTGCAATATTCCGTTTCCTTTTCAATTCCAATAGCGTTTCTATCGTTCTTAACCGCTGCAATTAGAGCAGAACCAACGCCGGCAAAAGGATCAAGCACCCAACTATTTTTATTGGTTAACGCAAGTACACAACGCTCCACAAGTTCAATGGGAAACTGGCAAGGGTGCTCCGTTTTTTCGGGATGGTTCGATTTTACATTGGGGATGTTCCATAATTCATTTTCCCAGTCACGGACAACAATTTCCCAAATATCGGCTGGATTTTTTCCTTTTGGGTTTCCCGATAGTTGTCCTTTTTTGGGGCCTTTAAAATGTCGTTTGCCTGGATACTTGGCAGGAATACGCACATCATCGAGATTAAAAATATAATCATCGGATTTTGTAAACCATAAAATTGTTTCATAGCGACCGGAAAAACGATTGGAAGCATGGAGACCATGTCCAAAATACCAAATAATCCTATTTCTGAGTTTTAGGCCAAGGTTTTTAAAAATTTGGTAGTAAAAAATATCAAGAGGGAATACTTCCCCTTTTTCAATATAATTACCTACCTGCCAACAAATGCTCCCTTTTTGGGACAGGACCCTGGTCAACTCGGCTATTATTTCCTGCTGGGGTTTTAAATAGTTTTCAATAGATGTTTTTGTCTCATAAGATTTCCCAATGTTGTAAGGGGGCGAGGTGATGATCAAGTCAAACGTATCATCATTCATTTTCTTTATGGCGCTTAACGAATCCGAGTTTTTTATTTCATAGCCGATTTCCGGCAGGATAAAATTAAAGAGCGGTTCTTCTACTTTCATGTGATCAACCATCGTTTTAATGTTATTTCAGACATGGAAAAACATAACAATTGTCAGCCAATAATCATAATTTTAAAACTCTTATGAGATTAAATTATTGACAATATCCCCCTTTTTAACCGTCATTTTTACGTGATTGACGCCATAGTGATAAGGCAGATAATCCAAATTTGGAATATCAAGGACAATAAAATCCGCCTGGCGTCCTGTGGCAATCAACCCGATTTCATCCACCCGGCCGATGGCCCGGGCAGCTGTATGGCTGCTGGCCCACAGGAGTTCACCGGGGAGCATTTTCAATTTTAATGCGGCGATGGTCCAGATAATTTGCATGTTTTGTGTGGTGGAGCTGCCCGGGTTAAAATCGGTTGCGATGGCCGGTTCACATCCGGCCGCGATCATCTTACGCGCGGGGGCATAAACATCCTTTCCCAGGAAAAAAGTTGTTCCCGGTAACAAAACCGGAACCACCCCGCTCACAGCCATCTGCTCAATACCTTTATCCGATGCCATGACAAGATGATCTGCGGAAATGGCCCGCAGCTCGGCGCTTAGTTCAGCCCCCCCAAAAGGCGAAAGTTCGTCCGCATGAATTTTAGCTATAAGGCCCTTACTTTGTGCCGCCATCAAAATACGTCGGCTCTCTGCAACGGTAAAGACCCCTTTTTCACAGAATACATCACAAAACTTAGCGAGACCTCTTCTGGCTACCAAGGGAATCATCTCGTCAATAACTAAACGGATATAGGCTTCACGGTCTGTTTGATATTCATCGGGAACTTCATGGCCCCCCAAAAAAGTCGGGGTCATCTCTAACGGTTGAAGTTTTTGCAGGTCGGCAATAATCTCCAGGGATTTTATTTCATCGGCCGTTGAAAGCCCATAGCCGGATTTTGCTTCGATAGATGTCGTTCCATATTCTAAAAAAGTCTTTATTCTGCCAAGGGTCAGTTGTTCAATCCGTTGTTTGTCTTCTTCCCGGAAACGGCGCACACTATTGCGTATGCCCCCGCCTGCCCCGGCGATTTCTTCATAGGATTTACCCTGGATACGCATAATGAACTCGGCTTCACGGGTCTGGCCAAAAACCGGATGGGTATGTGGATCAACAAAACCAGGCAAGACGGTCCGGCCACCACAATCGACCTGCCGGTCTGCCGACGGAAGCGCGCCACCTTCCTGTATATGGCATATATTGCCATCTTCAACCACAAGGGAAACCTGTGAAAATGCACGAACAGCGCCATAGCCTTTTTCTATATCCGGGTTGTACATTTTTCCAATATTTGTATAAAGTGTTGCAGACATGATTTTTTCCTTAAAGCGATTTAACGAATTTCACGGGTCAGACAAAAGTTATTTTATCCGGTTCAATGGAAAGATTTTGAATGGGTAGTTACTACGTTATTTAAAATATCAAACATTGAGCGAGTGGGAGAGGGAATTTTTTCAGCTTCTTTCTTTTTCGCTGTCATTAAAATCACTATAGCACCGGATCATCGCTCATGGTTTTCTCATCCACGAAACAGAGCGGGTTCCCTGAGGGGTCCTTACAATGAAACAAGGTTTCACCACGCTCATTTATACTTGTCGTGGCATCTATTTCGCTACAACCGCTGTTTTTTGCACGGATATAAGTAGCTTCCAAATTTGTAACGGCAAAGTATAAATCCTGATTTTCATGAAGCATCCACCCTTTTCCAACCTGTTTGCCCTCCAGTAGCGGGTCATAACAGATCAGCTCAATCCCATTACAAAAAAGTCTTCCCCTCGATTCACTTAATTTTTTGACCGGAAGCATCAAAGTGTGCGCATAAAATTCCATTGCCTCATCCAGATCCGCAACCGGAAGCTGTATTCGTACCATCCTGGCCATATCAACTTATCTCTAAAAATGCGGTTTTTAATTTTTTATATGTTTCCTGCAAAGCCTCGGAAATTACTTTAACTCCTCCAATTACAGGCATAAAATTTGTGTCTCCATTCCAGCGCGGCACCAGATGGTAATGAATGTGCTCTTCGATTCCTGCGCCGGCAGCCTGTCCTATATTCATCCCGAGATTGATCCCCTGTGGATGAAAAACCTTCCGCAGAACCCGGATTGTCTTCTTGATAGTGAGTTGGCAATCCGCCAAAACCGCATCATCCAGAGATAATAAATCCGCCGTGTGCTCGTAAGGAATTACCATTGTATGGCCATTGTTGTAGGGGAATTTATTTAAGATAACAAAACAATGCCTGCTGCGGTAAACAACCAGGTTTTTCTCATCCTGATTCATAGCAGGCAATGCGCAAAACACGCAGCCGCTTATTTTTTCCGTATCCCCCATGATATATTGCATACGCCAGGGCGCCCACATATTTTCCATTGTTCATTTATCCTGTTCAGTTTTAAACAGCCCCAACATAAGACCATCTCAATAATAAACAATTAATTTGGCAGAATACTGTTCCATACAAGACGTTATAAATATTAAAACCGCCGGATAATATTGTATTGTGTCTTATAGAAAACAGTCATTTCGGGAACCTGAACACAATAGGTATATTTAACCGGCAGTAGAATTGTCCGACAAATTTTTATTTATTCCTTCTCGGCATTTGCCTCTGCAATTATTTTCTTTTGCACATCGCCCGGCACCTCTTCATAATGAGAAAAAGCACGGGTATGAATACCGCGGCCCTGGGTCATTGAACGCAGAGAAGTGGAATATTTATATAACTCCGCCAGTGGCGCCTTGGCTTTTATTACCTGAAATTTACCAAAGGCATCCATCCCCATAATCTTGCCCCGGCGACTGCTTAGATCACCCATAACATCGCCCATGTATTCATCCGGCACACGTACTTCAACATCATATATAGGTTCAAGTATAACGGGTTTGGCAGCCATAAATGTTTTTTTAAAGGCCATGGATGCGGCCACCTTAAAGGCCATTTCCGATGAATCCACGTTATGGTAGCTGCCGTCATAAACCGAAACTTTGACGTCAACTACTTTATTACCGGAAAGCACGCCTTTGGCCATGGTTTCCTGAACACCTTTTTCAACCGCGGGGATAAAACGCCCGGGAATAACACCGCCAACGATGGCGTCGATAAATTCAAACCCTTCTCCACGCGGCAGGGGTTCTATCCGCAGATGGCAATCACCATATTGTCCCCGTCCGCCGGACTGTTTTTTAAATTTACCCTGTGCCTCGGCCTTTCCCTTGATGGCTTCACGATATGGAATGCGGGGTTCCTCTTCTATCACTTCAACGCCAAAGCGTTCTTTTAAGCGGTTTAGAATTATGGCAAGATGCATTTCCCCCTGCCCCGAGATAATGGTTTGTCCCAGTTCTCCATCGATCTTAGAACTAAAAGTAGGGTCTTCCTCGTGTAAGGTATGCAAACCCTGTCCGATTTTATCTTCGTCGCCTTTTGTTTTTGGACTGATGGCTTCCCGGATCCTTGGACTGGGAAATTCAATTTTTGGAAACTTAATCACTGTTTTTTTCGAGCAAAAAGAATCGCCTGTATGGCTTTCTTTCAATTTTACCAGGACTGCGATATCACCCGCGGAAAGTGTATCCAACGACTCTTTGTTCTTTCCGTTCAAGGTAAAAATTTGTGTTATCCGCTCTCCATGCTCACGTGTGGAATTTTGTACATCATCACCAACTTTTATTGAGCCGGAAAAAATCTTTATATAGGAAAGTTCACCCATATGCTGTTCACCGCTTGTTTTAAAAATCAAAGCGGAAAGCGGACCATTTGCATCCACTTTTAACATCCCATCTTCGGTTTTAATGTCATGGGTTTCACCAGGGGCGGGACAAAAATTTACGATAACATCTAACAGCCTTTTTGGGCCGATGTTATTTACCGCGGAAACACAAAACACCGGATATAACAAATCATGGGCCATGGCCGTTTTTAAACCGTTGCGAAAATCATCTTCTGTCAACCCACTATCAAAATATTTTTCCATCAGTGTATCATCGCTCTCGGCAATGACTTCGACTAACTTTAGATGAAGTTCATCGGCTTTATCTTTGAGCCCGGCGGGTATGTCTTCTTCAGTAAAATCCCCACTGCCATCGGTTTTAAACTTTAACAGTTTCATGCGGATCAGGTCGATAACGGAATCAAACCCTGGTCCCGGGTTCACAGGGAACTGAACCAGAACGACTTTTTCATCCATATCCTGAACCAAATCGTTATAAACCGAGTCAAAAGACAAATGTTCCTTGTCGAGTTTATTTACAACAATCAAACGTGGTACATTATTTTTCTCGGCCTGGGCCCAAACAGATTCGGTGCCAACTTCCACACCATTATCCGCTGCAACAATGACAAAGGCAGTTTCTACGACACGCATGGCGCCAACCACTTCGCCAAAAAAATCCGAGTAACCGGGCGTGTCAATGATATTTATTTTTGTATCGCGCCAAATACCATGCATCAATGTGCTGTTGATGGAGCTTTGCCGCTCAATCTCATCTGCGTTATAATCCGATACAGTCGATCCTTGCTCAATTGATCCCATACGCGTTATCTGCTTTAGGTTAAATTGAAGTGCTTCGGCAAGGGTCGTCTTACCCGCACCGCCATGAGCAAATAAACCTATATTTCTTAAATGATCTGTTTGAAAAGTCTTCACGATATTTCCTCCAAATTGAGAATTAAACAATGGTTGACATTTATTGAAAACTTAAGACGCTTTTTACCTAATAGTTGAAGTGGAAACCGAACCTTTTATGTTCGGATTTATCTTGAAGAAAGTACTAAAGGAAAATTTTTGTTGCAAAAATAAAAACAGGTTGTTAACGGCAACAAAAGGCCTTTTCAGACAATGAAATCAGGAACTCAAGATCACAGGCTATGGTGGTTTACAGCCAGCCCCCATAATAATCAATTTTCAATTTTTCACCTTGTTTCATTTGGAATATTTTGAAAAAACACCGTCCATCCGTAAGGAGAGCATGAAGGGATTTACCCACCTTCTGAAAAACGGTCCGGCAATTTTCCCGGTATAAAAAGCCCTAAGTATTCCAGTGCATAAACAGGAGTCGTTTGTTTATTTGGGTTTGAATCAAAACATTTGAATTGGGCAAAAAAAAAGCCCCCAAAGACCGGAAGGCTTTTTTGAATTTATATACAGATGATGTTTAACGCACAAGCAGCATTTTTTGTGTTTGTATTTGCACGCCATTCTGTGCCCGCAATATATAGACGCCCGATGCCTGCGCGGCCCCTCTGGAATTTTTTCCATTCCAGCTAAAATTATGAATCCCGGCGGAAAGCGTACCGTTGTGGATAGTCCGGATAAGTTCGCCCAGGGCATTATATACGTTTATCACAACCCTGTTCCCGGATCCAGGCATCTCTATACGGATATGCGTGCTGGGGTTAAAGGGATTGGGATAGGTTGGCCACAGAACGAAATTGCTGATAATGTTTATATCCGTTGCCTTGACCACACCATGATAAGCGCGCATGCCATCGATGCTGATATCCGACAAGCGATAAAAATATTCCGTTCCGGGGACAACCGCATGATCTATGTAATTGTAATTATGGCTACGGCTGGAATTGCCCTGGCCACGAAGAGCATCATCGCTGCGGTATGAGGCAATTTCGGTAAAGCCATCATCCTCCGACAGGGAACGCTCCAAAATAAAACCAACATTTTCCAGTTCGGACGCCGTTTGCCATTGCAGTTGAATCCCCGATTCGAGCCGGGCAGCATTAAAGGAAACCAATTCCACCGGCAGGGATTGATCGGCGGAGTTATAACCAATGGCAAATTCCGAAAAGGAAGAGACCGAAGCATTTGAATAAAGAGTGTTTCCGATACGTAATGCATTCAATGGCGTCCAGGCCGTGCTGCTATTTGCCCTTTTAAGAATAACCAATTTGTCCGGGTTTGTAATCCCGGTCAATCCATTTAAATCCAGATAGACTTCACAAGTAAAATTTCCCGTCAGCCCGGTTTGGGAAATGGTCCAGTAATGCTCGGTAGCCACAGAATTCGGCGTTATGGTTGATGCATCCGGTGCGGTTGCAGTCCCGCTGTAACCCACACTACCGGGATCGCTGTTTGTACGGGTGATGGTCAATGTTCCGGCGCTTGTTGCTGTATTACTTGTAAAATCCACCGCGGCCCCGGTGGAGCCAATAAGGTACATAAAGTTTTGTGCGGGTATGACCGACGCCGTGCCGGTTAGGGCGGCATATTTATACACCATAATTTTATCCAATGGCATATCGGTATAACTGGTCGTCGTTCCCGGTCCGGGCCAACGAACGGTTATATTGGCTGCACTGGTTGCATTGCCCATTCCAAAGTGGGTACGCAACATGTTGTGACTGCCACGACCGGTCTCGGCACTCACATCCCGTATTTGTGTATAGTTTATCCCGCCTATTGTAGCGTTAACTTTGACCAAAGCGCCAATGGCGGAATTATTTACGGAAGTTCCATCGCCTTTACAAAGAATTTCCATCCAGCCGTTAGATGACCCATTATTTTTATACAAAAAATTTGGTCCTTCACGACCGAGCATGAGGTCCATGTCACCATCATTATCCATATCCGCAAAAGCGCCACTTCTTGCAAAACCGGAATCGGAAAGTGTAGTGGATAGATTTTCGGTAAAAGTACCATCACCGTTATTTTCATAAAGATGGTTATGATAACTACCCTGATTATCCGTTCCTTCAAAGATATCTATATCACCATCATTGTCAAAGTCGGCCGCCGTAGAGGCTAAAGAAAAATCCAGATCGTCGAGCCATGTGCCAACTGTGGCTGATGTAACTTCTACCAGAATGCCGGTATCGTTTCTGAAAAGATGATTTATTTCCGGTCCATTTGAATCATTGGCCCCGGTTCCAACATAAAAATCCAGATCGCCATCATTGTCATAATCCAGCCATGTTCCCGTCTGAGTATTAGGACCATTTGCCCCACCGCCAACTAATATGTGGGTGCTATCAAAATTCGTTCCGTTGAATACCCACAACACCGTATGTTGTGCAATAGCTCCGGAGAGCGTCACAACATCCATATCACCATCTTCATCAAAGTCGGCCCAGGCCATGCCAGCCCGGGAAGATGTTCCCTGGCTTGTGATATTATTTGAAAGCAATGTGAACGTACCATCTTGATTATTGGTATAAGCTGTAAAATTACGGGCATTTCCACCAATAGTAGCGTTACTTTGCAGAACATCCAACCACCCGTCATTATCCGTATCGGCCCAGACATCTGCAATGGGCGAATCCCAACTCGAAAGTCCACTTCCAGACGTTTCAGCGCCTAAGTCACCAAGAGAGGCAACGTCCGAGAAAGTGCCATTCTGATTATTTATATATAGTTTTGTTTCTGCATAATATGTTTTTCCGAATCCAGATCCTGTTTGTTTTGTATTTGGATTCGCAACCAGCATATCTAAATAACCATCATTGTTATAGTCGCCCCAGGCGGCTCCACCACTTGTAAACCGGTCTGTTTTGAGTGGTCCGGCGGCCATGCTTGAATCCATCGTTCCGTTACCCAAATTCCGGAACAAAAAATTGACCCAAAAATAGTTGTCAAGACCATTCGATAAATACAGATCAACATATCCATCATTATCATAATCGCCCCAGGCAGTACCAACAGTCACATATTTGCCATAAGTCTTTATAGGATCGGTAAACTGTTGCGCATCTACATTGATAAATGCCAGAGTCAGTATCAGCAGTACAGGTAGCCACTTTTTCATAAAAAATCCTCCAATATTCATTTTTCGGGTCGATTATATTTTATACAGTATGCCCCAGGCAAGAAATCCTTTTTAATAGAGCACACAATAAAATAGCGATTTTATGTTTATACTTAGTGTTATGAGTCACACGACAAACGGAATAAAAAAAGAGTTGGTCTCTATATATCGGGCGCAACTTACAACATAACGTTTTATTGTGCAATCGTTTATTCTTTGCGTTGACTGCTTATACATCCGGCAATGCAGACCGCCAGAAATCACGCAAAGCCATCTCCAAAGCTTCCGGGGCGCTGCTATGCACCCAATGGTTGGCGCTTTCGATATCCACGATCCCCGCCCGGGGAAACCATTTATGGATAATCTCCCGGTCAGCATCGGCGATATAATCCGATTCACTGCCACGAGCGAAAAGGGCGGCTTTTTCATATTGGCCGTCTTGATCTATCCCACCCAATAAATCGTAAAGGTTATCATACAAAACAGGTAAATTAAGCCGCCAGCCAAAACGGTTGTCTGCAGTACGGTATAGATTTTTTAAAAGGAATTGGCGGGTTGCCGGATGCAAATGCAATGCATCTTCCAATAAACCGTCCGCTTCTTTTCTGGATGTCAATTTGTTAAGATCGATATGCATCATCACCTGTAAAAACTCCTGAAACTTAGGCGAGAAATAGCGTTTGGGGGCGATATCCACGGAAACAAGGGAGCGGACCCATTCGGGTTCCCGGAGGGCCAGGGTCATGGCCACTTTACCGCCCATGGAATGACCAAAAATATTACAAGGGACTTTAATTGTCTCCCGGACAAAATTATACACATCCGCTGCCATTGCCCCGTAGCTCATTTCCGCAGCATGCGGGGAGCGTCCATGATTGCGCAGATCAAGCAAAAAAAGATGATAGTCCGAGGACAAACGTTTCGCAAAGGTCATCCAGTTATCAGACATGCCAAATAAGCCATGTAATATTACAACCGGTGTGCCTTGGCCGACTTCCCGAAAAAATAGTTTCATAAGAGTTTGCTTACAGGAATTGGGGAACAGGTACCAATTAACAATTAACAATTAACAATTAACAATTAATAATTAATAATTAATAATGAAAATTTTTGACCTGTATTACTCAGGCCTT